>JAGQTQ010000153.1 GCA_020438905.1 Mycobacterium sp.
CCCTGACCACCCGCCGTCACGGCCCAACCAAGGAACAAACAGGAAAAGCTGGGCAAACCAGCAGATACCCCCTGCTCACAGCCGAAATCGACAACCCAAACACCGGAAAATCAGCCAGCACGGCCCATCGGTGGATTGAGGCTAATTCCAGGATCGCTTCCTGGCACTAACATCAGGTGAATGGCCGACGCCCAACGCCCCCGCACCGTCCTCGACAAAGACGAGATCCTGACCGGACTTTTCGCCTCCTGGGACGCCATCGACGCCCTGCTGGCGGGTCTGTCCGACGAGGACTGGCAGACGCCGACCTCGCTGCCGGGCTGGACCGTGCACGACGTGGTCGCCCATATCGTCGGCACCGAGATGATGCTCGCGGGCACGCCGACCCCGGAGGCCGACGGCGACGTCACCACCCGCGAGCATGTCCACAACGACATCGGCGCGCTCAACGAGCGCTGGGTCGAGCACCTGCGCGCCGATTCACCGGCGGAGTTGCTGGCCAAGTTCCGCGATATCACCGCTCGCCGCAAGGCGATGCTCTCGGCGATGCCCGTCGAGGAGTGGAACACCGTCACCTTCACCCCCGCCGGCCCGGACAGCTACGGCAGGTTCATGCGGGTGCGGATCTTCGACTGCTGGATGCACGAGCACGACATCCGTCACGCGGTGAGCCGGGCGGCCACCGACGCCGATCTGGCCGGTGCCGACTCCCGTCTGGCCCTCGACGAGATGGCCTCCAGCATGGGTTTCGTGGTGGTCAAGAAGGGCAAGGCCCCGCACGGGGCGCGGGTGCTGATCGCGTTGACCGGTCCGCTGTCCCGGGAGATCCGGGTGGCGGTGAACGAGGAGGGCCGCGCGGCGGTGGTCGGGGACTTCGGCGGGGCCGAGCCGACCATCGGGATCACCGTCGACGGCCTGCAGTTCACCCGGCTGGCCGGGGGCCGGCCAATGCTGGCCGAGCGCGCGCAGTCCATCGACTACGCCGGCGACGCCGCCGCGGGCGCGCGCATCGTGGAGAACCTGAATTACGTGATCTGAGGGCCAGGTCGGCTACGGGCAGGCGCCTGGCAACGGAACCGGATTGACGCCCAGCACCCGGGTCTCGCCATCGACCAGCCAGCGCGCACCGCTGTTGTCCAGCGCGGCGAGGTACACCGTGCTGGCGTCTGCGCCGAGGAGTTCGCCGCAGGCGACGGCGCGCCCCTTTCTTGTCGGAATCAGAAAGGTCGACGGCGGGGGACCGGGCCAGGGCGTGCTCGCGGGCTCCTGATTGCGGCCGGGCATCGGCTCGCTGACGATGACCCGGTCCGGAACATAGGGCATGCGCGGCGTGCCGGCCGCCAGGTCGGCGGCGCGGGCGATCAGCGCGCGCAGCCCGGCCCGGGCATCACGCTGTGCGGGACTGAGGTCGTGCTCGAACCGCTCGTCGAAGGCGTACACCCTGACCTGGGAGGGCTCGCCGTCGCCGTGCAACAGCACCGTCGTGGTACCCAGATCGGTGACCGGGGGCGAGCCGAAGTCCGTGGCCTCGCTGATCAGCCCGCCGGAGCGGGCGCTTGAGACGAAGGCGCGGACCGCCTCGGGGCCGACGTCGGCGACCTCGTAGCGGGCCGGAACCAGTTGCAGAGCCGGGGCCGGCACTTTGGACAGCACCCGGCCGTCACCGTAGACGACCAGAGACGGGGACTGCAGCACCGCGACAACCGGGGGGATCATTCCCCCCGAGGTCATCACCATGACGGCGACCTGTTCGGCCGGCATCGCCCGCGCGGTCGGAGTCGGGTCGCCTGAACAGCCGGTCATGGTGGTCAGGGCCAGCAGCGCTGCGGTGATCGGCGTCCGGATGCGGCCCATGATCGCAATCTAGCTGCTCGCGGCCGGTTTGGGTGATCGCGTTGTGGCGGCGGGGAATTATCCGGTGTCGGTCTGTCGTTACCTTGGCGTACCATGAGAAATCCGGCCGAAGCCATCGGTTGGGATGCGAGGGGCTGAACGGTTTCGACTTCGCGCATCGAATCAAGGGAAGCGTGCCGGTGCAGGCAAGAGACCACCGTAAGCGTCGTTGCAACCAATTAAGCGCCGATTCCAATCAGCGCGACTACGCCCTCGCTGCCTAAGCGACGGCGTGTCTGTCAGACCGGGAATGCCCTCGGCCCGGATTCTGGCATCAGCTAGAGGGATCCACCGCTTGGTTCGGTCGCGGGACTGAGCGGGACACCAACAGCGACTGGGATCGTCATCTCGGCTTGTTCGCGTGACTGAGAGATCCGAGTAGAGACAAGGCGAACTGCGCACGGAGAAGTCTTGAGGGAATGCCGTAGGACCCGGGTTCGATTCCCGGCAGCTCCACCAGCAGGCAGGTCTGATCCTTTCGGGTCCGGCTCGTATACCCGCGTACCGCGGTCAACTCGCGGGACTAGTATCGGAACCCGACGCTGTGCAGCGCCGAGCCGGAGGAGCCGCGAACATGATGGCCGATCCTGCCGAACCGACGTTCGGCCCAGCGGCTGCGGCACTTGACTTCCAGTATGCCGGTGATCTGGCCCTCGGCCGGCGCGGCCTCCGGCCGCGGCATCCCCGGGTCAGCGTGGTGGTGCCGGCGAAGAACGAGTCGGAGAACATCCGTGAGGTTCTGCCGTATCTGAACAATTACTACGAGGTGGTCGTCGTCGTCAGTGCCGACGACGACGAGACCGCACGGGCCGCGCGGGCCGCCCTCCCCTCGGCGAAGGTCGTCTACCAGACGCGTAAGGGCAAGGGCAATGCGCTGATCTGCGGGTTCGGGCATGCCAAGGGTGATGTGATCGTCACCTTCGACGTGGACGGCTCGGCCGACCCGCACGAGATTCCCCGCTTCGTCGAGGCGCTCGTCCAAGGGGCGGATCTCGCCAAGGGCAGCCGCTTCTGCCCGGGCGGCGGCAGCCAGGACATCACCGCGTTCCGCTCGCTGGGCAACTACGGGCTCAACGTTCTGGCATCAGGGCTGACCGGCACCCGGTTCACCGATCTGTGCTACGGCTTCAACGCCTTCTGGGCCGACCAACTCCCCGCGCTGAACCTGCCAGACCCGGCGGCGGAGGCCCCCCAGTTCGGCGATGGTTTCGAAATCGAGGCGATGATCATCGGCAGGTTCGCCATCGCCAAGGCCATCATCATCGAGGTGCCGAGCTACGAGTACGACCGGTATTACGGCGAGAGCAACCTCAACGCGATACGGGACGGATTCCGGGTGCTCTGGACCGTCCTTCGGGATCGTCTGCGAAGCCGTCACTACCGCACCCTCGCCCGGCAGCTGCGAGCGGTGGGATCGGCAGTGGGCAAGCCGTTCTGGATGCTGGCCAATCCGAAGATCGGGGCACTGGAAACCAAGTCCGGCCCGGACTTTCCCGGTGAGATCCAGCGGACCCTGGAGATGGCCTGGGCCGAACACGGCGAGGTGCCCGAGGCCACCCGCACGGATGTCGCGATCGCCGCCGCCGAGGTCGGCAACAACATCCTCGACCATGCCGGCCGCGGCCGGGATCTACAGATCCGGGTGGAGGTCCGAGTCGTAGACAATCAGGTGCGCGTTGAGTTCACCGACGACGGTCTGCCCGCCGAGATAGACCTCGAATCGCTGAGGATGCCCGACGTGATGGCGGAGAACGGCCGCGGCCTGGTTCTGGCGCGGGCCTTCCTCAGCGAGTTGTCCTATCATCGCGACGACGTCGGCAACCACTGGACGCTGGTCAGTCAGCACTTCGCCTGACCGGGGGCGCCGCGTCACTCGTCGTGCGGGTGTCCGGCATCTTGATGAGGTGAACTTACCTTTCGCGCAACGGATTCGGCGTTCTCGGTCGTCGGGCCTTCAGCCTCGGCGGGCGCACGATGGGCGCCGTGGTCATCGCCCTGCAGTCCGGAGGCCAGGCCGACGGTCGCCGCGACGGCCACCAGGGTGTTGGCTCCGAAAAGCACCAGGGCACTGGAGATTCCCGACACCGGCTGCGCTCGTTCCTCATTGCGGAGCCATGCCCATCCCGCGCCCATGATGACGTAGCACTCGAGCAGTAGCGCGCAGATGCCTGCGGCTCTGATGGCTTCGGTATGGCCGGTGTTCGGGCCGAGGGGGGTTCCGGCGGTTCTGGAGAGGACCCAGAGTGCGGCCAGGCCGGTGTTCACCGCGATTCCCGCCGCCAGCAGCGCCGCCGGTGGACGCGTCCATGCCAGGAAGGCCCACAGCAGCTGGAAGACCGCGACCGAGGCGAAGAAGAGCCCGGACGGCAGCCACTCGCTCCAGTGGCCGGGGGCCACCGCCAGGTGAATCGTTGCCGCGCCGATGGATGCGACGGCAGCCGCGCGGGCGGCCACCCTGCCGTCAGTGTCGGTGAGAGCCCTGATCTTCATCGCCTCGATGGTGCCGATCGGCAGCCGGGACGAACAAGCACCAACCGATAACGGTCGGATGCCAGGTCAGGTCTGAGTCAGGGAGTCGATCGCGGCCTGCAACTTGGTGGTGACCTCGTCGGCGACGCCGCGCAGTTCGCGTTCCCCGGTGACCTCCACGAGGATCTGCGGGTTCATCGCCTCGACGATCACCCGGGTGTCGTCGTCGGGGTCGGACCGAACGACCACATTGCACGGCAACAGCAGGCCGATCTGGCGATCGACGCTGACCGCTCGGTGGGCCATCGGCGGATTGCAGGCCCCCAGGATCAGGTAACTCCCGATGTCCTTGTCCAGCTTCGCCTTGAGGGTGGCTTGCATGTCGATCTCGGTCAGAACTCCGAATCCCTGTGCTGCCAGGGCTTCCCGGGTGCGGGCCACCGCGTCGGGAAACGTCGTGTCCAGGGTGGTCGATAATCCGATTTCCATGAGACCAGGGTTGCCCGTTCGACAGTCATCCGCCACCGGTTGGCCGGTTCTTCATCGAATCTTGACGAGCCACTGCGAGGTCAGGAACCAGGCCGTATCGGAATCGACACGGTGAACCTCGTGCCCGTTCCAGGTCCCCGGCTGTCCACGCCGATGTGCCCGCCGTGGGCTTCAGTGAGCGCCTTGGCGATGGCCAGACCGATGCCCGCTCCGCCCCTTGCCCGGTCACGGGCGGAGTCAGTCCGGTAGAACCGTTCGAAAAGGTGGGGCAGGTGCTCGGCGGGGACACCCTCCCCGTCGTCGGCGACGGTGAACACCACCGCGTCGGCATCGGAGGTGGCGCCGATGTCGACGCGTCCGTGGGCAGGGGTGTGACGCAACGCGTTGTCGAGGAGGTTCGTCAGGATCTGGCCCAGACGCTGCCGGTCGGCCCAGAGCGTGGGTGCGTCGGCCACATGGGAGGTCAGCGACACTTGTTTCGCCGCGTATCGTTCGGCGACGGCCGCCGTCGCGACCGCGACTAGTTCAGCGACGTCGACCGACTCAGGGGCGATGCTGGCGCGGGCTTCCTCGGCTTGGGCCAGGGCCGCGGCATCGGCGGAGAAACGCACCAGGCGTCCGGTCTGTTCGCGCAGCATCGCCAAGGTCTTCGGATCCAGCACCCTGACCCCGTCCTCAACCGCCTCGAAGTAGGCCTCCAGCACCGATACCGGCGTGCGGATCTCGTGGGCGAGGTCGCCGAACAATTGCCGCCGGGTGGTTTCCACCGATTGAAGCTGAGCGGCCATTTGGTTGAACGCTGCGGCGAGGTCGTCGAACTCACCGCCGAGTCGCGGTGGTGAGACCCGGATGTCGTAACGGCCCTCGGCTACCGAGCCCGCAGCCGTGGACAATTCGGAGACCGAGCGCTGCAGGCGGCGGCTGATATAGGCAGTGATCGCGAACGCCGTCAGCGCGGCCACCGCAATGGCCGCCGCAATGGAGATGGCGGTGGCATCCCGGTAGGCCTGCTCGGCGTGGAACTGCTCGTGGGAGTCTTGCGGTACCCCTGCCCGCAACAAGTGCTCCCGGAACAGCGGCGGGCCGACCACCAGTGCGACCAGCCAGGTGGTCAGGCCCCCGGTCAACAGCACCACGGTCTGTGATGCCAGTAACCGCCGGCGCATCCCGACCCCTTTACGGGTACGAATGCTCACCACGTGCTTCCCATCCGGTATCCCACCCCGCGAACGGTGAAGACGAAGCGCGGATCGGTGGGGTCGTCCCCTAATTTGCGCCGGAGGTGCCCGATGTGGACGTCGACGAGGTGGTCATTGCCCACCCACGGCTCGCCCCAGACTGCCTCGATGAGTTGCCGTCGGCTCCACACCAGGCCGGGTCTGGAGGACAGGGCGGCAAGGATGTCGAACTCTGTGCGCGTCAAGCCGATTGGATTGCCGTCGAGGAAAACCTGTCGGCCGCCCACGTCGATGGACAGCGAGTCGAACGTCCGGGGCGGGACGAGCTCGGTGCCGGGCTGGGAGACCGCGCCCGACACGCTGCGCGGCCGTCGCAGCATGGCGCGGACACGCGCGACGAGTTCTCTGGGGCTGAACGGTTTGGTGACGTAGTCATCGGCACCGACCGAGAGCCCGACGATGGTGTCCACCTCGGTGTCGCGGGCGGTCAGCATCACGACATAGGCGTCGGAGAATGTCCGCAGCTGTCGGCATACTTCGACCCCGTCGATGCCGGGCAGGCCCAGATCCAACACAACGACGTCGGGATCGACCCTGCGGGCCGTGGCCACGGCCTCGGTCCCGTTATGGCACACAGTGACTTCGAACTGCTCGCGTTCGAGATAGCTGGCGATCACCTCGGCCAGTGCCGCCTCGTCGTCGACGACCAGGGCGCGGTAGACCGGGTCCGCCGGTTGTGGGGAGGGGGTGGCCATGTGTTCATCGTGCCGCGCCGACGGTTCGCCCGCAGACGCGGGCGGCCTTCACAGCAGCCGACGGTTCGGCTCTCCGTGCGGACCTGAAAGCGCGGCCGCCTACGAATGGGTTCACGTAGCCGCTACGCTGTCGGGGGCTGTTCGTCCGCGAGTGCCGTGTCCACCCCAGGGGTCGAATTCCAGCGGGGGAGTCCGGGCCGGCTGCGAATGATGACTTGGCGGACGGAGCAGGCCAGGGACTGCCAGCAAAGGATCGCGACAGGAGAACCATGCAGCACGGCATCCACTTCATCTCCGGTTTGCCCCGATCGGGTTCGACGCTGCTGGCTGGGATCCTGCGGCAGAATCCGCGCTTTCATGCCGGAATGACCAGCCCGGTGGGTTCGATGTACCTGGCGCTGGAGAAGTCGATGAGCCGGCAAAACGAGACGGCGGTCTTCATCGACGCCAAACAGCGACGCGACATCCTGACCGGTTTGTTCAGCAGCTACTACACCGACACGCAGTCGGACAAGGTGGTCTTCGACACCAACCGGATGTGGTGCGCCAAGCTGCCGGCGATCACCCAGCTCTTTCCGAGCGCCAGGGTGATCTGCTGTGTCCGTGACGTGAACTGGATCATGGATTCGATCGAACGGCTGGTTCGCCGCAACGCCTTCGAGCCTTCGAGGATGTTCGGATACGAATCCGGGGGGACGGTTTTCTCGCGGATCGGCGCCGTCGCCAGCTCCGATGGCTTGGTGGGCTACGCGTTGGACGCGCTCAAGGACGGCTTCTTCGGTGAGCAGGCGCCGGCCATGATTCTGGTCGAATACGACGCACTGGTCACCGATCCCACTCGGGCGCTGAAGACGATCTACGACTTCATCGGTGAACCCTGGTTCGACCACGATTTCGACAACGTCGAATACAACGCCGACGAGTTCGATCTCGCCTTGGGAGCACCCGGGTTGCACACGATTCGGCGCAAGGTGCAGTTCATCCCGCGCCAGACCGTCCTGCCCCCACAAGTGTTCCACCGGTTCGACGCCGACATGTTCTGGCGTGACCCGGCCTCCAACCCGCACGGGGTCACGATCGTCAGGTGAGCTGACTCTTGTAGGCATCGGTGAAATCACCGTCGCCAAGCAACGATCTGTCAGGTCGCGGGCTGCGACGCTGAGGGTTTCGCCGTGCTCGGCTCGCGGTGTGGGCAGCGGTTGGCGTCCTTTATCGAATCTTCGTAGAACCGTTAGTCCGGCAACAGCCGTGACGGCAAGACTCGTCAGTGGCCGACGGGGGAACGCTCACCGTCACCTCGACCACGAACAAGGGGATTACTCGATGAAATCGACCAACACCGTCTTCGCCGGCGTGGCTGTGGTGGCCACGGTTCTGGCTCTCGGGGCTTGTAGCACCGGCACCGAACAGGCGGCTCCGTCGTCAAGTGCCGCGTCCACGTCCGCGCCGGTCGCGGCCCAAGCCCATAACCACGCCGACGTCATGTTCGCGCGGCACATGATTCCGCACCACCAGCAGGCCATCGAGATGAGCGACATGATCCTGGCCAAGACAGGCATCGACCCGCGGGTCACGGAGTTGGCCACACAGATCAAGGCGGCCCAGGGGCCGGAGATCGAGCAGTTGAAGGGGTGGTTGACCGAGTGGGGTGTTCCCACCGAGATGCCCGGAATGGATATGTCTGGTTCGGATATGTCTGGTTCGGATATGTCTGGGGCCGACCAGGATCCCGATGCCCACGGCGGGGGTCACCACGGGGATATGCCGGGCATGCCGGGGGGCTCCATGGCGCCGACCACGTCGATGATGCCCAGTGATTCGATTATGCCCAGTGGTTCGATGATGCCCAGTGGTTCGATGATGCCCGGAATGGGCATGATGTCGGGAATGGGCATGATGTCCAAGGCGGATATGGAGGCGCTGGACAAGGCGCAGGGCGCCGATGCCGACAAGCTCTTTCTGACCCAGATGATCACGCATCACCAGGGGGCCGTCGACATGGCCGGCAACGAGGTCAAGAATGGTCTCTACCCGGCAGCGGTGGAGATGGCCAAGTCGATCATCGCCGGTCAGCAGAAGGAGATCGACATGATGAAAGAGATGCTGGGCTCGCTGTAGAGCGCGGGACGCCCGGTTGCGCGTTCGATTGGCCCCAGAGTCGGGTCCAGAGGGACGTACAGCAAACGAACCCCGCTGAGCCCGCGCGAAGGAGATCCTGATGACTCTCAGCCGCGTGCCGAGCCGGTGAGGGTCTGGCCCCCGGCGTTCTGCAGCAGGCAGATCACGGTGCTGGGGAAGGGATTGTTGTAGGTGCGGTCCTGGTCGGAGTCGATCAGATAGGTGATCGCGTAGGGGCTGGTGGCCACCGGCCCGCCGGTGTACCGGGTGAAGCCGGCGTCGCACTGGCTGGTGGCCACGTCATTGAGGGCCGCGTCGACTGGAATGTCGGCCCGGAGGTAAGTCTCGGCGAGGTGCGGTGTCGAGCAGTCGACGAGGGTGACGGTCACCACCGCGGGATCGGTGGGCGGGGCCTCGGCCAGGCAGTCGCCGGCCTTCAGCGCGGTCCACTTCGTGGTGCGCGGCGAGGCGGTGGTCTGCTCCGGCCGGGCGGCCGCGGTCGCGCTCGCATCTCCGGGGGCAACGGATGACGGGCCGGTCGCGCCGTCTGCGGCCTTCTTATCGGAGCAACCGCCCAGCAGTGTGGCCACGGCTACAGCGGCGGCGATGCCGGTTCGGTAGGCCCCCACAGCGATCTCCTCGGCCTCGGGACTCGAATCATTGACGGGTACCTTTATAGCCGGAGCGGAGCGTCAGCGGTTCCGCGGCGAAACCTGGGAGGTGCCATGGGCACGAAGATCAAGATGCTGGTCGGCGGCGTGCTCGCTGGCGTCGCGCTGATGATGGGGGCTGCCGCGGCCGCCCATGCGGATCCGTTCGACCCCTGGGTGCCGGGTATTCCGGGACCGGGGGTGAACATCGGCGTGCCAGGAAACCCGCTGCCTCCCGGCCAGGTCAAGAAGTACATCCCCAACGTCGATGACGTCGTGCCCAACTGGGGCGCACCCGGACATTGGCACTAGCGTCGCGGCGGTGACGATGAATCACTGGTCGGCTCTGGCTGCCGCAACGGTCTTCCTCTGGCTGGGGATGGTGGTGGCCATCTCGTTCATCGAGGCCCCACTGAAGTTCCGGGCGCCCGGTATCACCATCCAATTGGGTCTGGGAATCGGGCGGGTCGTATTCCGGGCGCTGAACATCTGCGAGGTGGTGCTGGCCGCCGTCGCGCTGGTCGCGGTGGTGCTCGGCCGGCCGCCCACGGCTGCGGTGGTGGCTTTGGCCGTCGCCGTCGTCGCCCTGGGTGCCCAGGTGGTGGGAGTTCGACCGGCGCTGACCCGCCGGTCGGATGCCGTTCTGGCCGATGCCTCAGTCGCCGAGAACGGGCGGTCCCGAGCCCACTTGGTCTACGTCGGGTTTGAAGCGGTCAAGGTGGTGGCACTGCTGGTAAGCGGCGTCCTGCTGCTGGCCTGAACCGGAGGGAAGATCATGGACGGTGTTTCGCTGACGCGGCTTGCCGAGGAACAGATGACGGTCGCGCGATCGGCCAAGGCGGGCCGGGCGGCCCACACGGTGCACGGCGGCCACGACCACCTGCTGCGCCAGACGCTGATCGCGATGACGGCCGGCACGGAAATGGCCGAGCACAACAGTCCCGGTCAGGCCACCCTGCAGGTCCTACAAGGCCGGGTTCGGGTGACGGCGGGCTTTGACACCTGGGTCGGTGACGCCGGCGATCTGCTGGTCATCCCGCGCGAGCGCCACGGGTTGCGTGCCGAGTCCGACGCGGTGGTGCTGCTGACGGTGCTGGCCGACAGCCGCGAGGCTCAATAGCGGTATTCGGCCAGCTCGGTGGTGCCGTGGCTTCGGCCGTCGTCGGTGGCCACCAGGGCCGGAACCATTTCGCAGGTGACCAGACCGCTTCCGGCGGTGAGGTCGTCGACGATCCGGAAACTGGCGGCGATGCTTCGCGGGGTGTCGACGACGACCGTCATCACCGGCACCTGCCGACCGAATTGGAACAGTCTGTCGCCGTGGGGTTCCCGATCGCCCTGGTATCCCCAGACGCCACGCAGCACCGTCGCGCCACTGGCGGTTCCGGATTCCCACAGCTTGCGAACCAGGGCACGGTGAATCGGCACCCCGTCCTGGCGATCGGCTTCTGAGGTGAAGACCATCAGCTTCTGCCACAGCGGACGTCCATGCTCGTCGACATCCGGCAGCGATGGCGGTCCGGACAGCAGCTTGCCCTCGCGTTTGCACAGCCGGACCCGTTCGACGGTCATCAGCGGCCGGTCCAGTACGGCCTGCAGATCGGCCACCGACTTCCGAACCCGCTCGGCGCTGCCGATCGCGATGATCATCAGCGGCACGTCGATATTGCGACCCAGGAAGTGGGCCCGACGTCGATCCCCATGGGAGGTGCCGTCCACACCGAGGAACACCGACACCCCGTCGAGACGGTTGCGGTGAAGTACCGCGCAGACCGCCTTATAGACCGGGATCCCGTTGACGCGCCGGTTGCGGCCCGCATAGATGGTCAGTTTCACCGCGTCGTTGACATCGGGCAGCGCAACAGCGCCGGCGCCGTCGAGCAAGCGGGCTCGTTCCAGGGTGATCAGCCCGCTGGGGGTCATGGATATGACGTCGTCGGCCAGGGCGCTGATGGTCCGGGGGGTGTCGACAGCCGCGATCGCCACCGACGGGTCCTCGGAGAGAGTCAGTGACTCGTCGGTGCGGATGAAGCGCTGGTGGCCGAAACCGGAGATGCCGCGCAGCATCACGCTGGTGGTGACCCGGCGTTCGGCGAAGAGGTCGAACAGCGAGTCGGCCAGGAATCGCGACCCGTCGCGTTCGCGCTCGGCGAAGTAGGCGGTGAGTTTGAGCGACGCGTAGTCCGGCGGGGTATCGGTCACAGCAGCCCCGCGATCGCCCGTCCGACCGCGGCGGCCGCGATGCCGAAAACAACGCTGATGACGATGTTGGCCGCCGCCGGCCGGATCTGGCGCTCCTCGGTGAGCCGTTGGGTTTCGAACATCCAGGTGGAGAACGTCGTATAGGCGCCGACGAAGGCGGTACCGGCCAGCAGTGCCGCGTGATGGCTCAGCGCCAGGCCGGTGACGAAGCCGAGCAGTACCGCACCGGTGATGTTGACGGTCAGGGTGCCGAGCGGGAAGGAGCTTGCCGCCCGGCGGGCGACGGCGCGGTCGACCATGAACCGGGCGACCGACCCCAGCCCGCCGATCACCATCACGCCGGCCCAGATCGCGGGGCTCATGGGTGCCCTCGGCTCATCGTGCGGGCGATCATCGCAACCCCACCTTTCGGACCACGACCGTCGCCGCGTACACGGCCAGTAGACCGGCACTGACGCTGACCACGGTGTAGGCCGCCGCCAAGCCGTAGTAGCCACCCTCGATCATCTCCAGCGTCTCGACCTGCATGGTGGAAAACGTCGTCAGCCCGCCGCACAGTCCGGTGCCCAGCAGCGGCCGCCGGTAGGCGGCCAGGGGCAGACGTTCCAGCAGGCGGGTGGTGACGAAGCCCAGGATGAACGCGCCGACGATGTTGGCGATGAAGGTGGCCCACGGCCAGTGCCCGGGCTGATCGGCGGTCCAGATCGCCAGCGCCACCCGCGCGGCGGTCCCCAGCGCCCCGCCGGCGAACACCGCCGCCAGTTCCCGGTTGTCGTGTCCGAACATCGCTACAACCGTGCACCGAGTGTGCGCCCACTGCGGGAAAAAGCCGTGAAAACCTCTCTCGGTGCACACTCGGCGTGATCAATCACCGCTTCAGTATCGCCTCCCGGCGGCAGAATTGCGGGCATGGCGGCCAACCCCCGCGCCGGACAGCCGGCGCAACCCGAAGACCTGATCGACCTGCCCCACCTGGTGACGGCGTACTACACCGTGCAACCCGACCCCGAGAACGTCGCCCAGCAGGTGGCGTTCGGAACCTCCGGGCACCGCGGATCCAGCCTGGACGCGGCGTTCAACGAGGCCCACATCCTGGCCACCACCCAGGCGATCGCCGAGTACCGTGCTGCGCAGGGCACCACCGGGCCGCTGTTCCTCGGCCGCGACACTCACGGCCTGTCCGAACCGGCGTGGGTCTCGGCGTTGGAGGTTCTGGCCGCCAATGACGTTGTGGTGCTGATCGATTCGGCAGATCGCTACACCCCGACCCCGGCGATCAGCCACGCCATCCTCAGCCACAACCGCGGCCGTACCGAGCGATTGTCGGATGGGATCGTCGTCACCCCCTCGCACAATCCCCCCCGCGACGGCGGCTTCAAGTACAACCCGCCCAACGGCGGGCCGGCCGACACCGACGCAACCTCGGCGATCGCCAAGCGCGCCAACGCGATTCTGCGCGGTGGGCTGCGGGAGGTGAAGCGGGTGCCGCTGGGACGGGCGCTCGAACACGCCCGGCGTCATGACTACCTGGACGCCTATGTCGCCGATCTGCCCAGTGTCGTCGACATCCATGCCATCCGCGCCGAGGCCATCCGCATCGGCGCCGATCCGCTGG
>JAGQTQ010000154.1:0-7132 GCA_020438905.1 Mycobacterium sp.
TCGGTGACCCAGGTTTCCAGCGTGGCCGGGGCGGGGAACTTCAACCGCGGCACATGGGTTTTGGCGATCTTGCGGGTGCCCTGATAGGCCCGCACATGCCCATCGACGTAGAACACCGCCGCCTGCTCGGGGCGGGCAGCCAGGTGGCCGGCGGCCATCGCGGTGATCCACTGGCCGGCCTTTCCCGCCTGGGCGAGATGGCTGATCTTGCGGCGGATCGTTTTGACCTCCGGGGCCCGGTCCAGCCCCAACACCCGCCCCAACGCGACCGGGTCGATCCGGGTGGAGCCCTCGGCGCGGGCCTCACCGAGCAGGGCGCGGAACACCGCCTCGCACAACATGGTGTCCAGTGAGTAGAACCCGTTCGGGAAGTCCGGGTAGGCCTGGTGCGCGCACTCGATCAGCCCGGTCGCGACCAGCGCGGGTACCGCCAGCAACAATCCCGCCAACGGGGCCCGGCCACACCCGGTGAACACCGGCGCCGCGCACGGGATCATCCCGAACGCCGCCAACACCCGCTCACCGGAACGGTCGACCGGATCAGCCAACACCGTCACCGCATCCCCGCAGGCCATCACCGATGCCGGAGTCGCCTGCCCACAGGGATCAGACCCGGCACCGGAAAACGTTGCCGGACAATCGGTGTCGACCCCAACCTCTGCCTCTACCTCGGTGTCGGTTCCGGTCGGGGAGTCCTGGGACAGTGCTCGGCGGACGCTGGCCTCCGAGACGGCGACCCGCTGTCCGATGGCCCGCAGTGACAGGCCCTGGGCTCGCAGGGCGGCGATGCTCGACACCAGCTCGGGGGTGAGTTTGGAGGCCCGCCGCGGCCCCGTGCGCTGCGGAACCAAGGCGCTCACGCCGGCCGCCGACAAGGCCTGATCCCAGCGCCACACCGTCAACGGGGACGCCTCAAAGGCGGCCGCGACCTGAGTCTGGGTGGCCGCCTTGGTCCGCATCAACGACACCGCCGCGAACCGGCGCCCCGCGGTGTCGCCGGCGTTCCAGGCGAAACAGAGGTTGCCGTGGACATAGACCCGGCCCCCCTCGGCATCCTCGATCATCGCCGCCGCGGCACTGATCTCGGTGGCCTCGGCCGGGATCAGCGGCAAGGGCTGCTGGGTGGTCATCACCGCCATCGTCGCACCCCGCCATCCCTCCGGAAACCCTTCAGGAATTATATCGCGCTACTGGCGGGAAATCGGCCCAACACGCCCCAAGTCAGCAGCTCACCGCGACCACGCCCACCAATCGCCCCTGCGCCATGTCCGGAGTCCTGGGTCCAGGCCGAACGACGTGCCGGTCGCGTACTCCGCGAGGAATACCGCGCTCGTGACGCCGACCACCGCGGCCAGGACTCGGCCCGCCCGCACCCTCGCCGGCGACGGGTGTCCGGTCTGGACCAGGATCGCGGCGGCAGCGGCGGCGAGCAGAAGGGCGGTCCAAGGTGTCATCTGCGGCCAGGACATGAAGATCCGGGTCAGTCGTTGCGAACCCGTCGCCCAGCCGACCCAGTCAAGCGCGGCGAACCCGATCACGACTGCAAGGCAAACGCACACGAGCCGCAGGGGAAGCGCGTCTCGCGGCGGGGTGACGGCACGAGACGGTGAGTCCGGCACGTTGCCCTCCCTCCCCGCTGGCCCCCGACCAGAGGGTCGGTCTACTCGGTACGCTACCGCCATGCGCGTCTACCTCGGCGGCGATCACGCCGGTTATGAACTCAAGCAGGCCATCATTTCCCACCTCCGCGACACCGGTCACGAGCCGATCGATTGCGGGGCGCATCACTACGACGCCCAGGACGACTACCCGGCGTTCTGCATCGCCGCGGCGGTCCGCACCGTGGCCGATCCGGGCAGCCTGGGCATCGTGCTCGGCGGGTCGGGCAACGGAGAGCAGATCGCGGCCAACAAGGTGCCCGGCGCCCGGTGCGCGCTGGCCTGGAGTGTGGAGACCGCGAAGCTGGCGCGCGAGCACAACAACGCCCAGTTGATCGGCATCGGCGGCCGGATGCACACCGAGGCCGAGGCGCTGGCGATCGTCGACGCCTTCGTCAGCACACCCTGGTCGGAGGCGCCGCGTCACCAGCGGCGCATCGACATCCTGGCCGACTACGAGCGCACCCACGTCGCCCCGCCGGTTCCCGGCGCCGACTAGGCGGTGCCGGAGGGGCACACCCTGCACCGGCTCGCGCGGCTGCATCAACGCCGCTATGCCGGATCCCCGGTGCGGGTGTCCAGCCCGCAGGGCCGTTTCACCGATGCCGCAACGGTCGACGGTCAGGTGTTCCGGGCCGCCTCGGCGTGGGGCAAGCACCTTTTCCACCACTACGCCGGCGGTACGGTCGTGGCCGGCCCGATCGTGCACGTGCATCTGGGGCTGTACGGCACGTTCCGGGAGGCCCGGGTGCCGATGCCCGAACCGCGAGGTCAGGTGCGGATGCGCATCGTGGGCGCCGAGTACGGCACGGATCTGCGCGGGCCCACGGCCTGCGAGGTGATCGACGAGGCCCAGATGGAGTCGATCCTGGCCCGGCTGGGTCCCGACCCGTTGCGCGCCGACGCCGATCCCGCGGTGGCCTGGTCTCGGATCTCCAAGTCCCGCAGGGCTGTCGGCGCGCTGCTGATGGATCAGTCGGTGCTGGCCGGGGTGGGCAACGTCTACCGCAGCGAGCTGCTGTTCCGCCACGGCATCGACCCCTACCGACCGGGGCGGGAGGTGGACCGTGCGGAGTTCGACGCCGCGTGGGTCGATCTGGTGGAGCTGATGAAGGTGGGCGTGCGGCGCGGGCGGATCATCGTGGTGCGGCCCGAGCACGACCACGGTGCCCCGGCCTACGGGCCGCGGCGGCCCCGCACTTATGTGTACCGGCGCGCCGGTGAGCCGTGCCGGTTGTGCGGGATGCGGGTGCGAACCGCGCAGATGGAGGGCCGCAACCTGTTCTGGTGCCCGGGCTGCCAGGGCTGAGGGTTCAGCGCCGGGGGTTCAGGGCTGGGGGTTCAGGGCCGGGGGCTCAGAAGCCGCCGAAATCTGTGAGGTCGTCGAAGCCGCCCCCGTCCCAGCCGCCGCCTTCGAAGCCGCCGCCGTCCGCCCCGCCGGCGTCCAGTCCCTGGTCATATCCCGCGGCGTAGCCGGAGTCGAAGCCGGTCCCGTAGCCGCTCTCAAAACCCGATGCGCCGTAGCCCACACCGCTCATACCGGAGAACATCGCGTCGAACAGCAGCACCGAGCCCAGGCCCCAGGCGCCGGCGACCAGCGCGGGCTTCCACCACGGTTCGGAGTACCAGCCCGCCGGCACCGGCCGTCCTGCCACCCGGCCACCGGGGTAGTAGTTGGGCGTGCGCTGGGTGGGCACGGGGGAGGCCTCGATCTCGCGGCCCTCGAACTGGACGCGGCGGTCCTCGGTGACGACTCCGGCCGACTTCTGCCCGGCGATGGTCTCCAGTTCGGGTCCAGGATCCATGCCCATCGCGGTGCGCGCCGCGCGCACGTAGTACAGGCCCTCCAGTGCGCTCTCCTTGGCGAGCATGGCCTGCTTGGCGGTGGTGGCCTGGTCGATCTGCGATGACGCGGCGGTGAACCGCTCGGAGGCGTCGGCCAGAGCCTGCCGGGAGGCGTCGTCGGTACCGCTGAGGGCGAACACCTGCCCGCCCAGGCGTTCGATGACCCGGCGGGCGTCGGCCTGGGCATCGGCCAAGCCGGTGGCCGCGCGATTGCCCGTGGTGCGCGACGAACTCCACATCGCCAGCGCCACCGCGGCGACAACGACCAGGATCAGCAACACCAGAACACTGTTCATGGCGTCCACAGTACCGAGGCGGCGCCGCTGAGCGGGGTGTGACGAAGTCCCCCTAACAGACTCCCAGAACCCGGTAGACCTCGTCGCTGAGCGCGGTGGACCGCGGGTCGGCGTTGCACTTGGTGGCGTCGAAGTAGTTCATGACGTAGGCGTAGCCAATGCGGTGTTCGAGATCGACGAACCCGTAGGAGCCCCCCGAACCGCCGTGGCCGAAACTGCGCAGGTTGGGGCCGGCCACGCCACGCTGGTTGAGCATGTAGCCCAGTCCCCAGCCGTGGTCGGCCACCCGCGGGCCCAGCACCACGTCCGGGTCGAACCCGCCCTGGGAGACCCGCACCCGCTCCAGGTGTTCGCGGGTGAGCACCTTCTCCTGGGCCAGTCCGTTGTAGAAGGTGGCCAGCCCGAGCGCCGAGACGTGGCCGTTGGTGCCGGGGAACTCCGCGGTGCGCCAGGCGGTGAGGTGGTTCGACCCGAGTTCGTCGTCGGGCACGAAGCCCATCGCGACCGACAGGCCGGCCATCGGGTGCTCGTCGAGGGACTCCGGGTCGGCCGGAGCGCCGCCGTCGGCCAGCACGCCGCGGATATGTGGTTTGTTGATCATCTCCGCGCAGCGCCGCTGCTCGGCGCGCGGCAGGCCGATGTGCACGTCGATTCCCATCGGCTCGGCGATCTCGGTGCGCAGGTACTGGCCCAGGGTTCGGCCGGTCGCCCGACGGACCACCTCGCCGAGGATGAACCCGAAGCTGACCATGTGGTAACCCTGCGCGGTTCCGGGCGCCCACCACGGTTCGGAGGCGGCCAGTCGCGCACACACCCGGTCCCAGTCGCCGACCTCGCTCCAGTGCATCCGGGTGCGCGGACCGATCACCCCGGAACGGTGGCCCAGCACGTCGGCGACGGTGATGGCGGCCTTTCCGGCCTGACCGAATTCGGGCCAGTACCGCGCCACCGGGGCGTCGAGGTCGATCTCCCCGCGGTCGGCCAGCAGGTGAATACAGGTGCTGGTCAGGCCCTTCGTCCCAGAGAAGACGCTGGCCAGCGTGTTCTCCCGCCACGGCCGGTGCCCGCGGGCGTCGGCGTAACCGCCCCACAGGTTGACCACCAGGTCTCCGTCCACCCATACCGCGACCGCGGCGCCGACGTCGCCGTGGTCGGTGAAGTTGCGCACGAATGCGGCCTCGACGGCTTCGAATCCGGCGGCGACGGTGCCGCTGATGGGTGGGCTGCCGGCGGGCGGGGGAAACTGGTCGCACCGTGTCATGTCTGGGCGTCTCCTGACCGAGAAACATCCTGCCCCGGACGGGCGCTGGACCGATGCCGAATCTACGGCCGCCACGGTACCGAAAGAAGTGCCCGGGCGAATCGCCGCCGAACCGGCATCGTGTCGTTACGTGGGACGTAAGACCAGCCCCTCGTCCGGGCCGAGGCACAGCCCCTTGGCGGGGCCGAGCCACAGTCCCTCGTCGGGGCCGAGTTGGAGCGGGCGACGGGAATCGAACCCGCGTAGCTAGTTTGGAAGACTAGGGCTCTACCATTGAGCTACGCCCGCGTACTTGAGCGAGCTTAATGTACCGGCGTCCCGCACTCCGATTCCAACCGGATCCCCGTTTGGCCGTAGGATCGCGGGCGCGACACAGCACAGCAGCGGGGTGTAGCGCAGCTTGGTAGCGCATCCGCTTTGGGAGCGGAAGGCCGCAGGTTCAAATCCTGTCACCCCGACACGCCCGCATACGCCCCATGAGACCGAGGAGTACAACGCCGTGAAGAGCACCGTCGAGAAGTTGAGCCCGACCAGGGTGCGCATCAACGTGGAGGTGCCCTTCACGGAACTGCAACCGGACTTCGACCGCGCCTACAAGCAGCTCGCCAAGCAGATCCGGCTGCCCGGCTTCCGGCCCGGCAAGGCCCCGGCCAAACTGCTCGAAGCCCGGGTGGGCCGCGGTGCGGTGCTCGAGCAGGTCGTCAACGAGGTGCTGCCGGCCCGCTACAGCGAAGCGGTGACCGCCGGTGAACTGCGGCCGCTGGGCCAGCCCGATATCGAGGTCACCAAGATCGAGGACGGCCAGGAACTGGTGTTCACCGCCGAGGTCGACATCCGTCCCGATATCGAGCTGCCCGAACTGGCCACGCTGAAGATCACCGTTGAGCCGGTGGAGATCACCGACGAGGAGGTCGAGGCCGAGTTGGAGGCCCTGCGCGCGCGATTCGGAACCCTCAAGGGGGTCGAACGCGCAGCACGGAACGGCGACTTCGTCTCGATCGACCTGTCCGCCACCGTCAACGGTGAGGAGATCCCCGACGGCAGCGCCGAGGGCCTGTCCCATGAGATCGGCTCCGGCCAGCTCATCGAGGGTCTTGACGAGGCCCTCGTCGGCCTGTCCGAGGGGGAGTCGGCCACCTTCACCACCAAGCTGGTCGCCGGCGAACACGCCGGGGAGGAGGCCGAGGTGACGGTGACGCTGAAGTCGGTCAAGGAGCGCGAACTACCTGAGGCCGACGACGACTTCGCCCAACTGGCCAGTGAGTTCGACACCCTGGCCGACCTGCGTGAGAACCTGACCTCGCAGGTGCGCCGGGTCAAGCGCATCCACCAGGCCGAGAAGATCCGCGACAACGCCCTGGAGATGCTGCTCGAACTGGTCGAGGTGCCGCTGCCCGAGGCCATCGTGGCCGCGCAGGTCGATTCCGCCCTGCACGACGCCATCCACAGGCTCGATCACGATGAGGAGAAGTTCGCCCAGGCGCTCGAGGCCGAGGGCAGTTCCCGGGAGAAGTTCGACGCCGAGAACCGGGAGGCTGCCGAGAAGGCGGTCAAGACTCAGCTGCTCATGGACGCGATCGCCGACGAACTGGGCATCCAGGTGGGGCAGAACGACCTCTCCGAGCGGCTCGTGCTGATGTCGCGCCAGTACGGCGTCGAGCCCCAGCAGCTGCTTCAGCTGCTCCAGCAGCAGAACCAGCTGCCGGCGGTGTTCGCCGACGTGCGGCGCGGTCTGGCCGTGGCCGCGGTGGTCGAGGCGGCCACCGTCACCGACACCGAGGGCGGCGAGATCGACACCAGCGAGTTCTTCGGCACTCCGGCCGCGGCTGCGGACGGCGAGCAGTCCGAGCAGCCGGCCTCCGGCGAGGACGCCTAACGCCGACAGCGAACGACCGCTGCGGCGGCGCGGTTGTGGGGGTCCGGTTGGCTAGGGTCGAGAAGAACCTCCGCGGAATCTTTGGAAACACGGGAAGAAAGCAGGTAAGGGTGACTCACATGCGTTCCGGCGCGGCTGGGCTGAATCTCCAGGACTCGGTGTACGAGCGGCTGCTCGCCGAGCGCATCATCTTCCT
>JAGQTQ010000154.1:7212-8406 GCA_020438905.1 Mycobacterium sp.
CTCTACATCAACTCGCCGGGCGGGTCGATCAGCGCCGGCATGGCCATCTACGACACCATGGTGCTGGCGCCGTGCGACGTCGCCACCTATGCCATGGGCATGGCCGCCTCGATGGGTGAGTTCCTGCTGGCGGCCGGGACGAAGGGCAAGCGGTACGCACTGCCGCACGCCCGCATTCTGATGCACCAGCCGCTGGGTGGTATCACCGGCGGGGCGGCCGACATCGCCATCCAGGCCGAGCAGTTCGCGGTCATCAAGAAGGAGATGTTCCGGCTCAACGCCGAATTCACCGGCCAGCCGATCGAGCGGATCGAGGCCGATTCCGACCGTGACCGCTGGTTCACCGCCCAGGAAGCTCTCGAGTACGGCTTCGTCGACCACATCATCACCCGCGCCCACGTCAACGGAGCCAACAATGTCTGATTCTCTCGATCCTCGGCTGACCCCGCAGGCGCGCTACATCCTGCCCTCGTTCGTCGAGCACTCGAGCTGGGGTGTCAAGGAGTCCAACCCGTACAACAAGCTGTTCGAGGAACGGATCATCTTCCTCGGCGTTCAGGTGGACGACGCCTCGGCCAACGACATCATGGCCCAGCTGCTGGTGCTGGAGTCGCTGGATCCCGACCGCGACATCACCATGTACATCAACTCCCCGGGCGGCTCGTTCACCTCGCTGATGGCGATTTACGACACCATGCAGTACGTGCGCGCCGACATCCAGACGGTGTGCCTGGGCCAGGCCGCCTCCGCGGCGGCGGTGCTGCTGGCGGCCGGCACGCCGGGCAAGCGTCTCGCCCTGCCCAACGCCCGGGTGCTCATCCATCAGCCGTCGCTGACCGGGGTCATCCAGGGCCAGTTCTCCGACCTGGAGATCCAGGCCCGCGAGATCGAGCGGATGCGGACCCTGATGGAGGAGACCCTGGCCCGCCATACCGGCAAGGACGCCGCGACCATCCGCAAGGACACCGACCGCGACAAGATCCTCACCGCCGAGGAGGCCAAGGAGTACGGGATCATCGACACCGTGCTCAGCTACCGGAAACTCTCGGCTCAGAACGCCTGATCGTCTGCGAGTGCCCGGCGCGCGACACGCCGGTTTCGGCTGCCGCGCGCCGCGCCGCATCACGCGGTGTGACGGGATATGTTCACCTTGGGTTCGCAGTACCGGATACCCACACGAATACCACTGACGCT
>JAGQTQ010000155.1 GCA_020438905.1 Mycobacterium sp.
CGGCCCTGGCCACCTCAGAGGCGGTTCGCCTCTCGTTTCTCTTCTCCAGACACCCGCTATGCCCGGTCGGGGGTTCCTCGGCCAGCGCAAGCGGTGGGGCCGGGGGCCTCAGGGGCTCAGGTTGCGGTGGTTGCCAGGGCCGCCTGGCACCACGGTGGGGGCCCTGTTCGCGGTCTTGGTGGGCGCAAACGAACCGACGTTCTGCTTCTCGGTGGGTGCCGGCGAGGCCGGCGACTGCGGGGCGCTGCTCCCGGTGGGGGCCTTGGTGTCGGTCGGGGGCTGCTGGGTGTCGCTGCCGCAGGCGGTCATGGTTGCCATGCCGACGACGGCGGCCGTGCCGGCCAGAAGGGCGACTTTGTTGCTCAGCCGGGTTCGCTTCACGTTCGTCTCCTTGGTCCCCGAGCATTGTTCCCCGGGTCAGGGGTCCCGATGATATCCGGCAGTGTCGGGCTTATCCCGGAAACGCCCGCCGCCGCGCGTTCTTCACCAGGGCGCCACCGATGATCAGACGCTGGATCTCGCTGGTGCCCTCGTAGAGCCGCAGTAGCCGAACGTCGCGGTAGATGCGCTCGACCGCCACCCCCCGCATGTATCCGGCACCGCCGTGGATCTGCACCGCGAGGTCGGCGACCTTGCCGGCCATCTCCGTGCAGAACAGCTTGGCGACCGACGGTGCGATACGGCGGTCCTCACCGGTCAGCCACTTGCTCGCGGCGTCACGCACCAGCGCACGCCCGGCCAGCACCCCGGTCTGCTGATCGGCCAGCATGGCCTGGACCAATTGGAACGTGCCGATGGGTGTACCGCCCTGAGTCGCGGTTGCGGCGTGGCCGACGGACTCGTCGAGGGCCCGCTGGGCGGTGCCGACGGCCAGCGCCGCGATATGTATCCGCCCCCGGGCCAGGGAGGTCATGGCGGCGCGGTAGCCGAGGTCCTCCTCGCCCCCGACGAGCGCATCGGGACCGACCCGGACGTCGCTCAAATACACATCCGAGGTCCAGGCGCCCTCCTGGCCCATCTTGGCGTCCTTGGGGCCCACCTCGACCCCGGGCGCATCGGCTGGGACCAGGAACACCGCGATTCCAGGTCCGTCGGAGTCGGCCGGGCGGGTGCGGGCGAACACGATGAACAGATCGGCGGCCGGAGCGTTGGTGATGTACTGCTTGCCGCCGTTGATGACCCACCCGTCGCCGTCACGAACGGCTGCGGTGCGCAGGCCCGACGGATTGGAACCCGCCCCGGACTCGGTGAGGGCGAACGAGGCGACGACGTCACCGGAGGCGATACCGGCCAGCCAGCGGGCCTTCTGCTCATCGGTTCCGAAGCCGACCAGCACCTGCCCGGCGATGCCGTTGTTGGTGCCGAACATCGATCGCACCGCCAGCGAGGTGTAGCCCAATTCCATCGCCATCTCGACGTCCTGGGTGATGTCGAGCCCCAGACCACCCCATTGCTGGGGTATCGCATAGCCGAACAGGCCCATCCTTTCGGCCTGTGCGCGCACGTCCTCGGGTACGGCGTCGTCATCGAGAATCTCCGACTCGCGGGGTACGACGAAGGAGCGGACGAAATCCCTCGTCGCGGCCAGAATCTCGCGGAAATCGTCGTCGCCGACGGCAGCCTGGGATGTCACCAGGCCATCAAATACGATGGCTCATGGGGGCGATCAGGAGGGTGATCGGATGGCACTTCTCGCCGGACGGACCGCGGTCGTCACCGGCGGTGCGCAGGGATTGGGTTACGCCATCGCCGAAGTCTTCATCGCCGAGGGCGCCCGAGTCGTCCTGGGTGACCTCGGGCTGGAGCGGACCCAGGAGTCGGCCGCAACCCTCGGCGGGCCGGGCGTCTGCCTCGCGGCGCACTGCGACGTGACCTCCGCCGCCGACGTCGCGACCCTCGTCGCCGCCGCGGTGGACGGCTTCGGCGGGCTGGACATCATGGTCAACAACGCCGGAATCACCCGCGACGCGACCATGCGCAAGATGACCGAGGAGCAGTTCGACGAGGTGATCGCCGTTCACCTCAAGGGCACCTGGAACGGCACCCGGGCCGCTGCGGCGGTCATGCGGGAGCAGGGCCGCGGGGCGATCATCAACATGTCCTCGATCTCCGGCAAGGTCGGCCTGGTCGGTCAGACGAACTATTCGGCCGCCAAGGCGGGCATCGTCGGCCTGACCAAGGCGGCCGCCAAGGAGTTGGCCCATCTCGGGGTCCGGGTCAACGCCATCGCGCCGGGCCTGATCCGTTCGGCCATGACCGAGGCGATGCCGCAACGCATCTGGGACGCCAAGCTCGCCGAGATCCCAATGGGGCGCGCCGGGGAGCCCGCCGAGGTGGCGACGGTGGCGTTGTTCCTGGCCTCTGACCTGTCGTCATATATGACCGGCACCGTCCTGGAGGTCACCGGCGGTCGGCACGTATGAGCCGCGAAGCCGTCGTTTGTGAGCCGGTGCGCACCCCGATCGGCCGCTACGGCGGAATGTTCAGATCCTTGAGCGTTGTCGATCTCGCGGTGGCGGCATTGACGGGATTGCTGGACCGGACCGGGATCGCACCCGACGCGGTCGAGGACATCATTCTGGGGCACTGCTATCCCAACCCGGAGGCGCCGGCGCTGGGACGGGTGGTGGCACTGGACGCCGGGCTGCCGGTAACGGTGTGCGGGATGCAGGTGGACCGCCGGTGCGGGTCTGGTCTGCAGGCGGTGATCAACGCCTGCCTGCAGGTTGCTTCGGGTGCCGCCGAACTGGTGGTCGCCGGCGGGGCGGAGAGCATGAGCAACGCCGCGTTCTTCTCCACCGACATGCGCTGGGGTGCGGGGTCTCGCGGGGTTCGCCTGCACGACGGGCTGACCCGCGGCCGGGTCACCGCCGGCGGCAAGCGCTATCCGGTCCCCGGCGGCATGCTGGAGACCGCGGAGAATCTGCGCCGGATGTACGGCATCACCCGCGCCGAGCAGGACGAACTCGCCGTACAGTCCCACCATCGGGCGGTCGCGGCGCAGAGATCCGGGCGGTTGGCGCAGGAAATCATTCCGGTGGCGGGAATCGACACCGACGAGCATCCGCGTGCCGATTGCACGCTCGAGGCACTGGCGAGGCTCAAACCGCTTCTGGCCGAGCAGGACCCGGAGGCCACCGTCACCGCCGGCAATGCCAGTGGCCAGAACGATGCGGCGGCGATGTGC
Source organism: Mycobacterium sp. (assembly GCA_020438905.1). Classification (GTDB taxonomy): domain Bacteria; phylum Actinomycetota; class Actinomycetes; order Mycobacteriales; family Mycobacteriaceae; genus Mycobacterium. Next base: position 3,188 of record JAGQTQ010000155.1, read on the forward strand.
ATCGTCACAACCGCGGAGAAAGCCGCCGAACTCGGGCTGACACCGTTGGTTCGGCTGGTGTCCTGGGGACTGGCCGGGGTGGAACCGAAGGTCATGGGGATCGGGCCGGTGCCCGCGACGGCGGCCGCCCTCGGCAGGGCGGGGCTTTCGCTGGCCGATGTGGATCTCGTCGAACTCAACGAGGCCTTCGCCGCCCAGGCCCTGGCCGTCATGCGGGAGTGGGGATTCAGCGCCACCGATCGCGAGCGCACCAATGTCTGCGGCTCGGGGATCTCCCTCGGACATCCGGTGGGCGCGACCGGCGGCCGGATGCTGGCAACCCTGGCTCGCGAGATGCACCGCCGCGAGGCCCGCTACGGGCTGGAGACCATGTGCATCGGCGGCGGCCAGGGCCTTGCCGCGGTGTTCGAGAGGGTCGGCGGATGACCCGGCTGGCTCAGACCCTGGGCCTCACCGATTTCCAGAACGAGATCCTGGCCACCGTGCGTCGCTTCGTCGACAAGGAGATCATCCCGCACGCGATGGAACTCGAACGCGCCGACGCCTATCCGAGCGCGATCGTCGGGAAAATGCGCGAGATGGGCCTGTTCGGTCTGATGATCCCCACCGAGTACGGCGGGCTGGGGGAGTCGTTGCTGACCTACGCGCTGTGCGTGGAGGAGCTGGCGCGCGGCTGGATGAGCATCTCCGGGGTGATCAACACCCACTTCATCGTCGCCTACATGATCCGCCAGCACGGCACGGAGGAACAGAAGCGGCGTTTCCTGCCGCGCATGGCCACCGGCGAGACCCGTGGTGCGTTCTCGATGTCCGAACCCGAGGTGGGCTCCGACGTCGCCGCCATCCGCACCAAGGCGGCCCGCAACGGCGACGGCACGTACACGATCGACGGCGCGAAGATGTGGTTGACGAACGGGGCGAGTTCCACCCTCGTCGCGGCCCTGGTGCGCACCGAGGAAGGTGCTGCGACCCCGCACCGGAATCTCACCGCCTTCCTGGTCGAAAAGCCCAGCGGCTTCGGCGACGTCGTGCCGGGGCTGAGGATTCCCGGGAAGCTGGACAAGCTCGGTTACAAGGGCATCGACACCACCGAGATGATCTTCGACGGCTACCGCGCCGGCGCCGACGACGTGCTGGGCGGGGCGCCGGGGCGCGGGTTCGCCCAGATGATGGACGGGGTGGAGGTCGGCCGCGTCAACGTCGCGGCGCGGGCCTGCGGGGTCGGCATCCGGGCGTTCGAGTTGGCGGTGCGCTACGCCCAACAGCGCTCGACCTTCGGCAAGCCGATCGCCGAGCATCAGGCCGTCGCCTTCCAACTCGCCGAGATGGCGACCAAAGTCGAAGCGGCACATCTGATGATGGTCAATGCGGCCCGGCTCAAGGACTCCGGACACCGTAACGACCTGGAAGCGGGGATGGCGAAGTATCTCGCCAGCGAGTTCTGCGCGGAGGTCACCCAGCAGAGCTTCCGCATCCACGGCGGGTACGGCTACTCCAAGGAGTACGAGATCGAACGTCTCATGCGCGACGCGCCGTTCCTGCTCATCGGCGAGGGCACCAGTGAGATTCAGAAGATGATCATCAGCAAGCGGCTGCTGAACGACTACCGGGTGTGACCATGACCATTGAGCACAGGACGATCGAAAACGGGACGACCGAACGCGGCACGACCGAAAACAGGACCACCTACTGCCGGATCTGCGAATCGTTGTGCGGCATGGTCGCCGAGGTGCGCGACGGGCGACTGGTGGCATTGCGCCCCGACAAGGACCATCCGCTGTCCGCAGGTTTCGCCTGCCAGAAGGGCATCGCCTTCACCGAGGTGGTCAACGACCCCGACCGGGTCACCGCGCCGATGCGCCGGCGCGCCGACGGAACCTTCGAGGAGGTCTCCTGGGACGACGCGCTGGCCGATATCGCCGGCAGGCTCAGCGACATTCACCGGCGGCACGGATCCGGTGTGCTGGGCTGGTACTTCGGCAACCCGGGAGCCTTCAGCTACTCGCACCTGATGGCGGTCGTCTGCTTCGTCAACGGCCTGGGTATGGGCGCCCACCTGTTCACCGCGTCCTCGCAGGACACCAACAGCCGGCTGATGGCCAGCCAACTGCTCTACGGTGTCCCCTCGGCCGTACCGATCCCGGACCTGAACCGCACCGACCTGCTGGTGGTGATGGGCGCCAATCCGGTGGTCTCGCACGGCAGTGTGCTCACCGCACCGCGGATCAAGGACCGGATGCGCGATGTGGTCAAGCGGGGTGGGCGGGTCATCGTGATCGACCCGCGCAAGACCGAGACCGCCGCGCAGTTCGAATGGCTGGGCATCGTCCCCGACAGCGACGCCCTGCTGCTGCTGTCGCTGCTGCAGGTGATGTTCGCCGAAGACCTGGTCGACCGGCGCAGGGTGGGCGAGCAGGCCGACGGCCTGGGCTGGCTGGCCACCCGGTGTGCGCCGTTCACCCCGGAGCGCACCGAGGCCGCCACCGGGATTCCCGCCGGCACCGTCCGCGACATGGCCCGCAGTCTGGTCGGCACCCCGCGGGCAGCCGTCTACGGGCGGATCGGAACCTGCGCAGGACGGTCCGGGACGCTGACGTCCTACCTCATCGACGCGGTCAACCTCGCAGCCGGCAACGTCGACGTCCCGGGGGGATCGGTGTTCGGCTCGTTCGGGTTTCCGGCTGAGGGATGGGCGTTCACCGCACTGGGTGCGCTGCTGCGCTACGACTACCGGCGAAACCGTTCCCGGGTCGGTGGATTCGGCAACCTCGTCCACACCGAGCCCGCCACGATGCTGGCCAAGGAGATCACCACCGGCGGCGACCGACAGATCCGGGCACTGTTCGTCAGCGCCGGCAATCCGGTGCTGTCGGTGCCCAACGGCGCGGAACTGGCCGAGGCCATGCCGCAACTGGACCTCTCGGTCGCCCTCGACTTCTATCTCACCGAGACCACCGCCCTGTGCGACTACGTCCTGCCGGTCACCACCATGTACGAGCGCGACGATTTCCCCGTGTTGTTGCAGCCCTTCCATGCCACGCCGTTCCGGCAGAGCACCGAAGCCGTGGTGCCGCCACAGGGCCAGTCGCGCACCGAATGGGAGATCGTCGACGATCTGATGGCCCGGATGGCCAAACGCTCCCCGGTGTTCGCGGCCCTGGCGGCGGCACGGGCATCGGCCGGACTGTTGGGCCGCCGACTCAGCCCGCGGCCGCTGATCGACCTGATGATCCGGACCGGCCGCGGCGGCGACTGGTTCGGTCTGCGCCGCGGCGGTCTGTCGTTTCGGAGCCTGACGGAACGGCATCCGCACGGGGTGGTGCTGGAACCCGATCTGCCCACAGGGGTGCTCGGCCGTGCCGTGGCGTATCCGAGTCGGCGGATACGGTTGCGGCATCACGAGATCGCCGAGCAAATCGAACAACTGCGGCGCAGGAAGGATCCGATCGGCTATCCGCTGCGTCTGATCGGCATGCGCGATTCGCGGTCGGAGAACTCCTGGATGCACAACGCACCGCTGCTGATGCGCGGTGACCGCCGGCCGCGGGCGCTGATGCACGCCACCGATGCCGCAGACCGCGGCATCGCCGACGGCGACGATATCTGGGTCCGCTCGCCGTACGGGAAGATCGAACTACCGGTCAGGCTCACCGAGGACATCGTGGTTGGCACGGTGGCCATCCCGCACGGCTGGGGACACAACGGCAAGGGCGGCTGGCGGCTGGCCAACGGTGTCGGCGGGGTCAACGTCAACGAACTGACCTCGAATGACCCCGACGACGTCGAATCACTGTCCGGGATGGCCTGGCTCAGCGGAGTGCCGATCGAGGTGGAGCGCGCGTGACCTGACTTGCAGTCTGGCGCCAATGGCGCCGAAATGGCGCTGTGTCGAGCGTGCAGATCCGAGCGTGCAGATCAAGGATGTCCCCGAGGGGACGCACGCCGTGCTGCGGCAACGGGCCGCGCGCGCACCAGTCGTTGCAGGAGTATCTGAGCAGTCGGCTCATCGCGGAAGCCGCCATGCCGACCTCGACGAGGTTCTCGGCGACGACCGTTCGGAAGGCTCCGTTGCTCGGACCGCCTTGGCGGGACGCCGGCTGTCGCGGGCCCCTGGCGTGCGTTGCCACGTCACACCGCTGGGCCGGTAGCGGTAGGCATAGCGCAGTGGTCAGTGCGTCACCGACGAAGGTGGCTCACGAACCGATTCTGCGCAGCGGCGAACCGCAACCGATTCCCTGCTCGTGTCGCTACTGTCGGACCATGACAGTCAACGATTCCCGCGAAGTCGTCATCGAGGCGGAACCCGAGGAGATCCTCGCGGTGATCGCCGACGTCGAATCGGCGCACACCTGGTCGCCGCAGTACCAGAGTGCGGAGGTCCTCGAGGCCTACGACGACGGCCGGCCCAAACGGGTCAGGATGAAGGTCAAGGCCGCCGGGCTGACCGATGTTCAGGAGGTCGAGTACACCTGGTCGGCTAACACCGCCGGATGGACGTTGATCTCAGCCGGCCAACTGCGCTCGCAGGAGGCCGCGTACACCCTGACCCCGCAGGGGGATAAGACCAAGGTCCGCTTCGAGTTGACCGTCGACCCGTCGGTTCCGATCCCCGGGTTCCTGCTCAAGCGCACCCTCAAAGGCGCGATGGAGACCGCCACCGACGGCCTGCGCAAGCAGGTGCTCAAGATCAAGAAGGGTTGAGCACGCTCAAACGCCGGATCGCCTCTTCGAGGGTGGCGTCGCGTTTGCAGAAGGCGAAGCGCACGAGGTGATTCCAGGCTTCCGGTGCCCCGCCCGGATCGCAGAACGCCGCCATCGGGATGGCCGCCACGCCCGCCCGGTGCGGTAGCTCCTCGCAGAACTCCGTGCTGTCGGCGAAACCCAGCGGACGCGGGTCGGCGCACAGGAAATAGGTGCCGGCGCAATGATGGACCTCGAAACCGATATCGGTCAGTGCCGTGGCCAGACCGTCGCGTTTGACTTCCATCGCGTCCCGCAGGGCCTCGGCCCAGGGGTCCTCGTGGTTCAGCGCGTAGGCCACGGCCGGTTGAAACGGCGCGCCGCCGACATAGCTCAGATACTGCTTGGCGGCCCGAACCCCGGCGATGAGCTCCGCCGCCCCGCAGGCCCAGCCGATCTTCCAG
>JAGQTQ010000037.1 GCA_020438905.1 Mycobacterium sp.
TGGCGCGCCGAGACCCTCGGTGACGACATCGCCTGGATGCGGTTCGGCAAGGACGGTCGGTTGTATGCGGTCAACCCCGAGTTCGGCTTCTTCGGCGTCGCGCCCGGCACCAACTGGAGTTCCAACCCGAACGCGATGAAGACCATCGCCGCCGGCAACACCGTCTTCACCAACGTCGCCCTGACCGATGACGGCGGTGTCTGGTGGGAGGGTCTTGAGGGCGACCCGCAGCACCTGATCGACTGGAAGGGCCGGGACTGGACGCCGGAGTCCGACGAGCCCGCCGCGCATCCGAACTCTCGGTACTGCACACCGATGTCGCAGTGCCCCACCCTGGCCCCGGAGTGGGACGATCCGCAGGGTGTACCGATCTCGGCGATCCTGTTCGGTGGCCGCCGCAAGACCACGGTCCCGCTGGTGACCCAGGCCCGCGACTGGCAGCACGGGGTGTTCATCGGCGCCACGCTCGGCAGTGAGAAGACCGCGGCGGCCGAGGGCAAGGTCGGTACCATCCGGCGCGACCCGATGGCCATGCTGCCGTTCCTGGGCTACAACGCCGGCGACTACTGCCAGCACTGGCTCGATCTCGGCAAGAACGCCGACGACTCCAAGCTGCCGAAGATCTTCTTCGTCAACTGGTTCCGGCGCGGGGCGGACGGCCGCTTCCTGTGGCCGGGTTTCGGCGAGAACAGCCGCGTTCTGAAGTGGATCATCGAGCGGGTCGAGGGGCAGGCCGGCGGGGTGTCCACCCCGATCGGGACGGTGCCCGGGGTCGATCAGATCGACCTGGCGGGTCTGGAGGTCGAGGCCGCCGATGTCGCCGAGGCGCTGGCGGTCGACCCCTCGGAATGGCGCGCCGAGCTGCCCCAGATCGAGGAGTGGTTCGAGTTCCTGGGCGAGAAGCTGCCGACCGGGGTGCGCGACGAGTTCGACGCCCTCAAACAGCGCCTGGCGCAAGCCGACTGACCTCTGCGCCGGGCGCAGACATCCGGTTAACATCCCGACATGCAGGCGCCGCCGGTTATGACCTCCCCGTTGACGGGGCGGCTCCGCTGGTGGCGGCGGGCCGCCACGGTCGGCGCGATCCTGACGATCTACCTGGGGTCGGTGGCGGGCTATTTCTGGCTCGACAGTTCGGCCCACACGCTGGAGCCGGGAAACCTCGTGGCCGGCGAGCAAACCGTGGTCCTGCTCGACATCACCGCGATCCATCCGCTCGACAACACCGTCGAGGCCAGCGCTCTGGTAATTCCGGCCAAGGGCCTGGAAGACCCGGAGTTCGGCCAGCTCACCACCGGCATCACCGTCCGCCTGTATCCCACAACCGAGTTCGGCGAACTGAACTTTCCGGCCGGCCAGGTTCCCGGCGCGGTCACTACCTCCCTGTCGGCGACCGGCAACGCCGACCAGTGGCCGTTCGACCGCTACGCCACTGAGACGATCAGGGCTGATGTTTTCACGGGGACCGGGGAGGCCCGCCGGTACGTGCCGGCGTGGGTGGAGGTGACCGGTTCCTTGTACGGGTGGGACATCCGCAGCGAGCACCCCGGCCCGGCCACCCACTCCGGCGGCGCCGATGCCACCGCGACCGTCACCTTCTCCCGGTCGCGGGGGCCGCTGGCGTTGATCCTCGGGATCTGCCTGGTGTTGCTGGCGTTACCGGCGCTGGCGTTGTACGCCGCCATCGAGATGCTGCTGGGCAGGAAGAACTTCCAACCGGCCTTCAGTTCCTGGTTTGCGGCCATGCTGTTCGCGGTGGTCCCGATCCGCAACGTATTGCCGGGCGACCCGCCGCCGGGATCCTGGATCGACGAGGCGCTGGTGCTGTGGGTGCTGCTGGCGCTGGTGGGGGCGATGGTGATCTACGTGGTCGCCTGGACCCGCAGATCCGATTGAGCGGGGTCGAACGAGTGGTCACAGCCCCCCGCGGGCCACGAGTTGGGCGGCGATGACGTTGCGCTGGATCTCGTTGGTGCCCTCGCCGACGATCATCAGCGGCGCGTCGCGGAAATACCGTTCGGCGTCGTATTCGGTGGAATAGCCGTAGCCGCCGTGGATCCGCACCGCGTTCAGCGCGATCTCCATTGCCACCTCGGAGGCGAACAGCTTGGCCATCCCGGCCTCCATATCGCAGCGCTGGCCGCTGTCATAGCGTTCGGCTGCGTAGCGGGTGAGCTGTCGCGCCGCGGTCAGCTTGGTGGCCATATCGGCCAGGTAGTTGCCGATCGATTGGTGCTTCCAGATCGGTTTGCCGAAACTCTCCCGCTGCTGGGCGTAGGTGAGCGCGTCCTGGAGGGCGGCGCCGGCCACGCCCAGCGCTCGGGCGGCGACCTGGATGCGTCCCGTCTCGAGGCCTTTCATCATCTGCGCGAATCCACGGCCCGGCTCTCCGCCCAGCACTGCCGAGACCGGGACCCGACAGTCCCGGAAACTCAGCTCGCACGATTCCACGCCCTTGTAGCCGAGCTTGGGCAGATCCCGGGAGATGCTGAGCCCTTCGGCGGGGGACTCGACCAGCAGGACCGAGATGCCCGTGTGCCGGGGTGTGGCGTGTGGGTCGGTCTTGCACAACAGTGCAATCAAACCGGAACGGCGGGCGTTGGTGATCCACGTCTTGGACCCTGATATCACCCAGTGCGCGCCGTCGGGCTGGGCGACGGTGGCGATGTTCTGCAGATCCGAACCGCCGCCGGGTTCGGTCAACGCCATGGTGGCCCGCAACTGGCCGGTCGCCATCGCCGGCAGGTAGGTCTGCTTCTGGTGTTCGGTGCCGAAATCCTCAAGCAGCTTCGCCACCACGGTGTGCCCGCCCATCGCGCCGGCCAGGCTCATCCAGCCCCGGGCCAGTTCCTCGGTGACCTCGACGTAGCACGGCATCGACACCGGTGAGCCGCCGTAGCGTTCGCTGATCGCCAGGCCGTAGATGCCGATCCTCTTCATCTGCTCGATCCACGCCGCGGGGTAGGTGTTGGCGTGCTCCACCTCGCGCACCGTCGGCTTGACGTCCCGATCGACGAACGCGCGCACCGTTTGAACCAGCAGGTTCTCTTCGTCGTTGAGTGTCATGGGTACGGCCATAGTGGCATGTCCTGCTCTTGACTTCCCGGGTCGTGCTGTCAGCATTGTCAGTTGTGACGTTGTACGGCCACGTCGGCGCGGGCGGATCCGGTGGGTCCGGCGGGCAGGAGCGCCGCGACCCGGGAATTGAATCCGGCGGGCCGTTCTTCGACGACCTGATGGTCGGTCAGGTCTTCGACACCGCGCCGTCGATCACGCTCACCTCGGGGATCGCCGCCGCGCACCAGGCCATCCTGGGCGATCGGATGCGGCTATCGCTGGACGCCGATCTGGCCCACGCGGTGACCGGGGTTCCGGGGGCGATGGCACACCCCGGCCTGGTCTGCGATATCGCCATCGGCCAGTCCACGGGTGTCACCCGGCGGGTCAGGGCCAACCTGTTTTACCGCGGTCTGGTGTTCCACCGGTATCCGACCATCGGTGACACCCTGTTCACCCGGACCGAGGTGGTGGGTCTCAAGCAGAACAGCCTCAAACCCGGCCGGGCGCCGAGTGGTCTGGCCGCACTGCGGATGACCACCATCGACCAGGCCGGCAGGCTGGTGCTGGACTTCTACCGGTGTGCGATGCTCCCGCTGAGCCCGGGTGCGGCCGACACCGGTCACGGCGACGACCTCACCGGCCTGGGCGCCGGCCCGGCCCCGGCCGTGGAAGGTGCCGGTCACTGGGACGCCGAGGCCTTCCGCCGACGGGTGCCCGGTCCGCACTTCTATCCCGATATCGCCGGGTCGGCGCTGCGCAGCTCCGCCGACGTCGTCAGCTCGGCTCCGGAATTGGCGCGGCTCACCCTCAACATCGCCGCCGCCCACCACGATGCGCGCGACTCCGGTCGGCGGCTGGTCTACGGCGGGCACACCATCGGACTGGCGCTGGCCCAGGCGACGCGGCTGCTGCCCAACCTGGCGACGGTGCTGGGCTGGCAGTCCTGCGACCACACCGCACCGGTCTACGAGGGGGACACGCTCTTCAGCGACCTGCGCGTCGAGGCCGCCACGGAATTGCCCGGCGGGAGGGGCGGGGTGGTGAGCCTGCGATCAGTGGTCTATGCCGCCGGCGCCGACGGCCCGGACCGGGCGGTGCTCGACTGGCGCTTCACCGCCCTGCACTTCTGATGTCCGGTAGCGGCCGACGCCTGGTTACCGGCGGGTAGCCTAAACCTGATCGCGAGGCATCAGGGAGAGCCGGATGAGGACCCACCAACCCGTTGCGGAGACGGCCCACGGGCCGGTGCGCGGCACCGACGACGGCACCGTCACGACCTGGAAGGGCGTGCGCTACGCAGCCCCGCCGCTGGGCGAGTTGCGCTTCCGTGCACCGCAGCCACCCCGACCCTGGACCGAACCGGCCGAGGCCACCACGTTCGGCACCGCCTGCCCGCAACCCCCGGTACCGAACTTCCCGATGAACCTCGGCGCCGGCCAGGACGAGGATTGCCTGACGCTCAACGTCTGGGCCCCCTCGGGCACCACTCCCGGCGACGGCAAACCCGTCATGGTGTGGGTGCATGGTGGGGCCTACGTGCTCGGCTCGGGCAGCCAGCCCTACTACAACGGCCGCCGGTTGGCGGCCGGCGGCGACGTGGTCGTGGTCACCGTCAACTACCGGCTCGGCGTCTTCGGGTTCCTCGACGTACCCGGCTACCAGTCCAACGTCGGGCTGCGCGACGTCCTCGAGGCCCTGCGCTGGGTGCGCGCCAACATCGCCGCGTTCGGAGGGGATCCCGACCGGGTGACGGTGTTCGGCGAGTCGGCCGGCGCCGGGATCGTCACCACGCTGCTCGCGACACCCGCATCGAGCGGTCTGTTCGCCGGGGCCATCGCACAGAGTTCCCCGGCGACGTCGGTCTATGACCGCAACCGTGCCCGGTTGGTCACCGATCAGGTGCTGGACTTCCTCGAGATCCGACCCGGTGAGGAGCACAAGCTCGTCGACGCGCCGGTGCCCGCGCTGATCGCCGCCACCAAGAAGGTGTTCGACGAGGTGCCGGTGCGCAATCCCGGCACGCTGGCCTTCGTGCCTATCGTCGACGGCGAGGTTCTCCCGGACTATCCGGTTCACCTGGCCCGCCAGGGCAGGACTCATCCGGTGCCGTTGATCATCGGTACCAACAAGAACGAGGCCGCGTTGTTCCGGTTGATGCGCTCACCGCTGATGCCGGTCACCCCACGGGCCATCACCTCGATGTTCAACCAGATCGCCGGGGAGCAGCCCGACCTGCAGTTGCCCACCGAGGAGCAGTTGGGTTCGGCCTACGCGGGTAAGAAGAAGTCGGCGCGGGGTCTGAGCATCGCCAGCGACGTCGGGTTCCGGATGCCCTCGGTGTGGCTCGCCGACGGCCACAACACCGTGGCGCCGGTCTATCTGTACCGCTTCGACTACGCCTCGCCGGTCATGAAGCTGCTGTTGGTCGGCGCGGCGCATGCCACCGAACTGCCCTACGTCTGGGGCACTCTCGGCGCACCGCAGGACATGACCCTCAAGCTGGGCGGGGCCAAAGCGGCCAAGGCGGTGTCCCGGCGCATCCGCAGCCGGTGGGTCAACTTCGCCGCAACCGCAAAGCCCGCCGGTCTGCCCGGCGAACCGGAGTGGACGCCCTATCAGGAGGCCGACCGGGCCTGTCTGGTCATCGACCACCACGACCGGATCGTCCACGACCTCGACGCCGACATCAGGACCGCCTGGGGCGCCGACCCGGTGCATCTGCGCTGACCGGCCCGGCCCGTCAACCGGTGGGCAAGTCCCGGAACGGGCTGTCCTTATAAGGATCGGGCTCCTTGGGCAGGCCCAGCACCCGCTCGCCGACGATATTGCGCTGGATCTGGTCGGTGCCGCCGCCGATCGAGGTGAAGTAGGCGTTGAGCGTGCGAAAGGTGACGGCGTCACCCACCGGGTTGTCCGGGCCGCACAGCATGGACTCCGGGCCGACGATCGCGGTCTGGACCCGGGCGGTCTCGTGCAGGATCCGCGACATGGCGATCTTGCCGAGTGCCATCAGGGTGGCGGCCTCGACGCGGTCATCGGTCGCCTTGGCGCGCCGGGTGTTCCACCGGTTGACGGCGGCATAGCCCTCGACGCGGGCGATCTGTTGGCGAAGGTCGGAATCGCCGAGCCGGCCCGCCGCGCGGGCCATCCCGACGAGGCTGTCGGAGTCCGGCTTCAGCTCACCACTGGCCCGTGAGGTGCGGGCCAGATCGCCCATCAGTCGGCGCTCGTAGGCCAGTGCCAGTTGCAGCACCGCCCAGCCGCCGCCGGGTTCGCCCACCAGGTTGGCGTGCGGCACCCGGGCGTCGGTGATGAAGACCTCGTTGAACTCCGATTCGCCGGTGATCTGGTGGATGGGCCGGATCTGAACGCCGGGCTGGCGCATCGGGAAGATGAAGAAGCTGAGGCCCCGGTGTTTGGGCACATCCCAGTCGGTGCGGGCCACCAGCAGCCCGTAGTCGGCGGTGGTGGCGAAGGAGGTCCAGACCTTCTGACCGTTGACCACCCAGTCGCCCCGGCCGGAGCCGTCGCGTTCGGCGCGGGTCCGCAGCCCGGCCAGATCCGAACCGGCGCCCGGCTCGCTGTAGAGCAGGCACCAGCGGGTCTCGCCGCGCAGCGACGGCGGGATCAACCGGTGTTTCTGTTCGTCGGTGCCGAGGGTGTGCAGTGTGCAGGCCATCAGATCCGAGCGGTCCCGGCCCGCCCCCTTCGCGCCGACCGCCGCGAATTCGTTTGCCACGATGCGGGATTGCGCGTCAGTCAGCCCCCGCCCCCACCATTGCGGCTCCCAACTCGGGACCGCCCACCCGGCGTCGAAGACCCGCCTGCCCCATTCGGCGCGGTTGATCGACGGATCCCAGTTGTCGGCGAGCCAGGCCCGGACCTCGGCCCGCAGGACCTCGTCGGTACCGGTCATGAGCTTCCCTCCCGCAGTGCGACATAGCGTTCCCGGTGCCAGGCCGCATCGCCGAAGATCTGCGCGTCGGTCCGGGCCCGGCGCAGATACAGATGGGCCGGGTGTTCCCAGGTGAAACCGATTCCGCCGTGGACTTGGATATTGGTGGCGGCGGCGAACACATAGGCCTCCGAGCAGAACGCCTGTGCCAGGGCCAGATCGGCAGTCCGGTCCGCATCAACGGTTTCGGACAGGGCGGCATCGAAGCGGGCGGCGACGTGCCGGGCTGCAGAAATCGCCGACTGCGACTCCAGCAGCATGTCGACGCACAGGTGCTTGACCGCCTGGAAGCTGCCGATCGCCCGGCCGAACTGGTAGCGGGTGCGGGCGTAATCCGCCGCCATCTCCGTGACGCGCAACGCGCCGCCGGCCTGCTCGGCGATCAGTGCCACCGCCGCCCGGTCCAGTGCCGCCTCGAGTGCCGCGGTACCGGCCCCCGGATCGCCGATCAGCCGCGCCGGTGTCCCGGACAGCGTGAGGCGGCCCTGCCGGCGGGTCTGGTCCACGGTGCTCAGCGGTTCCACCGCGAGTCCCGCCGCATCACGGTGCACCGCGAAAATGCCGGTGCCGCAGGAAGTCAGCGCCGAGACGTAGAACACTTCGGCGGCGGGCGCGTCCAAGACGTAGGTCTTCTCCCCGTTAAGCGTCCACGCGCCGCCCTCGGTAGCGGTGGTGTGCGGACGCATCGGCGGACGTGCCGAGCCGGCCTCGGCAAAGGCCACCGTCGCGATCAGTTCCCCGGCGGCGATGCGCGGGAGGGTCTGTGCGCATTCACGGTTATCGCCCAGTGCCAGAAGCAGATACGGGGTCAACACCGCGGTGGACAAGTAGGGGGCGCACAACAGTGCCCGCCCCATCTGCTCGCTTACCACGGAGAGCTCCGCGGCCCCGGCGCCGGTGCCGCCGAACTCCTCCGGGATGCTCAGACCGAGCAGACCCATGGCCGCCATCTGCGCCCACGTGGCCGCGTCATCTGCGGTCGGGTCGGCCATGAGCCGCCGTACGTCGGATTCCGTCGACCGGGCCGCCATCAATGCGGTGACCGCCTCGCGCAGATCGCGCTGTTCGCGGGTCAGTGCAGTGGACATGATTCTCACCCGGCCCGTGACACGGCTTGGCGTAGCCCGGCGCACTTGTCGTCGAAATAGGCCCGTGAGATCGACGCCTTGGGAACGAGCCGGTCGAAACCGTGGAACGCGCCGGGAACCTCGTGAACGCGGCAAGGCACGCCGGCGGCTCGGAGTCGGTCGGCGTAGGCCAGACCCTCGGAGTGGAGGAGATCCAGCGTCCCCACTCCGAGCCACGCGGGCGCCAGCCCGGCGAGATCGTCACGGCGGGCCGGCACGGCTACCGCGGGATCGGCGCCGCCCAGGTAGGCCTGCCAGCCGAGGCGGTTGCTGGCGGTGTTCCACAGCCGGAATCCCGGGTCGTCGAGGGCCGGATCGACGGTGCGGTCATCGAGCATGGGGTAGGACAGGATCTGCAGCACGGGGGTGACCTCGTCCCGGTCGCGGGCCAGGAACGCCAGCGCCGCGGTCAGGCCGCCGCCGGCGCTGGCGCCGCCGATGGCGATCCGGTCGCGATCCACCCCGGGCAGATCTGCCAGCCAGGTCAGCGCTTCGTAGCAGTCCTCGACAGGGGCCGGGAACGGGTGTTGCGGAGCCAATCGGTAATCCACCCCGGCCACCACGACGCCGAGCCGGTCGGCGAAGGCCCGGCACAGGTCGTCGTCCTGGGCAGCGTCGCCGATCAGATAGCCGCCACCGTGGATCCACAGCAGCGCCGGCGTCGACCGTGTGGCTCCGGCCGGCCGGAACAGCCGGATCCCCGTCCCGGAGGGCAGGGTCAGGGCCTCGGCGTCGTGGTTGCCGGGCCACCGAGGTGAGGGCAGCCTGCGCAGCAGCGGCACCGACCACGAATAGAGGACCTGCCTGGGGACGAACCTGGCGATCCGGCGCAGGTCAGGATGGATGTCCGCATTCGGCACGGTTCCATTATGGAACGGGCCGGTGGCCGACGGGACCCTCCCGGCGCGTGAACGGTCGGCGAACTACCAGACATCCCCGTCGCGCCAGTCGCAGGTCAGCTCCTCGACCGGGTCGACATCGACCCCCACCGGCAGCACGAACACGCTGCCGTCGTCGTCGGGTGTACGGATGAGGCCGCCGGGTGCCAGCACCGAGGTGTGGCCCCGCCAGCACAGCCAGCCGCGCGGGCGGTAGAGCCGTTCGCCGGCGCCCGCGGCGCTCAGTGCACCGATCGGGTAGGCGCCTCGAATCACCTGCTCGACGGCGTCCATGACCGCGTTGCCCAAGCCCTGTCCCCGCCAGTCCTGATGCACGGCAACGCCTTCGACGTAACCGCACCGCAGCGCCGAGCCGCGGTAGAGCAGTCTGCGCTGGATCACCGCGGCGTGGGCGATCAGTGTCCCGCGATGGACGATGATGGCGTGCATTCCGCCCAGGGTGTGCTCCCAGTCGGTGTCGGTGAACTCCCCGCCGTAGGCCTCGACGAGCATGCGGTGCGCGTTGTCGATGGTCTCGTTGTCGAGGTCGCTGGTGTGGATCAGCCGGGCAGTGTGAATCGGCATGACTCCAGCTTTACCAGTACAACGGCCGCGGCGCGGCAGTACCGGTCCGGCTCCAGCGCAACCGGACCTCCCGCCCCGGCCGTAACTGTGCCAAGGCGTCGGTGTCGGCGTCGACGACCACCCCGATGACCGGGTAGCCGCCGGTGACCGGATGGTCCGGGCCGAGGATCACCGGCTGGCCGCCGGGCGGTACCTGAATGGCGCCGCGGGTGGCCCCCTCGCTGGGCAATTGGCGCTCGGGCCACCGGTGGTGCAACGGCGGGCCGGTCAGCCGGACGCCCACCCGGTCGCTGCGCTCGGAGGTCACCCACCGGGTTCTCACCAGCGCGTCTGGGTCGGAAAACCAGTCGTCGCGCGGGCCGCGGGTGACCCGCACCTCCAGCGTCGCGGTGCCGATCGGGGTTACCGGGGCGGCATCGAGCTGGGGAAAATCCGCGCCCGGCCTGCCGAGCGGAATCCGGTCGCCGGGCCGCAGCGGCGCCGGGCCGAGACCGGACAGGGTGTCATAGCTGCGTGAACCCAGCACGGCCGGCGCGTCGATTCCGCCGCGGACGGCGAGGTAGCTGCGCAGCCCGGTCGCCGGTGTGGCCATGGACAGCACCTGTCCCGGCGCAAGCCGTCGAACGCTGTTGAGGCCGAACGGGACTCCGTCGACGGCCGGTGTCGTGTCGGCTCCGGTGACGGCGATGTCGACCGCACCGCCGTGCAGCCGGGCGCGGAACCCGCCGAGGGTGATCTCGATGGTCGCGCGGTCCGCGGAGTTGGCCACCAGGCGGTTGGCCAGGGCGTGGGAGCGACGATCGGCGGCCCCCGAGCGGGTGACCCCGAGGTGGGCGAGTCCGGTACGGCCCAGATCCTCCACGATGGCCAATGGCCCGGGGGCGAGGACCTCCAGGGCGATCACGGTGTGCCCACGGACCGGAACCGCACCCGCATCCCCGGTGCCAGCAGCGCCGGTTGGGCCCGGTCGGCGTCCCAGAGCGCCGCGTCGGTGCGGCCGATGATCTGCCAGCCGCCTGGTGATTCGCGCGGATAGATCCCGCTGAACTCACCGGCCAGGGCCACCGCGCCGGCCGGAACCCGGGTGCGCGGTTCGGCCCGCCGGGGCACGGCAAGCCGGGGGTCCCCACCCACCAGGTAGGCGAATCCCGGCGCGAAACCGCCGAATCCGACCCGCCACGGTGTGCCGGTGTGGGCGGCGACGACATCGCGGGCGTCCATGTTCAGCCGCCGGGAAACCTCGGCGAGGTCCTCGCCGTCATAGACCACCTCGATCACCACCTCGAGCGGTTCGGCGTCGTGGCCCGCGGCACCGGCCAGATCCATGCCCTCGAGTTCCACGCGAGCCCGCGCCCGGTGGGTGACCGCCTCGAGGTGGAGCAGCACGGTGCGGGCGCCCGGGACGATATCGCTCACTCCGGGCAGGCGGGTCTCGCGCAGCATCCCGGCGAGGGCGAGAACCCCCTCGACGTCATCGCACTCGATCAACAGCGCCCGGTCGCCGTAGTCGCGGATACGGGGCGGGCTCATCAGACCAGGGCGGTGTAGGTGGGTTCGTGATGCTTGACGTAGGCGATCACCCGGTAGGTGATCGGCAGCATCACCACCTCGACGGCGGTCTTGTAGAGCCAGCCCAGTGCGGTGTAGGTGGCGAAATCCCCGAAGGTGCTGATGCCGATGGCGCCGGCGGCGATGCTGCAGAACACCAGGGTGTCACCGAGTTGGCCGGCGAACGTCGAGCCCACCAGCCGGGCCCACAGGTGCTTCTCCTTGGTGTGTTCCTTGATCTTCACCACGGCCCAGGCATTGATGGTCTGGCCCACGATGAAGCCGGCCAGGCCCGCGACGATCAGCTGGGTGTAGGCGCCGACGACGTTGGCGAGGTGCTCCTGGTTGGGGTAGAAGTCGGCGGCCGGGAGGTAGACGGTCGCCCAGAACGCGCACGCGGCCAGGGCGTTCATCACGAACCCGAGAACGATGGCGCGCCGGGCCGCCCGGAACCCGTACACCTCGGCGAGTACGTCGCCGATGACGTAGGTGAGCGGGAAGACGATGAAACCGCCGTCGGTGATGATCGGCCCGATCGCCACCCCCTTGGTGGCGGTGACGTTGGAGATGATCACCAAGGCGGTGAAGACGGCGACCAGGACCGGGTAGTAGACGCTGCCGACCCGCGCGTAACCCGGGGTGTCCGGCCGGGTGGTGTCGACGTCAGTGGTCACGAAGTCAATCCAAGCATGCTGATCAGCCGAGCGCGCGGGCCACCAGCGCGGGGAGTTGCCCGGCCACCACCGGGTAGGACAGCGGCGAGGCGAACGCGATCGCCGCGGCCAGGTCGCCGGTGGTGAACACGTTGCGGCCGGCGGTGTTGTCCAGGCCGGCGACTGCCGGGTCGGCCACCAGCGCCGTTCGCTCGGCCTCGTTTTCGGTGCACCAGATCAAGACGTCGGCCGTCGCCGTCGCCGAAGCGAGTTCATCGACCGGGATCGCCGCGGTGCCGTCGCGCGAGGCCAGGGCTGTGAGGTTCTCCGGAACCCGCAACCCCATCGCGGTCAGGAATTCCGTACGCCAGCCGTCGACGGTGGCGGTCGCCGCACCCGCGGCGAGCCGGCCGTCGAGCAGCACCGCCGTGCGGTCCCGGAACTGCGGGTTGGCCTGCCCGGCGGCGGTGAAGCGCTGCTCCACAGACCTGACGATCCGGTCCATCTGGTCGGACTTGAAGACCGCGGTGGCCACCGCCGCGGCCTGGTCGCGCCAGGGCTCGAAGAAGGCTTGTCCGCCGGACTGGGCGATGGTCGGAGCGATCGCGGACAGGGCGCGGTAGGTCTCGGAGTCCAGCCCGGCATTGACCGCGACGATCAGATCGGGTTTCAGGCGCCCGATCTCGTCCACCTGGATGCCGTCCTGGAGGGTGAGCACAGCGGGCTCGGCGGCGCCGAGTCGGTCCCGTGCCCAGGGCCACACGCCGAACGGCTGGTCGCCGAACCAGGTCGTCACGGCGATCGGGATGACCCCGAGGGCGAGCAGGTCGTCCTGTTCGGTGAGACCGGCGCTGAGTACCCGGCTGGGCGGCGCAGGCACGGTCGTCTCACCGAAGGCGTGCTTGACGGTCACGGGTCCGGAGCCGGTCGCGGGGCCCGCTCCGGTGCGCGAACACGCGGCCAGCAGCAGCGTCAGTGCGCCAGCCGAGCTGAGGAACCCACGTCGGGTGGGGTGCGCGCCCACCCGCGCGACAGTAGTTCGCCTTAGCCCAGTCCCAGGCCGGATTCCAGGAAGTCCATCGCCGCGTCGACGTTGTCGAGAGAGAACGGACCCCGGTTGCCCAGGGCCATGATCGCCCCGACCACGGCGCCGGAGAAGACCCGTATCTCCAGTTCGTGTGAACCGCGGGTGAGGCGTTGGGCCATCGCCTCGCTGATCCCTCCCACCAGCGAGTGGTACTCGTCGCGCAGGGCGCCCTGTAGTTCGGGCAGCGAGTAGATGAGTCGCTGCCGGATCTTCTCCAGCTCCCACTCGTCGGCGGTCATGTGGTCGTAGGCCTCGTGCACCGCGGTTCGGAAGGCGGCCAGGGCCGTCATCTGCGGCGGCTGGGCGCTCAGCGTGGCGAGCAGGACGGTGCTGAGGTCGTCGGCCAGCAGAACCGACTCCTTGGCGGGGAAATACCGGAAGTAGGTGCTGACCGACACCTGCGCGGCCGCGGCGATCTGCTCGATCGTGGTGCTGGCGTAACCCTGTTCGTCGAAGAGTCGGAATGCCTCCCGCCGGATGGTCTGGCGGGTGTGCAGTTTTTTGGTCTCCCGCCGGCCCAGCGGGCGGTCGGAATCCGGTCCGGGGTCGGCCACGAGTCGATTCTGCCGTGGTTCGCGGGGGAGTCAACGTGCGGTGAGCGCCAGCGAGGCGCCGAGAGGGTCATCGTGCGGTGAGCGCCAGCGAGGCGCCGAGAGGGTCAACGTGCGGTGAGCGCCAGCGAGGCGCCGAGAGGGTCATCGTGCGGTGAGCGCCAGCGAGGCGCCCAGAGCCAGCATGGTGGCCGCGATCAGCCAGTCGAGGATCCGCCAGGTCCGCGCCGTGGCGAACAGGCCCGCCAGGCGTCGCGCGCCGAACCCGAGACCGAAAAACCAGGCCGAACTCGCCGTCACCGCCCCGGCGCCGAACATGCAGCGCCCGCCGGGCTGCTGGTTGGCCAGCGTCCCCAACAGCACGACGGTGTCCAGATAGACGTGTGGGTTGAGGAAGGTCAGCGCCAGGCAGGTCGACAGAACCGGCCACAGCGCGGCCGGGGCCGCCTCGCTCGGCGTCAGGGCGGTCGGGTGGGCCGCGCGGCGGGCGGCCATCAGGCCGTAGCCGATCAGGAACGCCGCGCCGGCGTACCGCGCGAAGGAGGTGAGGTTGGGATGAGCGGTGACCAGCGCGCCGACCCCGGCGATACCCGCAACGATCAGGAGGAGATCCGATACGGCGCACAGCGTCACCACGGCCAGCACATGCTCATTGCGCACGCCCTGGCGAAGCACGAAGGCGTTCTGGGCGCCGATGGCGACGATCAGGCTCAGTGAGGTGACAAAGCCGAACAGGAAGGCGGTCAACGCGCGCGTGGGGAAGCGATATCGATTCCGACCGCGTTCACGCGCTGAAGTTTAGGGTGAGCGGGTGACTGACGTCGCTCAGGACGCGGACGGCTCCGCGCAGCGCACCCGATTCGGACACCCGATCGGTCTGGTCAACCTCTTCGGTGTCGAACTGTGGGAGCGGTTCTCCTTCTACGGGATGCTCACGATCCTCGGGTACTACCTGTACTACTCGACGACCGACGGGGGTCTGGGCCTGTCGAAGGCCACCGCCACCGGGATCGTCGGTGCCTACGGGGGATTCGTCTACCTCTCCACGGTGCTGGGCGGGTGGGTCGCCGACCGGGTGCTCGGGATGGAGCGCACGATCTTCTACGGCGGCGTGGTGGTGATGTGCGGCCACATCTCGCTGGCGATCCTGCCCGGACTCACTGGCGTGGCGGTCGGCACGGTTCTCATCGGGCTGGGCGCAGGGGCGCTCAAGGCCAACGCCTCTTCCCTGCTCGGAACGCTCTACGAGAGCGGGGACGCCCGACGCGACGGTGGTTTCACGCTGTTTTATCTGGGGATCAACCTGGGCGCCTTCACCGGCCCGCTGATCACCGGTCTGTTGCAGACGCACCTGGGCTTCCACTACGGATTCGGCGCGGCCGCCGTCGGAATGGCGCTGGGGCTGACGCAGTATGTGGTGTTCCGGCGCAATCTTGGGGAGCACGGGCGCACCGTGCCGCATCCGCTCTCGCGCCCGGCGTTTTTCCGGGCTGCGGCGGTGCTGGTGGCCGTGCTGGCGGTCGTCGTCGCCGGGTTCGCCACCGGTGTGGTTCGGCTGGGCAATCTTTCCCAGGTCACCACGATCCTGATCCTTCTCGCCTCGGTCGGGTACTTCACCGTGATGCTGCGAAGTGACCGCGTCGACGCCACCGAACGCACCCGGGTTCGGGCGTTCATTCCGCTGTTCGTCGCCAATGCGGTGTTCTGGTCGTTGTTCCAGCAGATCTTCACCGTGCTGGCGGTCTACTCCGACGAGCGGATGAACTGGAACATCTTCGGCTGGACGGCTCCGTCGAGTTGGATCGGTTCGATCGAGCCGGTGTGGATCATCCTGCTCTCACCGGTTTTCGCGACGCTGTGGACCAGGCTCGGCCGGCGTGCGCCGACCACCCCGCGCAAGTTCGCCTACGGGGTGATCGGAATGGGCTTGGCGTTCCTGCTCTTCCTTACCGTTTCCGGTACCTCCGGTCGGTCGGTTCCGGTGTTGGCGGTGGTGGCGATCATGGGCGCTTTCGCCGTATCGGAGCTGTTGTTGTCCCCGATCGGGCTGTCGGTGACCACCCAGTTGGCGCCCAACGCCTTCCGTGCCCAGATGATGGCCTTGTTCTTCTTCTCCGTCGGCTTGGGCACCGCGATGTCGGGGGTCCTGGCCGGCTACTACGACCCGGCGCACGAGGCGGCCTACTTCGGGATCATCGGTTCGGTGGCGGTGCTGGTCGGCATCGTGGTGTGGTTCCTGGCTCCGCGCATCAGTCGCCTGATGCAGGGTGTGCATTGAGCGAGGACGCTGCGGTGAAATACCCCCTGGGGTATATAATCGGAGAAACTAGTTACGGAGGAAGATCATGACGACATCAGAGACCCCGGCGCCGGCCCCGTCGATGCCGCGAATCGGGGATCCGGCCCCCTCCTTCACCGCGGTCAGCACCCAGGGGCCGATCAATTTCCCCGCCGACTACTCCGGCAGATGGGTGATCTTCTTCTCCCATCCGGCCGACTTCACCCCGGTGTGCACCAGTGAGTTCATGACCTTCGCCTCCATGCAGGAGCAGTTCGCCGAATACAACACCGACCTCGTCGGGCTGTCCGTCGACGGTCTTTACAGCCACATCGCCTGGCTGCGCACCATCAAGGACAAGATCTCCTTCCGCGGTATGAAGGACGTCGAGGTCACGTTCCCGCTCATTGAAGACATCTCGATGGAGGTTGCCCGCAAGTACGGGATGATCATGCCCGGAGAGGACTCCACCAAGGCCGTCCGTGCGGTGTTCGTGATCGACCCCAAGAGCGTGGTGCGGACGATCATCTACTACCCGCTGAGCCTGGGCCGCAACTTCGACGAACTGCTTCGGGTGATCAAGGCGTTGCAGACCGCCGACCACTACGAGATCGCCACACCGGCGGACTGGCGCCCGGGCGAGCCGGTGATCGTGCCGCCGGCCGGTTCGTGCGGCACCGCCAAGGACCGGATGGACGGCAAGGACTCCGGTGTGGAGTGCGAGGACTGGTTCTTCTGCACCAAGGCGATCCCGGCCGAGGAGATCGAGTCGGCCATCCGTGGCAAGTCGAAGGGTAAGGGCAAGAAATGACAGGTGTTGTTGACATCGATGCCGGCGCCGCGGAGAAAATCCTCGCCGAGTCCGGGGCGGTGCTGCTCGACGTCCGCGAGGACGACGAGTGGGACGCCGGCCACGCGCCCGAGGCCGTCCATGTGAAGTTGGGCGAGGTCGTGGGCTCAGGGTTCCGCGCCGACGGGCCCGTTGTGGTGGTGTGCCGGTCGGGCAACCGTTCCCGGACGGCCGCCGCCGCACTGATCGGCAGCGGGTTGACGGCCTACAACCTGGCCGGCGGGATGGCGGCGTGGCAGTCCGGCGGGCGATCGGTGGTTCGCGACGACGGCACGGCCGGGACGGTCATCTGAACCACCACCACCGGCGCCTGCGGCCCTCCGCGGCCTGATCGAGCAGATGCGGGGCGGTGTCTTCCAGTAGGGCTTCGACCTGGCGGATGCCGGGGTTGACCAGGTGGCGATCACCGATGAAGACGGTGGGCACGGTTTCGTCGCCGCCGGTGGCGCGCCGCACCCGCTCGGCCGCCTCTGGGTCCTCCCAGATGTTCACCGCGTGCACGGGAATACCCCGGCGGCCGAGCCGATGGCGCAGCGCCACGCAGAACGGGCAGCCGGGACGCCAGTAGAACTCGAGCGCGGCCGGGGTCGCGGGGTTCACCGAAACGCCGCCTGCCCGGTGAGGGCTCGGCCGATGGACAGCAGATGCATCTCGGAGGTGCCCTCGTAGGTCAGCACCGACTCCAGGTTGTTGGCGTGCCGCAGCGGCGAGTACTCCAGAGTGATCCCGCTGCCGCCCAGCAGGGTCCGGCAC
Source organism: Mycobacterium sp. (assembly GCA_020438905.1). Taxonomy (GTDB): domain Bacteria; phylum Actinomycetota; class Actinomycetes; order Mycobacteriales; family Mycobacteriaceae; genus Mycobacterium. Next base: position 17,326 of record JAGQTQ010000037.1, read on the forward strand.
TCGCGGGCGATCGCCAGGGCCTCGCGCACGTTGTTGAGCTTGCCCAGGCTCACCTGCTCGGGCCGCACGCCCTCGGCATCCTTGATGCGACCCAGATGGATGGCCAGCAGCATGCCCTTGCCCAACTCCAGGGTCATGTTCGCCAGCTTCTCCTGGGTGAGCTGGAAGCTGGACAGCGGCCGGTCGAACACCTCCCGGTTCGCGGTGTAGTCGATGCTGGTCTCCAGCGCGTCCCTGGCGGCGCCCATCGCGCCGAAGACGATGCCGAAGCGGGCCTCGTTGAGACAGGACAGCGGTGCGCCGAGGCCGGTCGCGTGCGGCAGCTGTGCCGAATCGGGCAGTCGCACGTTGTCCAGCACCAGTTCGGAGGTGACCGAGGCGCGCAGCGAGAGCTTGCGGTGAATGACGTTGGCGGTGAACCCCGTTGTGTCGGTGGGGACCAGGAAGCCGCGGACGCCGTCGTCGGTCTGGGCCCAGATGGTCGCGACATCGGCGAGGTTGCCGTTGGTGATCCACATCTTGGTTCCGTTGAGCACCCAGTCGGATCCGTCCCGGCGCGCCCGAGTGCGCATGCCGGCCGGGTTGGAGCCGAAGTCGGCCTCGGTGAGTCCGAAGCACCCGATGGCATCGCCGGCGGCCAGCCTCGGCAGCCATTCCTCTTTCTGCTCCTCGGATCCGTAGCGGTGGATCGAGAACATCGACAGCGACCCCTGCACCGAGACGAAGCTGCGGAAACCGCTGTCGCCGGCCTCGAGTTCCATGCAGGCCAGGCCGTAGCTGACGGCGTTGGTCCCGGCGCAGCCGTAACCCTGCAGGTGCATGCCCATCACGCCGAGGTCGCCGAACTCCTTGGCCAGTTCCCTTGGCAGGGTGCCGGATTCGAACCAGTCGGCCAGGTGGGGGCGAAGCCGGGTGTCGACGAACCGGCGCACGGTTGCGGCGATGTCGCGCTCGTCGTCGTCGAGCAGCCGGTTGACGTCGAACAGTTCCAGTGGGCTGCAGGTGGCCCCGGTGGATACGGCGGTGGTGGACGCGGCGGAGGTGGACGCGGCGGAGGTGATGGTCATGGCCTTCCGATGCTCATTCGGGGGGTGATGGGCCAAGGTTAGTGCGCCGAATGGTCTGACGAAACCATCAGTAGTGATTTCCCGACTGCTACTGTGCGGGCGTGGGCGACTCGACCTCCGCGCCGGCGACGTCGGGAAACCGGTTGGAGCGCCGAAAGCAGCGCACCCGGGCCGCGCTGGTCCGGGCCGCCCAGACCCTGATCGCCCAAGGCAGGCTTGCCGTCCCGGTCCTGGAGATCACCCAGCTCGCCGACGTCGGAATGGGCTCCTTCTACAACCATTTCGCCAGCAAGGAGCAGCTGTTCGACGCCGCCGTGGCCGACGTACTGGATTCCTACGGTGCGCTGCTGGATGCGCTCACCGCGGAGTTGGAGGATCCGGCCGAGATTTTCGCCGCCAGGTTCCGGTTGACCGGCCGGTTCTTCCGGCGTCGTCCCGAGGAGAGCAGGATTCTGCTCGCCAATTGGGCGACGCTGATGGCGTCCGATCGCGGTCTGGCCCCCCGCGCGCTGCGCGATATCAAGGCCGCGGTGGCGGCAGGCCGGTTCCGCCTGGAAGATCCCGAACGGGCACTGGCGGTCTCGGCCGGGATCCTGATGGGACTCGGGGCGCTGCTGCAGAGGAATCCGGATCGCGATGACGCCGCGACGGCGGACGCCGTCACCGAGGATCTGCTGCGCATGTTCGGGATGTCGGCCAAGGCCGCCCACGCCGTCTGCACCCGGCCGCTGCCACCGGTCGCCCCATAGCGGTTCCCCCGGTGGGGCGGCGCGGCAGGGGCGCCGGATTCAGGAACTGCCGGAACTGCGTGCGGCGTACACCCAGGGGGCGTTGCGCTCCGGGACCGATTCGGCCCGGGCATGTTTGAGCTGCATCCGCAGATGAGCCCGGAGCTCGTGCAGTTCGGGATCATCCCAGCGGTTGCGGCTCTCGATGGGATCGGCGCTCAGGTCATAGAGCTCCCACTGGTCATCCAGCGGGCTGGTCCGATAGGCCTCGCCGCCGACTCCGTTGGCCGCCAGATGGCGCACTCCCGGTTCGGTCCAGGTCGACGGGTCGTCGAAGCTGCGGACCAGCTTCCAGACGTGGCCGTCGCCGCCGGGGGCGGCCGCTTCGTCGACCTTGACCACCAGGCCCTCGAAGTTCGCCGCGGTGTGTGCCGGGATGCGGATTCGCAGCGGGGCGGGCGGATTGGAGGTCTGCTTGAGCTGGCGCCCCAAGCCGGAGGCCCCGGAGTCTCCCTCGAGAACGTTGTCGCGGGTCATCAGGTATACCGCGCGGTCCTCGTCGGCGGGGGCGCCGTCGACGACGGGCATCAGGTTACGACCGGGCAGCGGGTGGACCTCGGTGAACGACTCGCGCAGCGTCGCAGTGACGGCGGCGACGTCGATGCCGGCCGCGCCGAGCAGTGTCGGAACCAGATCGACGTGCGACGTCGGTGCGTCCACCACCCGCGCTTCGGTGGCATCCCGGCCGATCCGGGCGATGGCGAACGGCACCCGGGTGGCCTCGTCGTAGAGGTTGAACCACTTCTGGTGCAGCCCGCCGTGGGCGCCCAGTAGGTCGCCGTGATCGGAGGTGCGCACCAGCACGGCGTCGTCGCCGCCCTGGCTCACCGCGCGGCGCACCCGCTCGATCGGCCCGTCGACCTGGGCGTGCAACTGGTAGTAGAGGTCGCGGTAGCGCTGGCCGAACCGGTCGTAGGCCTGCTGGATCATCGCCGCCGGCCCGTAGCCGGAGTAGTAGGCCTCGCGGAAGGCGATCTGGGCGGCGGGTTTGGTCCGCAGGTCCTCCTCGGCGGTGGGCGCCGGCGGCACGTGCGGCGGGTCCGACGGCGACGGCGCAACCGGGCTGCGCAGCGCCCAGGTGGGGAACAGCACGATGTCGTGCGGGTTGACGAAACTGGCCACCAGCAGGAAGGGTCGCAGCGCCTCGGGGTCGCCGGCCCGCCGCCGGGCGTAGCGGTCATCGAGCCATGCCACCACCCGGTCGGCGATCAGCGGATCCCGGCGCAGACCGCAGTTGGCCATGCCGGCGCCGTGCGGCTCCGGGCCGACCCAGCCGGAGAACCCGTAGGGCTCCAGCGGATCGGCGTCGAGGTAGCGCTGTACCGCCACCGGGTCGACCGTTCCATGGTCGTCGTTGGTAGCCAGCGGATGGCCGGTCGCCGGGTCGGTCAGGTCGGCGTGGGAGATGTGCCACTTGCCGTCGTAGTGGGTGTCATAGCCGGCCGCGCGGAACCAGTTGCCCAGCGTCGGCACCTCACCGGGGCGCAGCCAGCGCATCCGGGAATCGTCATAGACCTTGCCGAGGCCGTCGGTCTGGGTGACGCCGTGCAGGTCCGGGTACTGCCCGGTGAAGATGGTGGGCCGACTCGGAACGCAGGCCAGCGACCCGGTGTAGTGACGGGTGAAGCTGACCCCGTGTTCGTCGAACCAGCGCCGGCCGGACAGGGTGCGTTGCCGCCAGTCCAGGACGTCCTGGGCCTCGTACGGGGGGATCGCGCGTTCCTCGTCGGTCATCACGATGACGATGTCGGGGCGTCCGGAAGCCGGCTCGGTCATAGGTTTCCTCCCAGTCGTGCCGCCAGCCCGCCGAGCATCACGTCGGACTGTTTGGCCATGATCCGGCACGCCGCGAGTTCGGCGACGTGCGCCAACGGGTTCGATCCGATCTCGACGGTGGTGGTGAGCCTGACCGCCGTCGACTTGCCGAAGCCGCTCACCGCCCAGCGATTGGACACCCGGCCCAGTTGCCGGGGCAGGCCTTCGATGTCGTACGCCAGAGCTTCGGGGGCCGTGCACTCGGTGATCCGCTCCACCAGCGTGTAGCGCCCCGCCTGGACCCGTCGCGACGTCCCGACCGGGCCGTCGGGCCCGTGCTCGAGGATGCAGGAGTGGTCGACGTTGGGTGCCCAGGAACTGATCGCGCCGAAGTCGGCCAGGACGTCCCACACCGCCCGGGGCGACGCGGCGATCGTCCGGAACCGGCTCAGGGTTGCCATCGCTCCAGCATAGGGTCCGCAATGAATGCGGCGGCGATCTGCCGATGTTCGGGATCGCCGTCGCGGGGTCACATAGGGTTGTGTGATGACCAGTCTCTCGGACCTCAGTGGGCAGGCATTGGCCAAGCTCGGGCAGTTGGCCGAACGCGGTTCGGCCGAGTTGCACTACCTGCAGAAGATCATCACCTCGGGTGCTTTCGGGCTGGAGCCGCCGCAGAACTTCGCGGCCCTGGCCGCCGACGTCCGCCGCTGGGGCGAGGTCGGGATGATCCCGTCGCTCAACGCCCGGCGCAACCCCAACCGGCTCGCGCTGGTCGACGACGAGGGTCCCATGACCTTCGCCGAACTCAACGAGGCCACCAACGCGGCTGCCAACGGGCTGCTGGAGATGGGCGTCCGGGGCGGTGACGGGGTGGCGATCCTGTGTCGCAACCACCGCTGGTTCTTGATCGCCAACTACGCGTGCGCCCGGGTGGGGGCGCGCACCATCATGATGAACACCGAATTCTCCGGACCGCAGATCCGCGACGTCGCGGCCCGCGAGGGCGGCAAGGTCATCATCTACGACGACGAGTACTCCGAGGCGGTCAAGCTGGCCGAGACGCCGCTGGGCAAAATCCGGGCGCTGGGAACCAATCCCGATGCCGCCGAGCCGTCCGGGAGCACCGATGAAACCCTGGCCGAGCTGATCGCCCGCAGTTCCAAATCCGATCCGCCGAAGGCCACCAAACGCTCGTCGATCATCATCCTGACCAGCGGCACCACCGGTACTCCGAAGGGTGCCAACCGGCACGCCCCGCCCACACTGGCCCCCCTCGGGGGGGTGCTTTCGGCGGTCCCGTTCAAGGCCGGTGAGGTCACCGCGCTTCCGTCGCCGATGTTCCACGCGCTGGGCTATCTGCACGCCACCATCGCGATGACGCTCGGCTCGACGCTGATCCTGCATCGCCGCTTCAAGCCGGCCGTCGTGCTCGAGGACGTCGCCAAGCACAAGGTGACCGCGATCGTGGTGGTGCCGGTGATGCTGTCGCGAATGCTCGACGCGCTGGAGGCCATGGAGGCCAAGCCCGACCTGTCCACGCTGCGGATCATCTTCGTCTCCGGCTCCCAGCTGGGCGCCGAATTGGCCAGCCGGGCCATGAAGGACATCGGCCCGGTCGTCTACAACCTTTACGGGTCCACCGAGATCGCGTTCGTCTCCATCGCCCGCCCGCAGGACCTCAAGCGGAACCCGGCGACCGTCGGGCCGACGATCAAGGGCGTCAAGGTCAAGATCCTCGACGACCACGGCAAGGAGGTGCCGCACGGCAAGGTCGGGCGGATCTTCGTCGGCAACTTCTTCCCGTTCGAGGGCTACACCGGCGGGGGCAACAAGCAGGTCATCGACGGCCTGATGTCCTCCGGCGACGTCGGCTACTTCGACGATCACGGGCTGCTCTACGTCAGCGGGCGCGACGACGAGATGATCGTCTCGGGTGGGGAGAACGTGTTCCCCGCCGAGGTCGAGGACCTCATCAGCGGCCACCCCGACGTCGTCGAGGCCACCGCGATCGGGGTGGACGACAAGGATTTCGGCCAGCGGCTGCGGGCCTTCGTGGTGCTCAAGGACGGCGTGGCGGTCACCGAGGATGCGATCAAGGACTACGTGCGCGACCACCTCGCCCGCTATAAGGTTCCGCGCGAGGTGGTATTCCTGACCGAACTGCCGCGCAACCCCACCGGGAAGATCCTCAAGCGGGAGCTGCGCCAGATCGAGATCCAGTAGGCCCTCGCCTTTGGGCGCGAGCAGACGCAAACGACCCCGACACGCCGAGGCGTGCGGGGTCGTTTGCGTCTGCTCGCGGGGGAGGGGGCCGGGTTACGGGTCGCGGGGGAGGCCCAGCAGCCGCTCGGCGATGATGTTCAGCTGCACCTCCGAGGTGCCGCCGTAGATGGTGGTGGCCCGGCTGGCGAGCAGGAACTCCGCCCACTTGCCCTCCAGCGAATCCTCTTCCCAGATCGCGCCGTCGATGCCGAAGGAGGACACCGCGAACTCCGCGTAGCCCTGGCCGGTGCGCATCGAGAGCAGCTTGGAGATCGCCGCCGAGGGCATCGCGTCACCGCCGGCCAGTGTCAGCAGCGTCGAGCGCATGTTGAGCAGCTTCGCGGCATGCCCTTCGGCGATCAGTTCCCCGGCCCGGTGATGGCCGACCTGGTCGAAGTGGCCGGCGGCGACGAACTCGACGAAACGGTCCAGGTTCGGCAGGAACCAGGGCTCGCTGCTGCCGATCGAGACCCGCTCGGCGGTCAGCGTGTTGCGGCTGACCTCCCAGCCGCTGTCCACCTCGCCGAGCACCATCTCGTCGGGCACGAACACGTCGTCGATGAACACGGTGTTGAACAACGCGTTGCCGGTCAGCTCCCGCAGTGGTTTCACCTCGACGCCGGGCTGCTTCATATCGAGCAGGAAATAGCTGATGCCGTTGTGTTTCGGCGCATCCGGGTTCGTGCGGGCCAGCAGGGCGCCCCACTGGGAGAACTGCGCGGCGGTGGTCCAGATCTTCTGTCCGGTGATCCGCCAGCCGCCCTCGACCTTGGTGGCCTTGGTGGTCAGAGCGGCCAGGTCCGAACCGGCGCCCGGCTCGGAGAACAGCTGGCACCAGATCATTTCGCCGCGGAAGGTGGGCGGCAGGAAGCGCTGTTTCTGTTCGTCGGTCCCGTAGGCCACGATCGAGGGGATCAGCCAGGCGGCGATACCCATGTTGGGCCGCTTGACCCGGCCGGTGGCGAACTCCTGGGCGATGATGATCTGCTCTACCGGCGTGGCCGCGCGGCCCCACGGCTTGGGTAGGTGCGGCTGCACCCAGCCGCCCTCGGCGATCGCCGTCGTCCGCTCCTCGCGCGCAATGGCCTTCAGTGCGGCCACCTCGGCGCGGATCTCCTCCCGCAACTTCTCAGTGCCCGGATCGAGGTCGATGTCCAGCGGGCGCATACCGGTGGTGGTCGCGGTGTCGAACACCCGCCGGGGGTACTCGTGGGAGCGGCCGAAGGCCGCCACCAGGCCCAGGGTGTGCCGGTAGTAGACGTTGGTGTCGTGCTCCCAGGTGAAGCCGATTCCGCCGTGCACCTGGATGCAGTCCTGGGCGCAGTGCTGGGCGGCGGCGGGCGCCAGTGTGGCGGCCACCGCAGCGGCGAACTCGTAGTGGGTGGACTCGTTGTTCCACTCCTGTTGCGCTGCTTCGTCAATGGCACGAGCGGCGTCCCACACCGCCGCGGTCGCCCGCTCGGTGGTGGCGATCATCTCGGCGCACTTGTGCTTGATCGCCTGGAACTGTCCGATCGGCCGGCCGAACTGCTCGCGAATCTTGGCGTACTCCGAGGCCGAGTCGGTGGCCCAGCGGGCGATGCCGACGGCCTCGGCCGACAGCAGGGTGGTGACGATCGCCCGGCCGGCGGCCGGGGAGAGGTTGGAGAGCAGTCGCCGGATATCGACCTCGATTCCGTTGGCCCGCACGTGGGCCACCGGCCGCAGCGGATCCACCGATCGCAGCGGCTCGATTTCGAGCGCAGCGGCGTCCAGCACGATCCACTCGACACCGCTTTCGATCGCGACCGGCAACACCAGAACCTGCGCCTCGGCCGCAGCCGGCACCGAGCGGGCCTCGCCGCGGATGACCACGCCGTGGTCGTAGCGCGTTGCGGTGAGCTCGGACTCCAGGGCGAAAGCAGCCACCGTCCGGCCGGCGGCCAGGTCGGCGAGCGGCTCGGCGTCCGGGTCGTGGGCGGCGATCAGGGCGCTGGCGATCGCCGAGGGAACGTACGGGCCGGGTACTGCGCCGTAGCCGAACTCGGCGATCGCGATCGCCAACTCGAGCAGGCCGAAGCCCTGCCCGCCGACCGACTCCGACAGGTGCAGACCGTGCAGACCCTGCTCGGCCGCGGCGCCCCAGTAGGGCGGCGGGTTGTCCAGCGGGGTCTCCAGCGTCGCGTGCAGCAACTCTGCGGGCGCGGCGCGCCGTACCAGTGCGCGGACCGAATCGGCCAGATCCTGGTGCTCGGAGGTGATCGCAATGGGCATGTGTGGCGTGCCTTCGCTGTCGTCGGTGACCTATTAACCGGTGGGTTGGGACCGAGGGTACTCAACCCGTTCCCGAGGCCCATCCCAGAGCACGAGCGTGCGTGTCGGTACGGCGACACGCCGTCGGGTTGGTGCGTTCGCGCACGCTCGCCGCGCGGAAGGGGGCGTCTTGGTCCCGGCTCAGCCCCGGAAGAGGCTGGACTCGCCGAACGCATCGACGATCGCGCTGAGTTGGTCGACGAGTTGCTCTGAACCAAGCCTGACGTCGCCGGCCAGCCAGGCGCTGATGGTCTGGGTAACACCTCCGACCACGAAATAGGCGAATGCGCGGGTGCGTTCCCCGCCGGCCCGCCGGGTCAGGGTCTCGACGTGTTGACCGGCGAGCATGACGAACAGCGCCTCGGTCTCCGCGCGCTTGCGGATTACGGTGGTGTTGGAGACTTGGGCGCCGAAGATCAGCCGGCCGATGCGCGGGTCGGCTTCGATGGTGCGAACGATGTTGGTCATTCCGGCCCGGGTCTGCTGATCAGCCGGTGCGGCCGCCACCGCGGCCTGGGTGGTGGACGCCAGCCGGGCGATGACCCGGTCGAACACCGCTCCGATGAACTGTTCCTTGTCGGCAAAGCTTTCGTAGAAGTAGCGCGTGGCCAGTCCGGCCTGTTGGCAGATCCCCCGGACGGTCAGTTCGGCCGGGTCGACATTGCTGCCCAGCAGTTCCAGGCCGGAGTCCAGCAGTTGCGACCGGCGCCGTGCGAGTCGGTCGGCGGCATCCACCCCACCGTACGGGCGCGCCTGGGTCACCGCGTCATCTTGACATCGGGAGGGTCCTGGCACAATATCGGGAAACGAGCGTTTCCAGATTCGGATGAGGGGTTTGTGGGCGTGAGCGAATCGGTCAGCTTGGTGGATCGCCCGGTCAGCGAGTCGTCGGGCCCGGCGCGCCGGCGGAGTCTGCTGCAGCGGCTCACCGGGCCGGCCACGTTCGAGGACGGTATCCCGGGCATCGCGCTGCTGGCCGGTCCGGCCAACGTGATCATGCAACTCGGCCTTCCCGGCGTGGGCTACGGCGTCAAGGAAAGCCGCGTGGAGAGCGGCCGGATCGATCGACACCCGATCAAACGGGCCCGGACCACGTTCACCTACCTGGCCGTCGCCACCCGCGGCACCCCTGAACAGCAGAAGGCCTACCGCAAGGCGGTCACCCGGGCGCACGCCCAGGTGGTCTCCACCGAGGACAGCCCGGTGAGCTACAACGCACTGGATCCCGAACTGCAGCTGTGGGTGGCGGCCTGCCTTTACAAGGGCGGGGTCGACGTCCGCCGCACCTTCATCGGCGAGATGGACGACGACACCGCCGACCAGCACTACCGCGACAGCATGGCACTGGGCACCATGCTTCAGATGCGCCCCGAGATGTGGCCCGCCGACCGCCCCGCCTTCGACAAGTATTGGGACGAACAGCTGGAGAAGATCCACATCGACGACGCCATCCGGGAATTCCTCTACCCGATCGCGGTGGCGCGCATGGCCGGGCTTCGGATGCCCGGTCCGCTGCAGCAGATCAACGAAGGCCTGGCACTGCTGATCACCACCGGATTCCTTCCACAGCGGTTCCGCGACGAGATGAAACTGGAATGGAACCGGTCCAAGCAGCGCGAGTTCGACGCGGTGATGACCGCCATCCGGCTGAGCAACACCGTCGCCCCCTCGTTCGTCCGGAACTTCCCCTTCAATCTTCTTCTGCACGACGTGAACTGGCGCATGCGCACCGGCCGGCCGCTGGTTTAACGTTGCGGTGTGCGCGCCGATGACGACAGCTGGGACATCACCACCGGTGTGGGCTCCACCGCGTTGTTCGTCGCGGCGGCCCGCGCACTTGAGGCGCGCAAATCCGAACCGCTGGCCGTCGACCCCTACGCCGAGGTGTTCTGCCGTGCGGTCGGCGGTCCCTGGGCCGAAGTGCTCGACGGAGACGCCGCCGGGCATCCGCTGCGGTCCGACGATTTCGACACCCACTTCGTCACCTATCAGGGTGCTCGGACCCGCTACTTCGACGACTATTTCACTGCGGCAGCCGATGCCGGCGTGCGTCAGATCGTCATGCTGGCGGCGGGTTTGGATTCACGGGCCTACCGTCTGGACTGGCCTGCGGAGACGACGGTCTTCGAGTTGGACCAGCCGCGGGTGCTGGAGTTCAAGCGCCACGCCCTGTCCGGGGAATCCCCGCGAGCGGAGCGCCGAGAGGTGCCGGTTGACCTTCGGGATGACTGGCCTACGGCATTGCGGGCCAACGGTTTCCGTCCCGAGCAGCCCTCGGCGTGGATTGCCGAAGGCTTGCTGATCTACCTGCCGGGAGCGGTGCAGGAGCAACTCTTCGGAGGTATCGACGCGCTGGCGGTACCCGGCAGCAGGTTGGCCCTCGAGGAGGGCCGGCCGATGGACCGCGAAGCGTTCAAGGCCAGGGTCGCTGAGTCGACGTTGTCCACCGACATGCGTGGTCAGTGGTGGCAGTTGGTCTACAACGAGCAGTGTGCGCCGGCGGCGCAATGGTTTTCCCGGCGCCGCTGGACAGCGGAGGCGACGAGCCTGACCGGCTACCTGGAGTCCGTCGGGCGCCCCACACCGGACGTCGATGTCGAGGTGGCCACCATGGTGGCCAGTATCACGTTGGTGAGCGCGGTCAAGGACTGATCGAACGGTCAGTCGAACATGAGGGGCCGCAGGAAACGGTTGGTGCGGCGAAGGTATTCGGGCTGACTGACGTGTAGCACGTGATTGCCCGGAAACCAATGCAGCGCGCAACGGTCCCAGTGCTGCCAGAGGGCCTCGGCGTGGTCCGGGGGAGCGAGGCGGTCGCCCAGGCCGGTGATGATGAGCCGACGGTCCTTGGGCACCAGCGGCCGATAGTTCAGCGGGGAGTGGTAGGCGAAGCTGGAGTACGCCTCCTCCCGGGTCAGGCCGCCGACGGTGCGGGCCAGTTTCACCACCTTGCTCGCCGGCCACCAGTCGTCGAACGCCGAGGCGGGCGTCACCAGCGGAACGTTCGGGATCACCGCTTCCAACCGGTCGTCGGCGGAGGCCACCAGCGCGGAGGTGTAGCCGCCCAGCGAGATCCCGGTCAGGGCGATCCGGGCAACACCGTTGTGGCGCAACCAGTTCAGGATGGTCCGGAAATCGAACACCGCCTGGCCCATCGCTTCGGCGAACCCGCTCATCCCGTTGGCGAAGAAGCCGTAGCCGCTGAAGGGGGAGAAGTTCTCGGCGCGGCGGCCGTGGAAAGGCAGCGTGTACAGCAGCACGTCGTAGCCGGACCGGTAGAACCACGGCAGCGAGAAGAACAGACCGTTGACCAGGTAGGGCGATCCCATGAAACCGTGGATCACGCACAGCGTCGGGCGCGGGCCGTCGCCGTGACGCCAGTGCTGGAAACGAACGATGTTGTTGCGCCTGAACTGCCGCCACATTTCGCCCATCGCGGGATTGGCGGGCACGAAACCGCTGGCGAACGCGCCGTTGTGAACATGGCCGCGGGCGATGTACTCGGCAATCGGGTTCGCCGCCCGCAACGAAACTTCGGGAATCGCGGTCGGGGCGGGGAAGGACCGCGCCGGGTCCCGATGGCCGGCCAGTTCGACGTAGAACGCGATGTTGTCCCGCTCGCGCCGGGCCTCGGAACGGCGCAGCGCGGTGGTGACGACCGTAGGGGCCACCGCGGCCCCCACGAGGGTGGAGATGGCGGTACGCAACGCCAGATCGGCGACGGCCGAGGAGTCGACGACCACCTGCTGCAGACGGGTCAGTTCCGAACGGTCGGGGAGTCCCGCCGCGCCGGCGTCGGCCCCGGGGACGTCGGGAACCGGGATCGGCAGCTCGACTTCGGAGTTCATGCGCGCGGCCTTTCCGGGCTGAGGTGGACCGGTACCGTCGCCGATGTTAGTACCGCTAAACGGAATCCTGGGGCTTGTCGTCAGGTCGCACGGTCCGGCGGACGGCCACCTGTATGCCCTCGCCCTTCTTGGTGACCGCCGGCAGTGATGGGGGCGGGATGAGCCGGCCTTGGACCGGGGCGCCGTTGCGCACCGGGGGCACCGAGACGCGCTTGGGTGCGGTCTTGGATTCCTTGTCGGCGTTCGCGTTCGCCCCCACCGCGCCGGGCGGGACCATCGGCATCCCGGACAGGCCGGCACCGCCGGTGGCAGCTGCAGGTGTGGGGCCAACGGCGGGGGCGGGACGCGGCGGGGCAGCGGCCGGGGCCGTCCCGGCTGACGGGATGGGTGGGGGGCCCAGGGTGGCGGTCGGAACGGTGCCACTCGGGCCGTTGGCGCCGCCGGGGTCGCCCGACCAGCCACCGGCACCCGGGTCACCCGCGCCCGCCCCGAAATCGGCGAGTGAATCGCCCGAGTCGGAGAACAACTCGTCGGTCCAATCCGGGTCGGCCTCGATCGGCGGGGAAAGTGTCCCGGAATTCTCTGCGAACATCCCGATGCCGGTCTGCATGGCCTGCTGGGCCCCCTGGGCGAACTGCTGGGGGAACTGGGCCAGGGGTTGCAGGGATCCACCGATCACGCCGGAGATCGCCGCGGCGATGGCCGAGGCCGCCTGAGGCAGCTGCTGGAGCATCGCGGCCGAGTGATCCTGGCCGGCGGCCCCGTCGAGTTCGGCCGCCGCGGCATCGTCCTGGGCGGTGAACTTCGTCGCCGCATCGGTAGCCATGGCTGCGCGCCGGCCGTGGTCCTCGGCGCTGCCCGCCCCGTCCCGCGGGTCCCCGACATTCGCCGCCAATCCCAGCGCTCGCAGGAGTTGCTCGATCGGGCTGGCGCCGGTGATCAGCGGATCGGAGACGATGGGCGGCGGCGGTTCGGTGGCGGCGGCCTGCCGGTAGCGGTCGATCTCGGCGTTGAGCCGCTCACCGGTCATCGCCGCCGGCCCCGCGAACTGCACGTTTGGGCCGAGAACCAGGAGAAGTGGTACTCGGCCAGTTCCTTCTCGTCGTCGATCGCGGCCTCGACGGCCGACAGCAGCTGCCAGTTGCCCACCCCGGCGGCGGGAACGTCGCCCGGGTAATCCCCCAGCACCGCTTCTGCCACCTCCTCGAGGTGGCGGCGCAGCAGCGCGATCTCGGAGTCGAGCCAACCGGTCTGTGCCGCCAGCGCCCTGGCGAGGGTGTGGGTGAGACGCGGCAGTCCGTCGCGCCACTTCGTCGCCCGCGAGAGCTCCCACCCGAGATCGTCGACGGTCGGCGCCCACCGCGGGCTGGCCGACGTCGGCACCGGATCGGCATCGGCGACGGGGGCAAGAGGTTGGCCCGGCTCGTGGGTCGCGACGAGGGTGGCGCTACCGACGATGGTGTCCATATCGGCCTTCAGATCGGTGCCGCCGCGGCCCGGGGCCGGGAGCTCCAGCCCGACCGGGACGGCGATACCCGGCGGAATCCAGCCACCGGCCAGGTCGGTGAGAAGCACCATGTCGCCGCCGGGCCGCTCGCCGATAGCCCAGCGCAACCGCGGCTGCTGGCGGGCGACGGCGGCCAGGAGGCGGTGCGCGGGATGGTGCGCCGTCGGGTCGGTCGCGACGGGCCGCTCGGTCACGGCGGTTGCCGCCACCGCGCGCTGCCGCGCCCGGCGGCTGACGAGTGCCGGGTTGGCCGTCGGGCCCGGCGTGGCGCCGGTGGCCGCGGTCGGGGCGCCGGGGGCGGGTGGGAAAGCGGCCGGAGGTGAGGGGGCCGTCGTGGTCGGCGGGCGCAGATCGGCGCCGTAACCGTGCAACGGGCCGGGGTGCGACCCCGGTACCGGGGTCACCGGTGCGTGAACGCTGGGAGGCCCCGGTGGGCCGACCAGCACCGTGGTCGGGGCCGCCGCGGCGCTCGCTGCGGGCTCTGCCGGCGTCGGGACGCCCGGGCTCGGCCCGTCTTCTCCGGTGCCGTCGGAAGCGGCTGCAACAGCGAGCGCCTCGACGGACGCGGCGAGAGGGACGGCTGCAGCGATCCCGTTCGGTGGGCGGGCGCCGTCCTCCGAGGCGGCACCCGTGTGACCAGGGCCGGTGGTGGACGCCGGACTGTCGGCGATCGCAGTCGGTGCCACCGGTTGGTTCGGTCCGCCCCCGAGATTCGGCCCGTCGTTTCCGGAGGTGCCGCCTGCCGCGATCGCGACGGGTGAAGCGCTGCCGGGCGCGTCCACCGCGATCCCTGCGCTCCCGTCCACCGGAGTGGTGGCCGGTAGCGGAGGCCGGCCGGTGACCGGGCCGGTCGGCGATTCCGTGCTCGCCTCTGGGTCCACCAGTAGGCCGACGCTCGTGCGGAGCGCGTCCTGGTCGGGGCTGCCGAAGGCCTTCAGTAGGTCAACTCCGTTGGTGCGGGCGAATTCTCGCGCCGAGGCCGCTTCGCCGTGAGCGTCGAGCACGCACTGGATGGCCTCGAATACCCCGGCGCTGTGGACAGCGGCCCGGGAGTTGGCGTCCAGTTGGGCTGTCGTCACCGTTTCGACGATGGCGCTCACCTTCTGGGCCGTGGGCGCATCCGAATCCAGAATCCCCCGGATCGCGGCGTTCCCGGCGGCGGCGATGTCGGCCAGATCAGCGCGCAGATCCTCCGCGCACCGCCGGGCGGACCGGTAGGCCTTCTGCTTGGTTTGGCTGGTGGCGGAGATCTCCCTGACCCGTGCTTCGCCCCGCTGGAACAATTGGCGAATCTCTTCGGCGGTCTTCCCGTCCTGGGGATCCAGATGCGTCGCCCGCACGCCCCTCAGGGTGTTTCCGTAGTCGTCGAAGGCGCGGGCCAGATCACCGCGATGCGCCGCGGCCCCGAGTAGTGAACCGAGAGTCCCCGAATCCGGCCACTGATGGCCCACCAGAAGTGCGGACCACTCGCCGGTAGGCAGATCAGCCATCTGCATTCACCCCCCGCGCCACCATCGGGATGCTAATCCGGTGTTTGCCGAATCGCCATTCACCTCCGCGTCGGGTTCCTTGAACAGGGGATAAAATCCATGCTCAGCGATCCTTTCATGGCTATTGCCGGGCGATCGGCGAAGGTAGCCAAAGTGCCGTTAGCCGGCGCATACCCGGCCGTGGCCGAACCTTGACTTGACCGCTCCCGAAGCCCGGATGGACGATGAACCGATGCCCAGGCCCCTGTTGTCGCTCGGTGCTGCGCTCAGCGCAGTGGTGGTGGCGATCTCCTCGGCCCCGTCCGGGGCCGCGGCGCCGCCGTGGTTTCAGGCCCAGGTCGGCAATGCCGCCCAGGTCCTCTCCGTGGTCGGCACCGGCGGGTCCGACGGGAAGATGGACGTCTGGCAGCGCGGCGCCACCGGTTGGCAGGCCGTGGGCACCGGCATTCCCGTTCAGCTGGGCTCCGCGGGGCTGGCGCCGGCGGCGCGTGACGCCGTCCCGGCCACCCCGATGGGGGTCTACAGCCTCGACTTCGCCTTCGGCACCCAACCCGACCCCGGCGGCGGATTGAAGTATTTCCAGACCACGCCGGACTACTGGTGGTCGGCCGACGGCCCCACCTACAACACCATGCAGGTGTGCAAACAGGCCGACTGCCCGTTCGACACGTCGCCGGCCAGCGGCACAGAGAACCTCTACATCCCGGCCTACGCGCACGCCATCGTCATGGGGGTCAACAAGGAGCGGGTCCCGGGTAACGGGGGTGCGTTCTTCGTCCACACCACCAACGGCGCGCCCACCGCCGGGTGTGTCGCCCTCGATGACGCAACCCTGGTCAAGATCATCCGGTGGCTTCAGCCCGGCGCGGTGATCGCGATCGCGAAATAGCCGGGTCCGCGGATCAACCCAGCGCCGGACCGGGGGTGAGGGTGAAGTTCAGGCCCGCCAGCGACTGGGTGGCCTCGTAGGTCCGCTGGTAGCCGGTCGCGCAGATCTTCCAGCCATCGGCGGTCTTGCGGTAGCGGTCGTGATAGAACGCCGCTCCGAACAGCATGAAGTCGCGCTCCGGAACGATCACCCGGTCCTGCAGATACCAGGTGCCCTCGGCCTGGTCGTCATCGTCGACGGTGATCTCCGGGTGGCCGACCCGGTGCTCGGTGATGACCCCAGCGGGCATCGAGGCCCGCATGAACCCGACCAGTTCGGCACGGCTGGTGAACCGGTGCTCCCGCCCGAGGGAGGATCCGTAATCGCCGACGACGTCCTCGGTGAGCGTGTCGGCGAAATCGGCCCAGTGTTTGGTGTCCAGCGCCCGCAGGTAGCGGTACTTGACCCGTTTGATCGCCTCGACCGTCGCCATGTCAACCATGACCGACATTGCAGCACAGCGCGGGGCATCCTCCAGTAGGTTTGCCGGGTGAGCCCGCCCGGCAGCCGCTACGAGCGCCTCTCGCGCGCTGAGTTGGCGGTCCTGATCCCCGAACTTCTGTTGATCGGCCAGCTGATCGACCGCTCCGGAATGGCTTGGTGCATAGGGGCTTTCGGCCGCTCGGAGATGCTGGGGATCGCGATCGAGGAATGGGCGGGGGCCAGCCCGATCTACACCAGGCGGATGCAGAAGGCGCTGCGCTTCACCGGCGAGGACGTCATCACCATCTTCAAGGGTCTGCAGTTCGACATCGGCGCACCCCCGCAGTTCATGGACTTCCGTTTCACCGTCCACGACCGCTGGCATGGCGAGTTCCGCCTCGACCACTGCGGCGCCCTGCTCGACGTCGAGCCCATGGGTCCGGACTACGTGACCGGGATGTGCCACGACATCGAGGATCCGACTTTCGACGCCACCGCGATCGCCACCAATGCCCGGGCCCGGGTGCGGCCGATCCACCGGCCCCCGCGCCGGCCCGCCGACCGTCAGCCGCACTGCGCCTGGACGGTCACCATCGACGAGTCGTATCCGGAGGCCGTCGGCATCCCGGCGCTGGAGGTCATCGCCGCCACCGGCGCGGCGACCTGGCGGCTGCCGGAGATCGACCCCGCCGACGAGGGGGCGGCGGACTACTCCGGCGCACTGCTCAGCGATATCGACTTCGCCGCCTTCTCCCATTCCGCCCTGGTCCGCATCGCCGAGGAGGTGTGCCTGCAGATGCACCTGCTGAACCTCTCGTTCGGTCTGGCCGTGCGCAAGCGGGTCGGCACCGATACCGACCTGGCCAGGTCGATCTGCCTCAGACAACTCACCGGGATCGCCGGGGTGGCCGCCGAGCGGATCCGTCGCGCACTGGGACTGCCCGCCGACCGGGCGGGCCTCATCCGGACGTTGGAGTTGCATCCGCTGCTCAACCCGTCCGGCTATGTGGTGGCCGATCTCGCCGGCGGACGGCTGCACGTCAGCCCTTCGCCGGCCCATGACGACGGCGCGTGGATCGCCCTGTGCGGCCCCGGTTCGCCCGAGCCGATACAGGCCGCCCCGGTACAGGCCGCCCCGATACAGGCCATCGCCACCGCCGTCGATCCCCTCCTACGCGTGCGGATCACCGGGACCGACACCGACTGGACCGCCGAGTTCGAGCGCGTCGACACCGCACTGGCCGAGTCCGTTGAGGTCGCGGTGACCAAGGTCAGCCGCGGCGCCGCGTTCGAATTCCAGCCGCGCCGCTCACTGCCGCTGACGGTGCTCTGAGCCGGCCGCCCGACGTTTCGCCGGCGGCGAACCGCGAACACGTCGACAGCGGCAGCAAACCCGGCGCACACTGGCGGGTATGGAAAACAATGGGCCGTTCGGGATCGACCCCGAAGAATTCGACCGCGTCGTCCGAGAGACCGGTGAGGGTCTGCGCGACGCCTTCGAACAGGTCGGCAGGTTCTTCGGCAGTTCACCGGACCGGGCGGGCTTCGGCATGCTCTTCGACCAGTTCGCCCGGACAGCCCAGCGGCCACGCCCGCAACCGGAGACCGCGGGGGAGGCCGGCGACGGAGTGTGGGCCATCTACATCTCCGACGCCGACGGCAAAGCCCACGTCGAGCAGGTCTACAAGACCGAACTGGACGCGCTGCGGGCCAACAAGCACAACACCGACCCGACCCGGTGTGTGCGTTTCCTGCCCTACGGGATCGACGTCAGCGTGCTCGACGCCGGCCCCGGGGACGGCGGGGTTGAGACGGATCGGACCGAATCGTCCTGATCCCCGTGTCGCGGGTTAACTCGCGACACGGGTCGGCCTGTTGGCGGTGCCGGCTTTCCTTTTGTTTTCCGCGCCGGCCCTCTTGCTTTCCGCGGCGGCGGGATGGCCGGTGGTGCCGGCCGGCTTCAGGTGTGCGCGCCGAGCCCCGGTTTCCGGCCCTGCTGCTGCGGGCTGCGCACCTGAGGGTGCCGTCTGCGGCGTCGCTGCCGGGTTCGCCATCTCCGTCATCGCCGAGAGATCTGCTGTGACTGCCACTGCTGCACCCGGGATCCGGTGTTGTTGCGGTGCGGCGGCGGTGGGCGGGGGTGCGGGCCCGCCGACGGGTTTGAGGTCTTCGCAGAAGTTCTCGATACCTTCGATGACCGCGTTGGCAAGGTCGCCGATCGCCGTAATGGGGTTGATTCGGGGGATCAGTCGCGCAGTGGTGGGGGTGCCGGGACTGATCGATCGGTCGTAGCCCCATTCGACCATCACGGTCAGCGCGGGTTCGACGAGGTCCAGCAACGGCGCGGGGAAGCCGAGGTACTGCAGCGGCAGCAGCAGTGGCAGGCGCGGCGGCTTGAGCGTGACGTAGGTGATGTTGCCCATCGTGGTGTCGGGCAACGCCCGCGGACCGTCCATATCGGCCGGGTAGTAGTTGCCGTGCAGAAGCCACGATCCGAACAACACGTTGAGATCGGCCAGCAGATTGACGGGGTAGAGCGGGAAATCCGCGGTGCCGTCGTACTGCCAACTGACATAGAGGGTGGTGTACGGCGTGTCGACTGGCGTCGACCCGTCGAAGCGGGCGTCGATGAACGGGATGTACAGGCCGGGAAACCGTTGCATGATTCCGCCGTTGGGCCGGTTGGGGCTGCCCATCAGGAAGAACTGCAACTGGTCGGTCGCCGGAGGCCCACCCGGCTGGTTCTGCAGCCCGCGCATCTCGCGGACCATGACGTTGGCGCTCGAGGAGTAGCCGAAGGAGACAACCTGCTCTCCGGGGCCCAGGCCGGGCAGGGTCTGGGCGATGGCCCAGTCGATGTTGTGGACACCCTGCTGCTGGGCGGGCTCGTAGGGCCAGGCGCCGAGAATCGGCAGACCGATATCGGCGGGCCACGGCACGAGGGTGAAGTCCCAGCCGTAGTAAGGGGAGGCCGGGTTGTTCTCGCTGTCGATGTAGCCCTGACCGAAGGTGCCGACCGGCCTGAACAGGTCGGTGTTGGGTTGGGGGTACCAGGGGTCGCCGCCGAGTTGCTGTTGCATCTTCGGGGTCAGTCCGGCCGGGTTGTCATTGCCGCCCATCACCAGCAGCGTGCTGGTGAGTAGCTGGATGCCCGCGGTGAGGGAGGCCAGCAGCGCCAGGCCCACCGCCAGCACCGTCGCGGCCAGGCCTATGGCGGCCGACCGAATGACCCCGAACAGGAATTTGCCGCCCACGAAACCCCCTCGCCCCCGCCAGTGCCGCCGCCGGGTGCTCGCTTGTGAAGATATTATCTGCTCAACCGATTGGCGTCACGTTTTCGCAGCTAGAAGATCTATCGGTGGCGGCGGTTAGGTAACTGGACGGCGGCAGGTTCGCCCCCGGTCTTATGCGCTGGCGCCACAGGGCTTTAGAGTCGTGGACTATGCCCGAGATGGACCGCCGAAATGCGCTGATGATGGCAGGCCTCGGCCTGGCCGTCGTCGCCACTCCCACGCCCAAGGCGCTCGCCAATCCGATGGCCCCTGAGCCCCCATTGCCCGGTTCCGAGGGTCCCGCGGGCTCGGCGCCGCCGCCCGGTGCGCCGTCGCTGCCGCCGCCCCCGGGGGCCGCGGTGCCGGGGATCTTCGGCGACGAGTTCGACGGGCCGGCCGGTTCAGCCCCGAACCCCGCATTGTGGAGCATCGCCCAACGCCGCGAGACGATCAAGAACCCGGTGTTCTGGGATCGGCCCGAGAATATGGGTCAGTACCGCGACGACCGCGAGCACGTCTTCCTCGACGGCAACTCCAATCTCGTCATCCGGGCCACCCGGGAGGCCCCGGGTAAGTACGTCAGCGGCAAGATCGTCGGCAACTTCGCTGCGCCGATCGGCCACACGTTCGAGGCCCGGGTGAAGTTCAATTGCCTCACGCCCGGTTGCTGGCCTGCCTGGTGGCTGATCAACGACATCAAGCCGCGCGGTGGCGAGGTCGACCTCGTCGAGTGGTACGGCAACATGGAATGGCCCTCGGGGACCACGGTGCACGCACGACTGGACGGCACCTCGTTCGCGACGATGCCGCACCCCGTCGACGATGCGTGGCACACCTGGAGGATGACCTGGAATCCATCGGGCATGTACTTCTGGCAGGACTTTCAGCCCGGGATGGAGCCGTACTTCGAGGTGCCGGCGAACTCCATCGAGGACTGGCCGTTCAACGACCCGGGCTACGAATTGCGGCCGGTGTTCAACCTTGCCGTCGGTGGTTCGGGCGGCAAGGACGGGGCCACCGGTAACTACCCGGCCGAGCTTCTCGTCGACTGGGTGCGGATCTTCCCGGGCTAAACCGCCCCATGACGGTCCCGCGCGGCTTAGTGTTCGCGCGTGGACATTCTCATCATGATCCTGCTGTTGGCCATCGTGCTGTTGATCTGGCGGGGCGCCAACCGCCATCTGATCATCGCCCTGTGGTTCGTCGGACTGGTGGCCGTGGTCGGCCTGTTCCGCTTCCACGTCACCTCCGCTCTGGATCTGAGCTTCTGATGGCCACCGAAGTCGATCAGCAGCCCGGGGTCGGTGGCGACACCCAGAGCCGGTTCTGGGGCTTTGCCGGCTTCTGGGGTCTGCACGCGTGGATCTTCGCCTACAGCTTCGTCATGCTCAGCGCGTTCTACATCCAGTTCGTGGAGGGCGAGTTCCCCTGCCCGCTGTGCATGCTGCAGCGTTTCGGGATGATCCTGTCGACGGCGGGCGCCCTGCTCATCGTCATGCAGGCCCGCCGCGGCACATTGACCGCCGCGAAATACTCGCAGGGCCTCGGCATGGGCCTACTGGGCGCGCTGATCGGCGGCGCCGAGGTGTCGGTGCGCCAGATCCTGCTGCACATCAAACCCGGGGACCCCGGCTACGGTGCGCCGGTACTGGGAATACACCTGTACACCTGGGCGCTGATCACCTTCATCATCGTGATCGCCTACTGCGGCGTGCAGTTGGTCCTGGCGCCGCGAGGCATCCCCCAGGCCCCGCCCGAGGGCAGTGCGCTGCGGACGTTGTCGACGGTGATCATTTGGATCTTCATCGGCGTGGTGGCGGCCAACGTGGTGGCGATCATCTTCCTGGAGGGCTTCGCGTGGGTCCTGCCCGACGACCCGACGGGCTACAACCTGATCGACCAATTCCGCGGTCGTTAGGTCCGCAGCGGCGGTCGAATGACCAGCGTCAGGTAAGCGAGCAGCGCCAGGCCGGCGATCCCCGCAGCGAGCGGGGGGAGGTACCGGATCGGCATGCCGGCGCCCAGCGCTGCTCCGGCGGCGGCGCTTCCCAGTGCGCTGCCGAGGTAGATCGCCGACCCGTTGACCGCGACGGCAATCGCACCCACGTCGGGAGCGCGTTCGAGCAGTAGATGTTGCTGGGGTGGCGGTGAGGCGAAACCCGCCGCGCCCCAGCAGCCCAGAGCCATCGCGACGAGCACCGTCGAAGTGCCTGCCGGTGTGACGGCCGCCGCCGCGGCGATGAACAAACCCAGAACGAACGGCATCACTCTGGTGGCACTGGCCGACCTGTCGACGATGAATCCGATCGTGATCGCCCCGACGATCCCGCCGATCCCCCATACCCACAGCAACGCCGTGGGACGGGTGATCCCGGCCGTGGCCTGCAGGATCGGCGCGATGTAGGTGTAGAGGCCGAGGCTGGCGATGTTGAACAGCAGGGTGACGATGACGATGGGGGTGACCCGGCGGTCGGTGAGGGTGGCCAGCCGGGCCGGGAAGCCCGGCGGAGCAGCGATATGCAGACGGGGAATGAACGCCGCAATCGCGGCGGTGGAAAGAATGCCGACGGCCGACACCCACCAGAAGGCTGATCGCCAGCCCATATGCTCGGCCAGCACCAGACCAACCGGCACACCGATCACGGTGCCGGCGCTCAGCCCGGCCAGGATCAGCGACAGGGCACGTCCACGGCGTTGCGGTGGCACCATCTGCGCGGCGGTGGCGGCGGCCGTCGGGGAGTACAGGCCGGCTCCGATTCCGGCTATGACGCGGGCCGCGAGTAGCAGTGGGAACGAATCCGCCAGTGCGCTGGCGACATTGCCGACGGTGAAGACGGCCATCGCCGAGAGCAGAAGAGTCTTGGTGTTGGATTTGAGCACCGAGGACAACAGCGGGCCGGAGACGGCGTAACTCAGAGTGAACACGGTGACCATCTGGCCCGCCTCTGCTTCGGTGACACCGATCTGGGCGGAGATGTCGGGAATCAGACCTGCGACGATGAACGCGTCCAGGCCCAGTGCGAACGTGCCCAGTGCGAGCAGCAGTACCTTGTGCATCGGATCATCCGCGCCCTTGCAATGAGGTCAATAGTCGACTTCGTTCAGAAGGACTCCGGCCGCCTCGGTTGCCCAGTAGGAGATGATGATCGTCGCGCCGGCCCGCCGGATGGACAGCAGGGATTCGACGATCGCCTTGTTGCGGTCCAGGCCGCCCTGCGCTGCAGCGGCTTCGATCATGATGTATTCGCCAGGACACCTGGTAGGCCGCCAGCGGAAGGTGCGTGAGGTCCGCAACCCGGGTGATGACGTCAAGGCAGGGCAGCGCCGGCTTGACCATGACGATGTCGGCGCCCTCGGCGATGTCCAGCGAGATCTCGCGGCGGGCCTCTCTGCTGTTGCCCGGAAACTGCTGATAGGTCCTGCGGTCGCCGTTGAGCGACGACTCGACGGCATCGCGAAACGGCCCGTAGAAGCTGGAGGCGAACTTTGCGGCGTAGGCCATGATCGCCACCGACTGGTGGCCCGCAGCGTCGAGGGCGTCGCGCATCGCACCGACCTGGCCGTCCATCATGCCGCTGGGTGCGACCATCTGCGCACCCGCATCGGCTTGCGCGACAGCCACCTCGGCGAACCTTGCGATGCTGGCATCGTTGTCGACATCGCCACAGGGGCCCAGGACTCCGCTGTGGCCGTGTGTGGTGTATTCATCCAGGTTCACGTCACCCATCACGACGATGGCGTTGCCGACTTCGGCTACGACGGCGCGGAGCGCGCGTTGCATGATTCCGGTGGGATCGGAGGCTTCCGTACCGGTCTCGTCCTTGACCGACGGGATGCCGAAGAGCATGACACCGCCGACTCCCGCCGCGGCCGCATCCGCTGCAGCCCGTGCCGCCGAGCTCACCGGATGCTGGTACTGACCCGGCATCGAGGGGATCTCCCGCGCGTGGTCGATACCGTCCCGAACGAAGATCGGCTGGATCAATCCGGAAGGCGGGAGCGACACCTCGGCGGTCAGCCGACGCAGGGCCGCGGTGCGGCGCAAGCGCCGCGGGCGGTGACGCGGCGGGGTCATTGCTCGCTACCCGGTTCGACATCGTTGCCGCGGAACACGGACTCGATATGAGCGGTCATCGCCGCCTCCGGTCGCGCGTACCAGAAGCCCGTCGTCGGTCTGGTGCTGCATCCCAGCGCCCGAAGGCGGACCTCGGTCTCCGCGGATTTCAACAGCATTCCCAGCGGATCGAGGACCGGGATTCCGGCGAGGGCGTGGATCTCGTAATGCCACAGAATCTCCGCGGGCAAACCCTCGGCCGGAATGATCACCTGGGCGCCGGCGTCGGCGGCGTCCTCGGCGGCGGCGGTGAAGTCGCTGAGGAACGACTCGGGATCGCCGGCTATCGCGGCGACCACGGCGTCCTTGCCGCCGGGTATCACCGAGTAGCCGGTCAGTAGATGATCGGCGCGATAACGGCGCACGTTGTCGACGATGGGCTCACGAAGGCCGGCAGCGAATCCGATGATCCCGAAACGGATCTCCTCGCGGGCACAGTGATGGAACAGGGTGCTTCCGTAGCCGAGGGTTGGAATGGCCGTCAGGCATCGGGCGGCGGGCAGACCGGGATCCTGGCCCGCTGCGATCACCCAGGCGTCATATCCTTCGCGCTCGGCCGCAGCCGCCGTCCTGGCGAAATAGTGGTTGAAGTGCAGCGCCACGGCGCCGTAGCTCACGTACTGGTATGGGACGTCGGTCTCGTAGGTGCTGCGGGGGAGGGTGTGGGTGACGACCTCTGTTCCGGGGTCGACGACATCGGCGATATGTGCTCGGTACCAACGGTCCAGTTCGGGCAAGCGATCTTCGATGACGTGTTTCTGCAGCCAGATTCTCATTTGACCGTCCTCCCTATTCAGCGCGTACGGGTGTCAATGGGCTGTCGAGAAGTGCGGCGCGGACCAGAAATCGCCGCGCGGCCTCGGCGTCCCTTGCCAGCAGGTCGATGTCGTCCAGATGTTCCCTCAGTGCGGTGCGGCTCGGATCCTGCAAACCCTTGACCCGCCACTCGCTACGCGGGATCACCTCTTGGACAACATAGGTGCGTCTGATCTCGGCGACGTCCGCAACGGAGTTCCATCCGGTTCGTCCGAGGAGGAAGTCGGCGAGGACGGGCATCAGTGCAAAGGCCTCGTGGAGTCCGCAGTTCATGTTGAGCCCACCGGCTGTCGAGGTGACGTGGGCGGCGTCCCCGAGGATCATCACCGGTCCGCGGTCACAGAGGTAGCCGTCCGCAACGCCTCGGGTCAGTCGATAACTGTCGATCCGGTCGATACCCAGATCGCCGACGTGCCAAGGGGTTGCGCGTTCCACGGCATTGCGGAGACGTTCCAGGTCGCCGCTGGGATGGGTGGTTCGGACGATCAGCCGGCTGGTGTCGGCCATCTGCAAGACGCTGACACCGTCACCCCCGCCGCGGAAATAGCACAGCCCGGACAGCGGCCGCCCCTCACGGGTGGGCGGCATCAGTTCGGCCAGATCCCGTGTTAGGTGGGCCCTTATTGCTCCGGTCGGGTATTCGGACGCTGTGAAGCCGAATCCGGCCGATGTCCGGACGGTCGAATGTGATCCGTCGCAACCGACCACACTGTCAGCGTCGACGGTGAAAGGCCGCCCGTCATCTGTCGACACGACCGCGCTGGGTCCGCTCGGGTCCACACCCAGGGCAGTCAGGCCGGTGCGCACGACGATCCGGGGTTCAGCGGCAAGAAGCAGCGCCAGGCGGTCGAGCAACGCCTGTTGGTCGAGATGAATCCGGAATGGGTGCCCGGTGCTGCTTTCGAGCAGTCGGTAGTCGACCTCGGTCCGGATCTCACCGTTGTTGTCCCGCCATTGAATGGAGGTAACCCGGACGGCATCGGGGTCCGCCGCAAGATCGATGCCTTCGGTCGCGAGCAGGTCGAGGGTCGAGGGATGAAACGTCGAGGCCTGGGACAGCGTGCTCAACGCATGTCGACCCTCGATGAGGGTCACGGACACCCCGCGCCTGCCCAGCAGCAGAGCCGATACCGCGCCTACCGGTCCCGCTCCGACGATCACGGCGTGCGGGTGGCGTCTGCCTGGCGCCCGAGATGGGGGCTGGTTGTTCGTGACCGGAGTGCCCTTCGACGTCGTATGTCGCCGGTGGCGGAGTATCTTCCGGTGGCGGATTGAAGCGCGATCGTACCGGGGGTGGATGCTGCCGGAGAAGGATTCTCGAGATGGATTCGGAGACTGCCGACACCGGCCTTGATGACTACCCCGAGTTGGCCTGGCTGGCCGATCACTGCCTGCGCGTCGGGGTCGTCGTGCCCCCGTCCAATCCGGTCGTCGAACCGGAGGTCGATGCCCTCGTCGGCGACGACATCCTGATTCACAGTTCCCGGCTGCCCCGATTCACCGGACTCACCCTGCAGCAGCGCAACGAGCTCTATGTTCCGGCCTACGCCGACGCCCTGGACGGCCTATACGGGCTCGATCTGGAATGCGCGCTGATCGCGATGACCGGACCCAACTACCAGCTGGGCCTCGACGGTGACCGGGATCTGTGCGCCGACCTCTCGGCCCAGTTCGGCGCGCCGGTCTGCACCGCAAGTCTGGCCATTCACGGTGCCCTGACGGCCATGGGAATCGACCGCATCCACCTCATGTCGCCCTACCCGGACTGGCTCACCGAGCAGACCGTGCAGTACTGGTCCGGGGCCGGAATCAACGTCATCGCCGTCGAACATCTACTCGGCGAGGGTGAGCAGTTCAGGGCCTACGAGACCCGACCTGATGAGGTGGCTGCGCATCTGCGGGCTCTGGTTCCGCGGCCGGACTCGGCCGTCCTGCTTTCCGGCACCGGGCTGGTCAGCATCGCCAGCATCTACCGAGCCGGTCGGCTGGGCGGCGTGCCGATCCTGTCGTCGAATCTCTGTGGGGTGTGGTGGATTCTGCGACAGTGCGGCAACAAACCCGGTAGCTCCCTTTATCGGCGGGTCGCACCGGGTAATTTGCCCAGTCCCGGATCGGCGCGGTGAGAGCGCATTCGGGCTCTTGCGATCTCGCAGTGGTCGGGGTCCGGCTAGCCGATAGCGCAGGCGGAGGGCCAAGCGCGCGCGAGTCGCTGATCCGTCGTCAGCAAGACCAGATCCGCCTGCAGGGCGAGCTCGACGTAGAGGGCGTCGGTGAGGCGCAGACTGTCGCGACGCGACCATGCTCCGGCAAGAAGTGGCGTGAGATCGTGGCGGGTTACCGGCGCCCGACCCAACTCGTCCAGTGCCGCATCGACGTGGGCGGCGCTGAGCACCCCGGAGCGGTGCATGCGGCCGAGCGCTGAGAGCACTTCGGCGTCGAAGTGTGCCGGCGCGTGCAGGACCGTGTGGGCTAATCGCGCGCGCACCGACTCGTGACGATCCTCCGTCCGGGCGAGCAGGTCGACCATTGCACTGGCGTCAACGACCACATGTTCCGGTGCCGGGGCTGGACTCACGCCCCGAACTCATCACGGACGGCGTCGATGGCATCGAGCACGTCGGCATGGCGGGCGGGGGTGGTTCTGGCCGCCAGCGTGTCAAGCCATGCGTCGGTGGCGGAACTCTCCAGTTCGGCGCTGATCGCGGCCTGGGTCAGCGCCGAGATGTTCAACCCGCGCGCCCGGGCCCGCTGCGCAAGATCGTCGGGCACGTAGACGTTCAACCGAGCCATACACACTAGGCTACACACTGGATTCGGCGCCGGCATTCCGGCGGGCAACCGGAAATCCAGTATTCGTCGTGGCCCGCGCCACCGCCCCCGCCGCTACCGGAGCCGCCGCTGGCGAACCCGTGGTGCGGTCCGGCCGATGTCAGAGCCGGCGCCTGTCTTGCCGGGGAGCCGTTCTACAGTCGGGCTATTACGGCCCGCAGAGTTGGTACCCCAGCATCGGGGTTCCGCTGCGGATGCCTTCTTAGGCTCGATCGTCGCGTGGCAGACGGTGGTTTCTGGAGCCGATGACGGGAATCGAACCCGCGTATTCAGCTTGGGAAGCTGATGTTCTGCCATTGAACTACATCGGCGTGTGGTGTTGACGAAGGATAGCAACCTGGCGCGCACGGTCGGCAACCCCCGCAGAATCGCCGGAGCCGATGTGCCCGTCGCCCAAGGCGCCCCGCCGTGGGCTATACGCTCGTCGGGTGCTGCTCTCTGATCGTGACATCCGCGCGGCGGTCTCCTCCGGCCGGCTGGGTATCGAGCCCTTCGAGGAGACCCTGGTGCAGCCGTCGAGCGTGGACGTCCGCCTGGACAACCTCTTCCGGGTGTTCAACAACACCCGCTACACCCACATCGACCCCGCCGAGCAGCAGGACGAACTGACCAGCCTGGTGCAGCCGGCCGACGGGGAGCCGTTCGTGCTACACCCGGGCGAGTTCGTTCTGGGCTCGACGCTGGAGTGCTGCACGCTGCCCGACGATCTGGCCGGACGGCTGGAGGGCAAGTCCTCGCTGGGCCGGCTCGGCCTGCTCACCCACTCGACCGCCGGATTCATCGACCCGGGTTTCTCCGGGCACATCACCCTCGAGCTGTCCAACGTCGCCAACCTGCCGATCACGCTGTGGCCGGGGATGAAGATCGGCCAGCTGTGCCTGCTGCGCCTGACCAGCCCGGCCGAACATCCCTACGGCAGCGCGGTGGCGGGATCTCGCTATCAGGGCCAGCGCGGGCCCACCCCGTCCCGCTCCTACGTCAACTTCATCAAGTCCAGCTGAGCACAGCAGGAATGACGCCTCGCTGGGTGTAACGACGTCGCCGGCGGGGTCGATGAACCCGGTAGCCGGCGGTAAAGGTCGGCCGCGGGCCGAAGTATCGGTCGGGTCCGGCGACGAGCGCGGAGGTGGCAGTGGACATCGTTCTCGGTGTGTCGATGACGCCCGCGGCGGTCCGGCTGGTGCTCGTGGAGGGCGAGAACGCCGACGGGGTGACCGTCGACCACGATTCCTTCGATATCACCGCCGGCGGCGTGAGCACTGCCTCCGACGCGGTGGAACAGGTGATCGCCGCAATCCTGGGAACCCGGGAGGGCGCGCTTGAGGGCGGCCACCGGCTGCGCTCCATCGGGGTCGCCTGGACCGACCACGCCTCGGCGGCCCGGCTCCGGCAGGCGCTGCGGGAGCGCGGTGTCACCGATGTCGTCCTGGTCTCCGAACTGCACGCCGCGAGTGCCCTCGCCCAAGCCGTCGGGCAGACCATCGGCTGTGATCGGATCGCGCTGCTGCTTGTCGAGGCCGGCACCGCCACGCTGGCCGTGGTGCGGACCGCCGACGGGGCGGTGGTGCGGGTGTCCAGCCGCGATCTGCACGGTGCCGGCGCCCTGACTTCCGTCGCGGACATGGTCACCGGGCTGGATACCCGGCCGGACCCGCCCGCTGCGGTGTTCGTCGTGGGGTCCGGTGTCGACATCGCCTCAGTCAGAACCGACATCCGTGCGCGGACGGCCCTGCCGGTGCACGCGCCCGACGACGGAGAGTTGGCGCTGGCCCGCGGCGCTGCCCTGGCCTCGGCCAACGCTCCTCGTTTCGAGGCCTGCACCGTCGGTCTGGTCCCGGCGGAGGACACCGCGGCCGGGTCCACCCGACTGGCGGCCGCCGGCTACATGGCCCCACTCGGTTACAGCGAGGTGCCGGATGAGCCGGAAGAGCCCATCGAAGCGATCCCCGACGTCGACACTGGCGATGCGGATGAACGGGAGACCGCTGAGCGCAAACCGTTCCTGCTGGTCGGCAGCGCGCTGTCGGCCGTCTTCGTGGTCGGGATCGTGGCGTTGGTGGCCGCTCTCGCGGTCGCCATCCGCCCGACCGCCGACCAGCGGCCGGCCCCGGGTGGGAACGCGGTCGTGCCGGGTAGCCACACCTCGACTCCGTCGGCGGTCCAGGACGCGGCGGCGGTGACGCCGGAAACCATCCAGGCCCCGATTCCGGTAGTGCAAGAGGCGCCCCGCACGGTGTTCGTGGCACCACCGGCCGCCCAACCCGTCGCACCCGTCCCGGCGGCGCCGGCGCCAGCGGCACCTGCTCCGGTGGCGCCCGCTGCGCCCGCCCCCGCAGCACCGGCACCCGCAGGGCCCGCCCCGGTGGCACCTGCCCCGGTCGTCCCGCCGATCGTGCTGCCCGTGCCGATGCCGGCCCTGCCACCGCTGCTGACATCGGTGTTCCAGCGGCCGGCCGTCGCCACCCCGGCGCCGCGTTCCCCGTCCACGGCCACCACCCCGACCAGCTCCGAGACCAGCTCCGAGACCTCGCCGGCGACAAACTCCGCGCCGGTGTCGGAGACGTCGTCGGTCCCGTCGGCGTCCTCGGAGACCGCCCCCTCCCCGAGTTCGCCGTCCCCGAGTTCGCCGTCCCCGAGTGCGCCGGCCCCGAGTTCCTCTTCGCCGGACGCATCGAGTAGCTCGCAGGCGCCGAGTGCGGTGTCGGGTTCCGGCACGTCAGGCTCCAGTGGCTCGGCGGAGTCCTCGGTTGTGGTCCTGCCGCTCTCGCCCGAGGAGGGCTGACCGCGAGGGCTGTGCGGCGTAGATTCGGCCCCATGGACCTCGCAGACCGATTGATCGCGGAGAACGCCGCCCTCGCCGGCCTTCTGGGCGACGCGGACCCCTCGACAACGGTGCCGACCTGTCCCGGTTGGACCCTGGATCAGTTGATGCGGCACGTGGGCCGCGGGGACCGCTGGTGCGCCCGGATCGTCGCCGAGCGTTCCGGTGAGTTCATCGAAGCGCCGGGCGGGCGCCCCCCGGCGGACCGGGACGGGCGGATCGCCTGGCTGCACGAGGGCGTGGCCGAACTGATCGCGGCCGTCGAGAGTTCCGGTGCCGACACCCCGGTGTGGACGTTCACCGGACTGCGGCCCGCCGATTGGTGGATTCGCCGCCGTCTGCACGAGACCGCCGTGCACCGTGCCGACGCCGCGCTGGCCCTGGGTGCCGACTTCGAGATCGATCCCGTCGTCGCCGCCGACGGGATCAGCGAGTTCCTGGATCTGATGGTGAGCAGGGCCGACGAGGAGGGCCCGGCCGGTGGGGACCGGCCGCTGGGCGAAGGGCAGTCGCTGCACCTGCACGCTACCGATGGCGGCCTCGCTGTGGCCGGGGAGTGGACCGTGCTGGGCCGACCGGACGGTATCGCTGTCGACCACGAGCACATCGGCGCCACCGTGGCGCTGCGCGGTCCCGCCCGAGACCTGCTGCTGGCGCTCCTGCGCCGGGCGACGGCCGCCGAGTTGGGTCTGGAGGCGTTCGGCGATCAGGCGGTGTGGGACACCTGGTTGGCCCGGACGCCGTTCTAGACCGGTAACTTGACCAGTCATGAGCACTTCGGAGATCGCCACCGTCCTCGCCTGGCATGACGCGCTGAGCGCGTCCGACCTCGAGACCCTGGTCTCGCTGTCCAGCGACGATATCGAGCTCGGCGACGCGCGCGGGGCCGCTCAGGGCCACGCCGCGCTGCGGGAGTGGGCCCAGCGCGCCGACGCCACGGTCGAGGTCGGCGAGATCTACTACCGCGACGGCGTCGTGGTGGTCGAGGAGCGCATCACCTCCCACGCGGACCCCGGCCGCTCCGGCACCGCCGCCTCGGCCTTCCGGGTGGTGCACGACCACGTCACCTCGGTGTTCCGCCACGACGACCTCGCGGCCGCCTTGGCCGCCACCGACCTGACCGACGAAGACCTGCGCGCCTGAGGCAGAGATGCGGGGCATCATCCTGGCCGGCGGATCGGGCACCCGGCTGTACCCGATCACCCGGGGCGTGAGCAAGCAACTGCTGCCGGTCTACGACAA
Organism: Mycobacterium sp.; assembly: GCA_020438905.1. GTDB lineage: Bacteria > Actinomycetota > Actinomycetes > Mycobacteriales > Mycobacteriaceae > Mycobacterium. The sequence goes on from JAGQTQ010000037.1 coordinate 48,783, forward strand.
GCCGATGATCTACTACCCGCTGTCGACGCTGATGATGGCCGGTATCCGCGACATCCTGGTCATCGCCACCCCTCAGGACGGGCCGGCGTTTGAGCGCCTGCTCGGCGACGGCTCGCAGTTCGGCGTGAACATCACCCACGCGGTGCAGCACAGTCCGGACGGCCTGGCGCAGGCATTCCTGATCGGCGCCGACCACATCGGCGGCGAGACGGTGGCGTTGATCCTCGGCGACAACATCTTCTACGGGCCCGGTGTCGGAACCAACCTGCGGCGGTTCCGCGATGTCAAGGGCGGGTCTATCTTCGCCTACTGGGTGGCCGATCCGGCCGCCTACGGTGTGGTCGAATTCGATTCCGCGGGAAAGGCTCTCGGGATCGAGGAGAAGCCCGCCACGCCGCGGTCCAACTATGCGATCCCCGGGCTGTATTTCTACGACAACGACGTCGTGGGCATCGCGCGATCGCTGCGGCCCTCGGCGCGCGGCGAACTGGAGATCACCGATGTCAACCGGGTGTACCTCGAGGCGGGACGGTTGTCGGTGGAGGTGCTGCCGCGGGGGACCGCATGGCTGGACACCGGAACCTTCGACTCGCTGCTGGAGGCGGGCAACTTCGTCCGCACCATCGAGGCACGCCAAGGCCTGAAGGTGGCCTGCCCGGAGGAGATCGCCTGGCGGATGGGTTTCATCGACGACGCCGGGCTAGCCGAACTCGCCGGCGAGGTGCTCAAGTCGGGGTACGGCCGGTATCTCCTGGAACTGCTGGATCGGCGTTAGGCGTTGCCAGCGCCGCGGCGACGGCGGTGGTCAGCGGCACCGACAGCGCCAGTGCGATTCCGCCCACCGCCGATCGGGCGATTTCGATGGCCACGCTCTCGCCGGTGAGTACATCGCCCAGTGACCGGTTGGCCACACTGAACAGCAGCAGCAGCGGAAGCGAGCTTCCGGCGTAGGCGAACACCAGGGTGTAGACGGTGCTGGCGATGTGGTCGCTGCCGACCCGCATGGCCCGGGCGAACACCTGGCGGCGGTTGCCGTGCCCGAGCTGGGCAAGCTCGAACACCGCCGAGGCCTGGGTGATCGTGACATCGTTGAGCACCCCGAGTGAACCGACGATGAATCCCGCCAGCAACAGGCCCGTGATCGACACGGTCCCGAGGTAGGTGGCCACCTCATTGCTGCGGTCATCGGACAGCCCGGTCAGGTGGGCCATTTCAATGGCGCCCCAGGACAATACGGCGGCCAGCACCAGCGAGGTCAGGGTGCCGAGCAGCGCCGCACTGGTGCGCAGGCTCACCCCGTGGGCCAGGTAGATCACCGCGAAAAGAATCGCCGCCGAGGCCACCAGTGCCACTGGAACCGCTGGAGCGCCGTCCCGCAACGCCGGGAGCATGAACACGGTCAGCACGACGAAGGCGACCACGATCCCGAGCAGCGCCCGCAGCCCCCGCCACCGGGCCACCGCGACGGTCACCACCGCGAAGCCCGCCGCAAGGAGTGCAAGTGGCCAGGCCCGCTCGTAGTCGTAGAAGCCGTAACTGGTCGAACCCTGCTGGTCGACCTGCCGGAAGATGCGAATGTGGTCACCGGCCAGGAGGTTTGGTTGCCCCGGGCCGCGGGAGAACTCCAGCAGCGTGTCGGCGCCGGCGTTGGGCCCGGTGTCGATCTTGACCAGCGACTGCACGCAGGTGCCGCTGCCCTCGGCGCCGGGCAGTGGTGCGGCGGTCAGCACCTGCCCGACCGACGGGCTGCCGCAGTCCCCCAGGGCGGTGGAGGCGACGTGCCCGGCCTCGGTGGTCACCGAACCGCCCTGTGCGTTCTGGAACGGCAGTGGGATGTCGGTCTTCGACCCCGAAGGCCACAGCACGACGGCGCCGACGGCCACCGCCAGGCCGATGAGGGCCAGTACCGCTATGACCACACGCGCGGCCAACGGACTCAGCGGCACCGGGCCGCCAGGCGAGTGATGGTGTGAGTGGACCACCGGCTACTGGCGGTAGCTGGCCAGGAAATTGCCCAGCCGCTCAATGGCTTTCGCGAGATCCCGTGCCCACGGCAGGGTGACGAGGCGCAGATGGTCGGGGGCGGGCCAGTTGAAGCCGGTGCCCTGAGTCATCAGGATCTTCTCCTCGAGCAGAAGATCGAGGACGAGCTTCTCGTCGTCGACGATATCGTGCACCTCGGGGTCCAGACGAGGGAAGACGTACAGCGCCCCTTGGGGTTTGACGCAGGACACACCCGGGATCTCGTTGAGTTTGGCGCAGGCGATGTCGCGCTGTTCGAGCAGCCGGCCGCCGGGCAGGACGAGGTCGTCGATGCTCTGATGCCCGCCAAGTGCCACCTGAATCGCATGCTGTGCAGGAACATTCGGGCACAACCGCATATTGGCCAGCAGGCTGATCCCCTCGATGAAGCTGGTGGCGTGATCGGTGGGACCGGTGATCACCAGCCACCCCGAGCGGTATCCCGCCACCCGGTAGGCCTTGGACAGGCCATTAAAGGTCAAGCAGAGCAGGTCGGGCGCTACGGACGCGAGTGAGACGTGCTGGGCATCGTCATAGAGGATCTTGTCGTAGATCTCGTCGGCCAGCAGCAGCAACTGGTGCTTGCGGGCCAGATCGACCATCTTCTGCAGCACTTCCCGGCCGTACACCGCACCGGTCGGGTTGTTCGGGTTGATCACCACCAGCGCCTTGGTGCGGGGGGTGATCTTGGACTCCAGGTCGGCGATATCGGGCTGCCAGCCGTTGGTCTCGTCGCAGAGGTAGTGCACGGGTGTCCCACCGGCCAGTGAGGTCGACGCCGTCCACAGCGGATAGTCCGGGGCCGGGATGAGCACCTGATCGCCGTTGTCCAGCAGGGCCTGCAGTGTCATGGTGATCAGTTCCGAGACGCCGTTGCCCAGGAATACCGAGTCGACGTCGAACCGGGGGAAACCCTCGACGAGTTCGTAGCGGGTGACCACCGCCCGCCGCGCCGAGAGGATGCCCTTGGAGTCGGAGTAGCCCTGCGCGTAGGGCAGAGCCTGGATCATGTCCCGCATGATCACATCCGGCGCCTCGAACCCGAACGGCGCCGGGTTGCCGATGTTCAGCTTGAGGATGCGGTGGCCCTCGGCCTCCAGGCGCGCGGCATGGTCGTGCACCGGACCGCGGATCTCGTAGAGAACGTCCTGCAGCTTGGTCGACTGCGCGAAGGTTCGCGGCCGTGGGTGGTGGCTCGGGGGATGCCACGGCAGCTGGTGGGTAGTCACGTCGATGATTCTCCCACGGCCGGGCAAACCCTTTTTCCAGTCACGGCCCGCGCTCGGTTTCACAACGCGGTGGATACGAACGGGGTCTTGCTGTGGATTCGGCCGTCGATACCGCTGACACTGCTAGCTTGTCGCATCGATTATCCGGAAGGCGCAGGGAATGAGACTGGCAATCGCACGCGCGGTGGTGACGGGTGGCTCCATGGCGGCTGCCGCCCTCGGCGGAGCGGTCCCGGCGCTGGCCGAACCGCCGCTGCTCAACGGCACCTATGACATCAAAGGCGGTGACCAGGACTCGTTCTGGACGGCATCGTCGACCTGCGCCACTGACGGCTGCATCGCCAAGATCAACAGCAACGTCGGCTGGAGCGGCAATGCCGTGATGAACGGCGGACGGTGGAATCTCACCGTGACCAAGCCCGACGGTGTGGTCTGCGACAACGGGGCCTACGCGCCGGTGGTCATCGCCTACTCGGTGGACGCGGTGACCGGTGCGGGGACCGTGACCGCCGACTCCAACGGCGAGTGCCCGGGCGGTCAGGTCACCGCGGCCCAGTTCCAGGTCCAGAAGATCAGCAACTTCTCCTAACGGCGTTTGCCCGGCGGTCGGGCGCCCTTCGCCAGGCCCAGGCCCTTGACCGGCTTGGCCGGTTCAGCCTCCGCCGCAGCAGGCGCTGCGGGTTCGGCGGGCCCAGTGGCACCGGGCTCAGTGGCAGCGGGTGCAGTGGCAGCGGGCTCAGTCGCAGCGGGCTCGGCCGGAGCGGCGGTCTCAGTTGTGGCTTTCCTGGCGCCGGGGCGGCGGGCGCCGGGTGCCATACCGAGCCCCTTGACGGGCGTTTCCGGCTGAGCGACGGGGGCGGCCGGCGCCGTTTCAGCGGCCGGTGCCACCGGTGTGGCCGCCGCAGAAGCCGCCGGTGCGGCCTTCTTGGCGCCGGGGCGGCGTGCACCAGCGGCCATGCCCAGTCCCTTGACCGGGGCCTCCGGCTGAGCGGCTGGCGCCGGGGCCGCCTCGGCGGCCGGTGCGGCCGGGGCAGGCGCCGGTGCGGCCTTCTTGGCCCCCGGGCGTTTGGCGCCCGCGGCCATGCCCAGCCCCTTGGCCGGTGCCGCGGCAGCGGGAGCAGCGGGAGCCTCGGGCGCGGCAGCCGGGGCGGTCTGGGCCACCGGTTCGGGCGTCGCGGTGGGCTGGGGCGCCGCAGGCTTGACCGCGGGAGCGGCCGCGGCGGCCAGCTTGGCGGCCGTGCCCTTCTCCGGCAGCGTGATCGTGGCGCGGTCCAGCGAGCCCAGCAGCAGCTGGGCCACGTCGACCACCTCGACCTCCTCGGCCTTGCCCCGGTCGCCGACGCCGTCGGAGAGCATCACCCGGCAGAACGGGCAGCCGGTGGCGATCGTCGTCGCGTCCAGGGTCAGCGCCTCATCGACGCGGTTGTGGTTGACGCGCTCGCCGAGGTGCTCCTCCATCCACATCCGGGCTCCGCCGGCACCGCAGCAGAAGCCGCGCTCGGCGTGCCGCGGCATCTCGGTCAGCGTCGCGCCGGAGGCCCCGATGAGATCGCGGGGCGCCTCGTAGACCTTGTTGTGCCGGCCCAGGTAGCACGGATCGTGGTAGGTCAGCGTGCCGCCGTCGACGCGGTTGACCGGGACGAGTTTCTTGTCGCGCACGAGTCGGTTGAGCAGCTGGGTGTGGTGCAGGACGGTGTAGCTGCCGCCGACCTGGGGATACTCGCGGCCCAGCGTGTTGAAGCAGTGCGGGCAGGTGACCACGACCTTGCGGTCGACCCGCTCGACACCGGAGAACAGGTCATTGAGGGTTTCGACGTTCTGCGCCGCCAGCTGCTGGAACAGGAACTCGTTGCCCGAGCGTCGCGCCGAGTCGCCGGTGCAGGTCTCGGCCTCGCCCAGCACCAGGAACTTCACCCCGGCCGCGGAGAGCAGTTCGGCGACCGCTTTGGTGGTCTTCTTGGCGCGGTCGTCGAGTGCACCCGCGCAGCCGACCCAGAACAGGTACTCGAACCCGGCGAAGGAGTCCACGTCTTTGCCGTAGACCGGGACGTCGAAGTCGACCTCGTCGATCCAGGTGAGGCGCTCCTTGGCGTTCTGGCCCCAGGGGTTGCCCTTGGTCTCGAGGCTCTTGTAGAGGCCGCCGAGCTCGCCGGGGAACTCCGACTCCATCATCACCTGGTAGCGGCGCATGTCGACGATGTGGTCGATGTGTTCGATGTCCACCGGGCACTGCTCGACGCACGCNNNAGCACGTCGGGGTCGATCACGCCGAGCGCCTCGGCATCACCGACCAGCGGCCGGGTGGCCTGCAGCGGGGAGTTCTCCGGCACTCGGCCGAAACCGGACTCGGGCACGTGGTGCTCGTCGTCGGCGTGGGTCATCTCCAAGCCGCCCTCGGTGTCGACGAGGGCGTCGGCGGTCGGGTTCTTATCACCGAAGATGTAGGGCGCCTTGGCGAACAGGTGGTCGCGCAGGTCCATGATGAGCAGCTTCGGAGACAGCGGTTTGCCGGTGTTCCAGGCCGGGCACTGCGACTGGCAGCGACCGCACTCGGTGCACGTGGTGAGGTCCAGGTAGCCCTTCCAAGTGAAGTCCTCGATCTTGCCGTGTCCGAACACGGCGTCCTCGGCGGGATCCTCGAAGTTGATGTAGATGCCCTTGGACTCCATCGGCAGCAGCGGGCCCAGCGCGTTGGGCAGCCGCTTGAAGGTGACGTTCAGCGGAGCCAGGCCGATGTGCAGGTGCTTGG
>JAGQTQ010000156.1 GCA_020438905.1 Mycobacterium sp.
GGCTCGGCGAGATCGCCGAAGACGTTCTCGGCATTGTCCGGGTTGCCCAGGCCGAGGCCCTCGGTACCGGTTCCGGCGTACATCTGGGTGGCCGTCGCGACGATCAGGTAGGTCAGCAGGATCGACAGCACGGTCAGCAGAGCGGCCCGGCCCGGGGTCTTCTCCGAGCCTTTGGACTCCTCGTTGACCGTCAGGCAGGTATCCCAGCCCCAGAAGGCGAAGATCGACCCGGACAACCCGGCGATGAACGCCGACAGGGTCAGCCCCGACGGGCTGAACCAGTCCCAGCTGAACGACATCCCGGTCGGCGCGGATCCGGACTTCACCACCGCGATCAGTGCGAAGGTCAGCAGCATCACCAGCTGAAAGCCAACCAGGACGAACTGAACCCGCTCGGTGGTGGTCACCCCCCGATAAGCCACCCACGTCGCCACCGCCAGGAACCCGAGGCAGGTGGCCACGTTGATCCACGGGGTTTCCCACAGCTGACCGAGTGATTTGCTGCCGAAGAGGTCCCCGAGGAACTGATAGAAGAACTGCACCGCGACGCCGGCCAGATTGGACAGCACGATGGCGGTCGCCAGGATGGCCGCCCAGCCGCCGAGCCAGCCGATGTAGGGGCCGAAGGCCTTGGTGGTCCACGTGAACGAGGTGCCGCAGTCGGGCATCACCTTGTTGAGCTCGCGGTAGGCGTAGGCGGCGAAGAACATCGGCAGGAATCCGGCGATGATCACCACCGCCATCTTGTGGCCGGTCTGGGTGACCAGAATGCCGATGGTGGCGGTCAGGCAGTAGGCCGGGGCCACCGAGGAGATCCCCAGCACCACGCTGCCCAGCACACCCACCGAGTTGCGCGATAGCCCCTTGTCGTGCAGGTCGGGTTCGACAGCATGGTGAATCTGGTGTGTTTCTGTCATGCCGCACCCCCGCCGGGTTCACTGTTGAATCGCTGCGGAAGTACCGTACCGCTGACACCGCCACCTTTTCGGTGTTTGCATTGCGTGACGCGGTTCGTAACACCCATTAACACGGACGGAGGGCACCGACATGACCGAGGAAGTCGTCGCGGCCGAGAGCGGCATCGTGGTCGGCGCCGACGGGTCCGAGCACGGCGTCGCGGCGGTGCGGTGGGCGGCGTCCACCGCCGTCGCCTACGGGTTGCCGCTGACCGTCCTCTACGCGCGTCCGGACGCGCTGGGCGATCCGGCGCTGGTGGCCGAGCCCACCGGTGTGCTCGGAGCGGCAGTGGCCTTTGCCCGTGCAACGGCTCCCGACGTAGAGATCAGGGCCCTGCAGATGCCCGACGCTCCGGTGCGCTCACTGCTGGCGGTGGGGGAGAACGCCGATGTGCTGGTGCTCGGATCACGCGGGATCGAGGGGTTCCGCGGGTTGCTGCTGGGCTCGACCACCATGCACGTCGCCCCGTACGCGCAGTGCCCGGTCGTGGTGGTGCATTCCGGCGTGGAGGGCTGCCCGCCCTTCGAGGACACCGAGGGCCTCACCGGGAACCCCGGCCAGGTGGTGCTCGGTTACGACGGGTCGCCGGCATCCAACCGCGCCGCCGCGTTCGCCTTCCGGCACGCCGAGGCGATCGCCTGTGGCGTTGTGGCGGTGTCGGTGGATCCGACCCGGGGGGAGCCGGAGACCCACGAGTTCAACCCCGAGGACGCCACGCCCGGATCGGACACCAGCGCCTTCCACTCCCCGGTGATCGTCACCGCAACCTCCTTCCCCGATGTCCCGGTGTCCTATGTCACCGGGACCGGCAGGCCTGCCGAAGTCCTGCTGGCCGAGGCGGCCGGTGCCGAACTGCTGGTGGTGGGCAGCCGCGGTTCTGGTGGGTTCTCCGGGCTCATCATGGGCTCGGTGACCCAGAAGGTGCTGGCGCACGCCAGCTGTCCGGTCGCGGTCCTGCACCCGGGGATCACCGCGGAAACGGCGGCCGGGATCGCCTGAGAGCCGGCGCCGACCGAGGCTTGAGAGCCTTCGGGGCCTATCGGACCGTGACCGCGGTGATGGTGATCGGCTGCCGGGGTGGCCCGTCGGTGCCGCCGCCGCGAACACCGTCGGCGGCCAGTCGCTCCACCACGGCCAGCCCGCGGTCGTCGACGCGTCCGAACACCGTGTAGGTCGGCGGAAGCGTGGAGTCCCGGTAGACGATGAAGAACTGGCTGCCGTTGCTGCCCGGGCCGGAGTTGGCCATCGCCAGCGTGCCCCGCGGATACACCACCGGCTGCCTCAACTCCGGGTCGAGCGGCCGGTACTGGTTGGTCGGGTATTCGTTGGCGAATCGGTAGCCAGGCCCGCCCGCGCCGGTGCCCGTCGGGTCACCGCACTGCAACATCGAGAGGTCCGGTGCGGTGGCCAGGCGGTGGCAGGGTGTGTCGTCGAAGTACCCCTGCCTGGCCAGGCTTACGAAACTGTGGACCGTGCACGGAGCCTCGGCGTTGTCCAGCCTCAGCCCCACCGTGCCCTCGTCGGTCCGCATGGTCGCCTGCAGCGCCGCGGGCTCGCGGGCCACCTTTCCGCCGCGTGGCGGCTTGACCGGCTTGGCCGCCGCGGTCGGGGTGGCGGGATAGGCGCAGGCCGATCCGAGTCCGGCCGGCGGCGCGAACGGCGGCAGGGAGCCGTCCAGCGTGGTCGACGGCCGCCCCGGCTGCCCCGAGGCGCCCAGCTGTGGGTTCTCCCGCACCACCTTGGCCGCCCAGGACAGCAGCAGCGCACCCATCACCAGCACCAGGACGGTTCCGACGGTGATCACATAGCCGATCACCAGACCCGCGATGGCGAGCCCGCGGCCCTGCTCACCGGAGCGCTTGATCTGGGACAGCGAGAGGTGCCCGAACAGGACACCCAGCGGGGCGAAGAGGAAGGCGCAGATCAGCGAAGCCACCGCGTAGGCGTTGGTGCGCTGCGGGGGATGGGGCGGGTACGGCAGGTACGGGTACGGGGTGCCCCCCGCCGGCGGGGGGACCGGCGGAGGGCCCAACGGTGGAACGCTCACGGGCAGGGCGCGCTAGTCCAGCAGAACCGACTTGATCTTCACCTCGGTGGCGGGCTTGCCGTCGTTGCCGCCTCCGGCGACCCCGGCTTCGGCGATCTTGTCCAGGGTGCTCAGGCCGGTCTGGTCGATGGTCCCGAACACCGTGTAGTTCGGCGGCAGCTTGGAATCCTTGTAGACCAGGAAGAACTGGCTGCCGTTGGTGTCCGGGCCGGCATTGGCCATGGCCAGCGTGCCGCGCGGGTAGAGCACTTCCTGCTGCAGGGCCGGGTCACCCTTGTCGTACTGGTTGGTCGGATACTCGTTGGCGAACTGGTAGCCCGGGCCGCCGGTACCTTTTCCGCTCGGGTCACCGCACTGCAGCACGCCCAGCGAACCCGCCGTGGTCAGCCGGTGGCAGACGGTGTCGTCGAAGTAACCCTTCTGGGCCAGGCTGGCGAAGCTGTTGACCGTGCACGGCGCCTCGGCGTTGTTGAGGATCAGGCCGATATTGCCCTCGTTGGTCGACATGCTGACGCTGACCGTCGCCGGATCGGTGGGCACCTTCCCCGACTTCGGCTTGTCGACCTTCTTGACGGCCGGCTGGGCGCCCGGGTACTGGCAGTTGGCGCCGTAGTCGGCCGGGGCTTTGAACACCGGAAGCTGGCCTTCGCCGCCGCGTGCGGGGGTGGCCGTGGGTGTGGCCTCCGGTGTGCTCGAGGGCGAGGCGGTGGTCGTCGAGGAGTTCGTGTCGTTCAGCACGAAGGTCACGATCACCGCCGCAGCGGCGGCCATGGCGACCATCGCTGCGACCACGGTCAGGATGCGCTGGCGCTTGGCCTGCTGGGCGCGGCGCTCCAACTGCCGCTCGAGCTTGCGTTTGGCCGTTTCGCGTCGTTGTGCGTTCGTGGGCACCGCGGCGTCCTCCGTTGTTCAGGTGATCTTTCAATCGCGCAGACGAGTGTGCCAGCCGAACATGTGAACGGGCGGTAGGACCCACGCCAAGCGAAGAAGGGGCCGTTGATCATGGAACCCTGATCGGAACATGGGACACTGTTCGCCGTGTTGCTCACCGGGTTTCCGGCCGGCATGTTGGCCTGTAACTGTTACGTCCTGGCGCCCCACCCCGGCGCGGACGCGATCGTCGTCGACCCCGGTCAGCGGGCGTTCGGTCCGCTGCGCCGGATCCTCGACGAGAACCGACTCACGCCGGCGGCGGTGTTGTTGACCCACGGGCACATCGACCACATCTGGTCGGCGCAGAAGGTGGCCGACACCTACGGCTGCCCGGTCTTCATCCATCCGGCGGACCGATCCATGCTCACCGACCCGATCAGGGGATTCGGCCCGCGGATCGGGCAGGTGCTGATCGGCTCGATGTTCCGCGAGCCACGCCAGGTCGTCGGGTTGGAGCGGGACGGCGAGTTGCTCGACTTCGGGGGTGTCAGCGTGACGGTGGACCACACCCCGGGCCACACCCGCGGTTCGGTGGCGTTCCGGGTGTCGGGCACCAACGCCGGCCTGGTCTTCACCGGGGACACCTTGTTCAAGCAGTCCGTCGGTCGCACCGACCTGCCCGGCGGCAGCGGCCGGGACCTGCTGGACTCCATCGTCACCAAACTGCTGTCCCTCGATGACCACACCCGCGTGTTGCCCGGTCACGGCGAGGCCACCACGATCGGAGCCGAGCGCCGAGCCAACCCCTTTCTGCAAGGGATCACCTCGCTGTGAGCGCCTTCCAGGCGCCCAAGGGCGTCCCCGACTATCTGCCGCCGGATTCGGCCGAGTTCGTCGCGGTGCGCGACGGCCTGCTCGGCGCGGCCCGGCGGGCCGGCTACGGCGACATCGAACTACCGGTCTTCGAGGACACCGCGCTGTTCGCCCGCGGAGTGGGCGAGTCCACCGACGTGGTGTCCAAGGAGATGTACACCTTCGCCGACCGCGGCGACCGATCGGTCACACTGCGCCCGGAGGGGACGGCCGGGGTGATGCGGGCGGTCATCGAACACGGCCTCGACCGCGGCGCGCTCCCGGTGAAACTGTGCTACGCCGGGCCGTTCTTCCGCTACGAGCGTCCGCAGGCGGGTCGTTACCGCCAGCTTCAGCAGGTCGGCGTCGAGGCCATCGGGATCGACGACCCGGCACTGGACGCCGAGGTGATCGCGGTCGCCGACGAGGGGTTCCGCCGCCTGGGGCTGCGCGGGTTCAGGCTGGAGATCACCTCGCTGGGTGACGACACCTGCCGGCCGCAGTACCGGGAGTTGCTGCAGGACTTCCTGTTCGGACTCGACCTCGACGAGGTGACCCGGCAGCGCGCGGCGCTCAACCCGCTGCGGGTGCTGGACGACAAGCGTTCACACATCCGCGAGATGACCGCCGGGGCCCCGGTCATGCTCGATCACCTCTCGGAGGGGGCCGAGCGGCATTTCCGCACCGTGCTCGCCCACCTCGACGCCCTCGGGGTGCCCTACGTCGTCAACCCGCGACTGGTGCGGGGCCTGGACTACTACACCAAGACGACCTTCGAGTTCGTCCACGACGGCCTCGGCGCGCAGTCCGGCATCGGCGGCGGCGGCCGCTACGACGGGCTGATGTCGCAGCTGGGCGGCCAGGACCTCTCCGGTATCGGCTTCGGGCTCGGGGTTGACCGGACCATTCTGGCATTGCGGGCGGAGGGAACGACGGCGGGGGACGTCAGCCGTTGCGAGGTGTTCGGCGTTCCCCTGGGGCAGGACGCCAAGATCGAGCTCGCCCGCTTGGCGGCGTCCCTGCGAGCCGCTGACGTGCGGGTCGATCTGGCCTACGGCGACCGAGGCGTCAAGGGTGCCATGCGCGCCGCGGACCGGTCCGGCGCACGCATCGCACTGGTCGCCGGAGACCGCGACATCGAGGCCGGCACCGTCGGCGTCAAGGATCTGACCAATGGCGAGCAGGTCGACGTTGCCGTCGGTTCGGTTGTTGCCGAGATTCTTTCGAGATTGGGCTGACCTGGCCATCCGGCCTTGCAGGCCTCACTGATTTCTTAGCCGAAGCGGGGAACCCCCAGGCGGTCGCCCACCGTTGACCAGGTATGAACGAGCTGATCGAGGACTACCTGCGCAGCCGGGGGGTGCGGTATTTCCGCGGCCACCATGACGACGAGTTCTTCTACTTCGTCGACTTTTTGGTGGATGCGTACCGGGGTCGGCTCAACGTCCATCTCGAGGTGCGCGGCGTGCGCCACGACGCGGTACGGGTCAGCATCTCACCGGACCGGTTCTACCCGGCAGAGCACCGTGACCGGCTCACCGGCCTCGCCGCCCGGTGGAATGCCGGTACGCCGTGTGTGGACGCACTGGTCTTCGATTCGTCCGACCCCGCGTTGGTCGGTGTCGGCGCCCGGGCGTCCCGGCGGCCGGGTGATCTGGCCGGTTTGACCGACTTCGTCGATCGGGCCGTGGGGGCCTCCATCGAATTGTTCGGGCTGATGAAGGGTGCGACGCGGCCGGATTCGCAGGCCTGCTCGGGCCTGCGTGACGCCGGCTGAGACGGCTCGCGCGTAACGCCACGACGCCGTTCGGCGATAGCCCCGGTATGCGACTTCTCTCAGCGCTGGGTGCAGCAGCGATCGTCGCCGCGGGAATCGGGGCCGCGTCCCCGGCCGGCGCCGATCCGACCAGCACCGAGCCGACCAGCACCGAGCCGACCAGCACCGAGCCGACGGCCCCCCCGACCGCCACGTCTGAGACGGCAGCCCCCGAGGCTGCGGCGCCCGACGCCACACCAACCTCGGCCGCACCCGACGGCGCGCACCAGGTGACCTATACGGTCACCACGACCAGCGATCTGACCGCCAACATCTACTACGTCAGCACCGACCCGCCGGACCAGGCCGCGGCCAACAAGCCGCAGTACATGCCGATGGCCAGGACGACGGTCGGCCCCGGCTCGCCGTGGACTCTGCAGACCACCCTGGAGGACCCGTCGCAGTGGGCGTTCGTCAGCGCCAGTGGGGGACTGCGGGTCAACCCGGAGTTCCGCTGCGAGATCGCAGTCGACGGTCAGGTCGTGGTCTCCCAGCAGGGCGGCAGCGGCGTGCAGTGCGCGCTGCGCCCCTGGTAGCCGCCGACGATCAGCCCAGGTTCGCGGCCTTGAAGGTGTTGCACTGGTTGGGGTCGCCGGTCCGGTAGCCGACGGTGAACCACTTCTGGCGCTGCTCGGACGAGCCGTGGGTCCAGTTCTCCGGGTTCACCCGGCCGGTGGATTGCTTCTGAATGCGGTCGTCGCCCACCGAGGAGGCCGCCGAGAGTGCATCGGCGATGTCCTTGTCGCTGAGCGGCTCCAGGAACGGGACATCGGTGCCCTTCTGCTTGGTCGTTGACGCGTAGTGCGCCCACACCCCGGCGTAGCAGTCGGCCTGAAGCTCCGAGCGCACGCCGTTGCCCTGCGCGCCCTGGACGCCTTGGTGGGCCTTCTTCAGGTCACCGGTCAGATTCTGCACATGGTGGCCGTACTCGTGGGCCACCACGTACTCCTGAGCCAGCGGGCCGCCGCTGGAACCGAACTGGGTCTCGAGCACCTTGAAGAAATCGGTGTCGAAGTAGGCGGTGTAGTCCGCGGGGCAGTAGAACGGGCCGACGTCGCTGCTGGCCGGACCGCAGCCGGTTTGGATCTGGCCCTTGAAAAGTTTCATCGACGGCCGTTGGTAGCCGCGCAGCAGCTGTTCCCAGACGCCGTCGACGGAGTTGCCGGTGGCCACCACCCGGCACTCGTCGTACTTGTTGGCGTCCGCGCCGGTCCGGCACTTGCTCAGGTCATAGGTCGACCCGGACTCCGACCCGACCTGCTGCTGGCTGAGAACCGGTCCGGGATCCACGCCGAGGAACAACGCCAGCAGCACGATCGCCAGGCCGCCGATGCCGCCGCCGATCGCGATGCCCCGTCCGGCGCCGCCGCCGGTCGACGTGGTGCTGGTGTCGATCCGCATGCCTTCGTTGAAGGTCATCCGCGCTCCTCGAGAAGTTGCCGCCGACCCCCGGCGAGCCGCCCGGTCAAGCTTGCCACAATCGCCGATTTGCAGGTGGCGGTCGCCGATGCGGACCGCGCACTCCCTAGACTTCATCCGGCCCAGCACGCCACGCCGTCGATGTTTCGTCCGAGGAGTCCCATTGCTGCGCAGTCATGACGCCGGTTCGTTGCGGTCCTCCGACGCCGGCCGGACCGTCACCCTCTCCGGGTGGGTGGCCCGCCGCCGGGACCACGGAGGGGTGATCTTCATCGACCTTCGTGATCGTTCGGGCGTGGCGCAGGTGGTGTTCCGTGAGTCCGATGTTCTGGCCTCCGCGCACCGGTTGCGGGCCGAGTTCTGCGTCACGGTGCAGGGTGTCGTCGAGATCCGGCCGGAGGGCAATGCCAACCCCGACATCGCCACGGGGGAGATCGAGGTCAACGCGACCTCGCTGAGGGTGCTGGGGGAGAGCGCGCCGCTGCCGTTCCAGCTCGACGAGCCCGCCGGCGAGGAGGCCCGGCTGCGGCACCGCTACCTCGACATGCGCCGCGACGGCGGGCCCGGCGACGCGCTTCGGCTGCGCTCGCGGGCCAACGCTGCCGCCCGTTCGGTGCTGGCCGGCCACGACTTCGTCGAGATCGAGACGCCGACACTGACCCGGTCCACACCGGAGGGCGCACGCGACTTCCTGGTGCCCGCCCGATTGCAGCCCGGCTCGTTCTACGCGCTGCCGCAGAGCCCCCAGTTGTTCAAGCAGCTGCTGATGGTCGGCGGTATGGAGCGCTACTACCAGATCGCCCGGTGCTACCGCGACGAGGATTTCCGCGCCGACCGCCAGCC
>JAGQTQ010000038.1:0-7282 GCA_020438905.1 Mycobacterium sp.
GGCACCAACACCTACCACCACCCCGAACGACTACTGGGTGACGGTTGAGGGGCCGCGGAATACGGTTGGTCGCTAGGCGGACACCGCTTCGATTCGGGCGGGAACGTGCTTATGCCAGGGGGTTCCGGCGTAGGCATCCCGCCAGTCGGTCGACGTCAGCGAGTTCGGGGCCACGCCCGTCGTGCTGCGGTGACCGCCTGCATCGACGAATTCCAGGCCGAACCCGTTGGGCAGCGAGGCGTGTCCGGGCTGCATCGCCGTGCTCACCTGCACCGATGCCTCGGCGCTGCCGGCGGCGGTGGTGATGCGAGCCCGGGCGCCGTCGGTCAAACCCAGCGCCGCGGCGTCGGCGGGACTGACCCGCAGGGCTCCCTCGGCATCCCGCTTTCGCCAGGACGGGTCGCGGAAGATGGTGTTGGCGGTGAACGCCCGGCGCTCGCCGGCCGAGAGCACGATCGGGAAGTCGGCGGTGGTCAACTGCGCCGGGGCATCCCGCAGAGCCCGCAGGTCGTCGAGCAATTCGGGGATCACCAGCGCGATCTTGCGATCCGGGTGGGAGACGAGCGCCCAGTCGTCGGCGTACTCGTGGACGGTGAACGTCACCGCCGTCCCGTGGGCGATGATCGCCTCGAAGAGCGCATTGCCGTCGGCGTGCCCGGCCCGGCGCACCGCTTCGGGATAGGTGAGCGCGGCCTTCTGCGCCAAACCCCACACCGCGGCGGCTCCGGCCAGCCCGTCCGGCAGGGTCGGGCCCAGGGTCTCGTAGAGGACATAGGGCAGCATCTTGTTCAGGGCGGGGTTCGAGGCCAGTGCGGTGAAGAAGGCCTGCAGGTATGAGTCGAGGCCCTCGTCGGCCGCCTCGCGCAGCGGGCGCAGGTCCTCCTCACCGACGACGCCGAGGGCACGTACCAGCCGAGCCCAGATCTCAGGTTCGGGAAGGGTGCCCTCCAGCGGTTCGAACAAGGGGTGGCGCAGGTGAAAGGTGTTGTGCGGGAACTCCAGATTGAAGAAGGTGGCCTCGGTCTTCTCGAACTGGCTGGCCGCGGGCAGCACGTAGTGGGCCAGCCGCGCCGTCTCCGTCATCGCCACGTCGATGACGACCATCAGTTCGAGGGAGGAGAACGCCTCCCGGCAGGCCGCCGAGTCGGCGATCGAATGGGCCGGGTTGCTGCTCTCGACGATCATGGCGCGAAACCGGTCGGGGTGGTCGGTGAGAATCTCCTGCGGAACCACATTGGAAGGGATCAACCCGGAGATGATCGGCGCGCCGGTGACCGGGGTGCGGCCGACCCCGCCGAGGCTGAAAAGCGGAGCGAACATCGAGTGCAGATGCTGCCCGCCCCGCTTGGCGAAGTTCCCGGTCAGAATCCACAGCATCTTGTTGAGGTAGGAACACAGCGTGCTGTTCGGCGCCTGCTGGATGCCGAGATCCTCGAACACCGCGACACTGCCGGCGGAGGCGATCCGCCGGGCCGCCGAACGCAGCAGATCCTCCCCGACGCCGCAGCGGTGAGCGTAGTCGGCGATCGGAACCTCACCGAACGCCGCGCGCACCTCGTCGGCCCCGTGGACGTGCTCGGCCAGAAACGCCTCATCGCAGAGGTCTTCCTGCACCAGCACGGCAGCCAGCGCCGCCAGGCACCAGGCGTCGGTGCCCGGACGGACCTGCAGGTGGAAGTCGGCCATCTCGGCGGTGTCGGTGCGGACCGGGTCGATGACGATCATCGAGCGGGCCGGATCCTTGGCGATCTGGTTGAGCACCGTCCGGGCCTGCGGGAAGCTCTGCGACATCCACGGGTTCTTGCCGACGAACACCGAGACCTCGGCGTGCTCGAACTCCCCGCGGGTGTGGCCTCCGTAGAGCTGGGAATCGACCCAGAACTCACCGGTCTTCTCCTGCGCCAGCGCGTTGGACCGGTAGCGCGATCCCAGTGGTTTGAGGAAGGCACTGCTGTAAGCACCGCCGAGGTGATTGCCCTGGCCGCCGCCGCCGTAATAGAAGATCTTGTCTCCGCCGTAGGTCTGCGCGATCCGGGCGAATCCCTCGGCGATCTCGGTGATCGCGGTGTCCCAGTCGATTTCCTCGTAGCTGCCGTCCTCGCGCCGTCGCAGCGGGGAGGTCAGCCGGCCCGGGACGTCCTGGTAGTGCTCCAGCCGCAGCGCCTTGTTACAGGTGTAACCGGCCGAGGCGGGGTGGCTCTTGTCGCCCCGAATCCTTCTCAGGTGCCGACCCTCCTCGGCCGGGCTGGTCTGAACGAGGATGCCGCAGTTGCACTCGCAGAGGATGCAGGCGGTGGGCTTCCAGTCGGTGGGCCCCAAGTCGGTCATGGCGTTCCCTTCGTCGTCGCCGCGTCCAGCAGGACACGCAGTTGGCGATGCGCGGCGTCCAGTGGTGCCACGTCACGTCCGGCCCGGGCCATGACCAGCGCGCCTTCGAGGGCGGCGATCACCATGGCCGCCAGATCGGCCGCTTGGTTGCCCGCCACGCCATCGGCCACCAACCGTTCGCGGATCAACCCGCGCCAGCGCTCGAAGGCCGCCGCCGCACGGGCCACCGGCTCGGCGCCGATCTGCGGGTCGCCGGCCTCGACCGCCACCGCCATCACCGGGCAGCCGGCGCGGTAGTCGCTGTCGAGCAGACCCTTCCGATAGAAGGCCACGGCGGTGTCGAGCATCTCGGTGGAGTCCGCGGCGCGCCCGAGTGCGTCGGCGACGTAGTCGGCCGCGTAATCGACTGCCTCGCAGAGCAATTGGTTGCGGCCACCGGGAAAGTAGTGATAGGCCGACCCGCGCGGGGCCCCGCTGTGGGCCAGGACGTCGGCGATCGCCGTGGGGCGGGCGCCGCGCTCCCGGATGAGCAGTGCGGCGGAGGTGACCATGCGCTCACGGTGACCGGCCATTTAAGTATGTAACCATACATAGCCGGTGGGTCAAGTCCGGTGGGTCAAGCCCCGGGCGCGGCGCTCACGACCCGGAGCGATTGCGTCCCGGAAGAGTGCGCATGGCCTCCCGGGCCACCGAATGAGTCCATTCCGGGTGCTCCCGCTGGTAGCCCCGCAGCGCCCGCCAGGACCGCCACGCGGCGGCCGGCGACGGGATGGTGGGCAGCCACGCCAGCTCCCACTGGATGCCGTTGATGGGATCGTCGAAGAACACCGCGTAGTAGCCCGGTGTGTATTCGGGGTACTCGCAGGGCGAGTGGACGACGGGAACCTGATCGGGAACCAGGAAATCGTCGTGGAAGCGGTCGATCTCGGCGCGGTTCCTGGCCCACAATGCAACGTGGTTGATGCCGACGGCCTGGTCGGTGTGCCGTAACTTCTCGCCGGTGGCGGCCGGCTGGATGCCGATATAGCTGTGCGGGGCCGGAAACCGGGCCATGTAGTACGTCGACCGGTATTCGATGTCCAGCGTCCAGAAGCTGCGGTAGCCCAGCCAGCCGAACATCGCGTCGTAGAACGCGATCGAGTCGTCGTAGTCGAGCACGTTGAGTTCGACGTGGTTGACTCCGCGCCAGCGCATGGGGGACCTACTTTCCTGCCTGCGCCTCGATCGCCACCGCCTTGGCCCACCGGTAGTCGGCCTTGCCCGCCGGTGAGCGCACGATCTTGTCGCTGCGCACGAAGGCCTTGGGAATCTTGTAGTCGGCGATATGCGACCGGCAGGCCTCGGCGAGCTCGTCATCGGTCGCCGACTTCCCCTCGGCGAACTGCACGATCGCGACCACCTCGTTGCCCCAGCGCTCGGAGGGCCGCCCGGCCACCACCACGTCGTAGACGGCGGGATGGCTGGCGATGGCGCGTTCGACCTCCTCGGCGAAGATCTTCTCCCCGCCGGAGTTGATGGTCACCGAGTCGCGGCCAAGCAGTTCGATCCGGCCGTCCTCAAGCAGCCGGGCTCTGTCGCCGGGAATCGACCACCGGACCCCGTCGATGGTGGGGAAGGTGCGGGCGGTCTTCTCGGCGTCACCCAGGTATCCCAGCGGCACGAACTCGCGCCGTGCCAGCCAGCCCTCGCCCTCCCCGGGCCGCAGCACGCGGCTGAAGTCCACCGCGACGACCGTGGTGTCCGCCAAGGGGGTGAACGTCGCCGCCCGCACCTCGGCACCGCGGGTGGCCACGGTCGTCATCTGCGCCCCGGACTCCGAGGCGCCGACGGCGTCCATGATGATCAGGTTGGGCAACGCGGCGAGCAGCCGGTCGCGGACCGTCGGTGACAGCGGTGCTCCACCGTTGGTCAGCGCCATCAAGCCGGACAGGTCGTAATCGCCCTTCTCGATCTGGTCGACCAGGGGGCGGGCCATCGCGTCGCCCACCACCGGGATGCCCAGCACGCGTTCGCGTTCGGCCAGTCGCAGGATGGCGTCGGCGTCGAACCGGCGAACGTCGTCGGGAACGGCGATCCAGCCGCCGCTGGTGATGGTGTTGAACACCCCCCACTGTGCGGCGCCGTGCATCAGCGGCGGCAGCAGAAGCAGCGACCGGGCGCCGGCACCGGCCCGGACCTGCTCGCGCAGGTCGTCGTAGGAGCTCAGCGGCTCACCGCCCATGAACGGCCGGCCGCCCATCGCCGACATGAAGATGTCGTGCTGACGCCACAGCACACCTTTGGGCATACCGGTGGTGCCGCCGGTGTAGAGGACGTAGAGATCGTCGCCGCTGGGCTCGGGCATCCCCGTCGCGGGTGCGGAGGTGCCGACGATCGACTCGTAATCCACCGCCTCGGGCAGCAGCTCGTTGCCCGAATCGTCGGCGACCTGGATCAGTAGCCGCAGTTCGGGTAGCCGGCCGCGGATGGACTGGACGTGCGGGGCGAACTCGGCCGCGTACACCAGGGCGCGGGCCTTGGCGTCGCCGAGCAGGTAGAGCAGCTCCTCTTCGACGTAGCGGTAGTTGACATTGAAGGGTGCGATGCGGGCGCGGTAGCCGGCCACCATCGCCTCGAGGTACTCGTTGCCGTTGCGCAGGTAAAGACCCATGGTGTCCTGACCGCACTGGTGGCCGGCGAGCTGGTCACGCTCGACGTGACAGCCGAGCCCCTGTGCGGCGAGGTAGTGGGCGATCCCGTCGATGCGGGCGTCCATCTGCCCGTAGGTCAGCCGCTTGTCCCGCCACACCATGACCCGTTGGTCGGGGAGCGTCGTCGCGACGGTGCGGAACACGGTGGAGAGGTCGAAGCTCACCTGAGTCACTGTATGCGGCGTGACTGTATGCGCCGGGATTACAGTGGGGAACCGTGAGCCAAGAGCGCGCGCGGATCGACTTCCCGGCCCGTATCGGGGTGTGGTGGGCCAGCGACACCTGGCCCATGGCGGCCGCTCAGGAGGTGGCCGCGGAGATCGAGGCCCTCGGCTTCGGATCGCTGTTCCTGCCCGAAGTGGGGCTCAAGGACTGCCTGGTGGAATCGGCGGCCTTCCTGCAGGCCACCCGCCACCTGGTCATCGGCACCGGCATCGCCAACATCCACGCCCGCATCGCCGGCACGATGGAGGGCGCCGGCCGGACCCTCACTGCGTTGCACCCGGGCCGGTTCGTGCTCGGCCTGGGCGTCAGTCACGGTCCGCTGGTGACGCACATGCTCGGCGGGACCTACTCCAAACCGCTGGCCACGATGCGGGCCTATCTGGAGCGGATGTCGGCGCTGCCGGAGGCCGTCGAGCCGGGATCCGGCCGGCCGACGCGGTTGCTGGCGGCGCTGGGGCCCAAGATGATCGAGCTCTCCGGCACACACGCCGACGGCGCGCATCCGTACCTGGTCAACCCCGATCAGACCGCCCGCACCCGGGAGATCCTGGGCCCGGACAAGTGGGTGGTCTCCGAGCAGGCGGTGGTCGTCGGGGGCGCGGATCTCAGCAGGGACGACGACGAGCAGCTGCGCCGGGCGCACCTGCACCTGGAGATCTACTCGGGCCTGCCCAACTACCGGAACTCTTGGCTGCGTCAGGGTTTCGAGGAGTCCGACTTCGTCCGCGGCGGTTCGGAACGGCTGGCTCGGGGCATCGTGGGCATGGGATCGGTGGAGCGCGCCGCGGCCGCGGTGAGCGCCCACCTCGATGCCGGTGCCGACCATGTGGTGGTGCAGGTGCTCGGCGACGGCAATCCGGCCTGGGATCCGCGGCCGGCGCTGCGGGAACTCGCCGCGGTACTGGAGCTCAGCCCTACCGCTTGAACCGCCCTACCGCTTGAACCCGCCTACCGCTTGAACCAGGCGCGCAACGTCCGCACCTCGCGCGTATAGGACTCGTACATCTCGTCGTGGAACAGCGTCGCGCCGCACAGCTTGGCGTCGCCTTCCCAGATGGCGCGGATGCGGACGGTGCCACGGTTGAAGATGTCGCCGCGCTCGTCACCGCTGACCCTGCGCTGCCAGTCCTGTTCCTCGGCAAGCTGCGCCACCGACTGCCGTTCCTCGGTCCCGGTCGTCATGGTCTCTCCTCGCTCGAGCGTTCGTTGCGTCGAGGCTACTAGGTTCGAGGGCATGGCCCACGAGCGCGTCGACGTCCGGATTCCCTCACACGGTGAACAACTCGCCGCCTATCTGTACCGACCGGACCAGTCCGCGGCGCCGGTGCCGTGCGTGGTGATGGCGCACGGTTTCTCGGCCACCCGCGACGACGGACTGCCCGCCTACGCCGAGGCGTTCTGTGCCGCCGGGTTTGCGGTGCTGGTCTTCGACTACCGCAACTTCGGCGCCTCCGGCGGGCAGCCCCGCCAGGTGCTCGACATCGGCCGCCAGCAGGACGACTACCGGGCCGTCGTCGACTGGGCCCGCCACGCTGAAGGGCTCGACCCGGACCGGATCGTGCTGTGGGGGTCGTCCTTCAGCGGCGGTCACGTCCTGACGGTGGCCGCCTCAGACCCCCGGATCGCCGCCGTCATCGCCCAGGCTCCCTACACCGACAGCCTGCCGGTGATCCGCCGGATGCCGCTGGGCAACCTGCTGCGTGCTGCGCGGGAGGCGGTGCTCGACCAGGCCGGCTCGCTGCGCGGGCGCCCGCCGAGGCTGATGCCCGCCACCGGCGACCCGGGTACCTTCGCGGCCCTGACCGAGCCCGACGTGGTGGCGGGTTTCGCGGCTATCGTCGGCCCGGAGTCGTTGTGGCGCAACGAAGTCGCCGCCCGGTTGATGTTGACCTTGCCGCTCTACCGGCCGGTTCGCTCGGCCGCCAAGCTGGTGATGCCGGTGCTGCTGTGCGTCTGCGACGCCGACACCACCACCCCGCCGTCATCGACCCTCGAAACCGCGCGGCGGGCGCCGCGGGCCGAACTGCGCCACTACCCGT
>JAGQTQ010000038.1:7363-23620 GCA_020438905.1 Mycobacterium sp.
GGCCGGACGCAACTGCTCCGTCGAGGTGAGCGGGGCGCCGAAACCCACCCGGGTGTAGGCCGCCCCGCGGGGCGTGCCGACCTTGAGTTCCAGCCCGTAGCGGTCGATGCCGGTGCACACCGCGGACTCGGTGTCCGGGTAACCGCCCCGGGCGCGGGCCATCTCGGCGAGGGCGTCGGCGTGGTCGGCATTGAGGTGTGCGATCGCGCCGGCGGCATCGCGGGCCAGCGGATCCGGTTCGGCAGCGGCGTAGTCGGCTGCGCCGGCCGAGTCCATCCGCCCGTATCCGCCCACCCAGCGCACCCGCCGCACCCGCAGCACCCACAGGGTGAAGTCGCTGTAGTCGATGTAATAGCGGGCCGCGGGCACGGCGTCGACATGGGCCGCGCGGGCGGCGTCGAGCTCGTCGCCCACGGGCACCTCCACGACCCCCGCCAGCGTGATGCGTGGACTGGCCAGCGGGTCGGACTCGGTGCCGGGGGCCACCACCGCCAGGCTTGCCCGCGGGTCGGCGGCCAGGTTGCGGCCGTGTTCGGCCAGATGCGAGACGCACAGCACCGGTGCGCCGTCGAGCAGACCGTAGGTGACGAACGACGCCCACGGGTCACCGGCGGCGGTGAGGCTGGCCAGTGTGCCGGCGTTGGTCGAGGCGGCGATGGTGCGTGCCTCCTCGGCGGCCGAGGGCCGGGTCGCGTCGGCGACCTCGCTCAGCGGGGGTGGCATGGTCGGCGCGTCACCGGGGTCACCATGGTCGCGGGGGGTGCGGTCGCGGGAGGCACGGTCGCGGGAGGCCACGGCGGCGACGATACTCCGGTGCGGGTCGGGTGCCGACGGTGTCGCCGATGGCACTGCTGCGGTGTGCGCCGACATGGGTGTTCGGAGACTTGACGGCTTCGGTACCTTGGCGTTCATGACTCAGGACACCGGATCCCAGAACTTCGTCGAGCAGGAGCGGGAGCGGCTCGAAGCAGAGCTGGCCGAACTGAGCCGGCGGCGCGATCAGCTGCGGGCCGATCTGCAGGGCGACGCCGAGACGGTGGGTGACCGCGGCGACGCCGCCGAGGCCCTGCAGCGCGCCGAGGACCTCGCCGGTGTCGAGGAGCAGATCGGCCGGGTCAGCTGGCTGCTGGCCGGCGGCAACGCGGAGGTCCCCGGCCAGCTGCCGAACGGCACCCAGGTGACGTTGCGCTGGTCGGACGGCGAGGAAGTCACCATGCGGGTGGTCAACTTCATCGAGGAGACCCCGGCCGGGGCCGAGGACACCACCCTGACCGCCGACAGCCCGCTGGGTCTGGCCCTGTTCGGCCGTGCGGCCGGCGAGACGATCACCTATCGCACCCCGCGGGGCGAGTTGCAGGTGGAGCTGCTGGCCATCGAGCGGCCCTGATGCGTGCGGTCAGGGTCCGCGAGTTGGGCGGACCGGAGTCCGTCGAACTGGTCGAGGTTGACGAACCTTCGGCCGACGGCGGTGTCGTGGTCGACGTGTACGCGGCCGGCGTGGCGTTTCCCGACGCGCTGCTGACCCGCGGTCTGTACCAGTACCGCCCGGAGCTGCCGTTCATCCTCGGTGCCGAACTGGCCGGGGTGGTGCGCTCGGCCCCCGAGGGTGCCCACGTCGCACCCGGAGACCGGGTGGCCGGGCTGACCATGCTCGGTGGTGCGATGGCCGAGACCGCCGTACTCGGCGCCGAACAGGTGTTCCCGCTTCCGGACAACGTCAGTTTCGAGGCGGGTGCGGGTCTGTTGTTCAACGACCTGACCGTCTACTTCGCCCTGACCACACGTGGGCGCCTCGCGGCGGGGGAGACGGTGCTGGTGCACGGTGCCGCCGGTGGCATCGGCACCTCGACCCTGCGGCTGGCCCCCGCGCTCGGGGCCAGCCGGGTGATCGCGGTGGTCAGCACCGAGGACAAGGCCGAGGTGGCCCGCGCGGCCGGTGCCACCGATGTGGTGCTGGCCGACGGCTTCAAGGACGCGGTGGCCGAACTCACCGGCGGCCGGGGCGTCGACATAGTGATGGACCCGGTCGGCGGCGACCGGTTCACCGATTCGCTGCGTTCGCTGGCTCCGGCCGGCCGCCTGCTGGTGGTGGGGTTCACCGGCGGGGAGATCCCGACGGTCAAGGTCAACCGGTTGTTGCTGAACAACATCGACGTGGTGGGCGTCGGATGGGGCGCTTGGACGCTGACCCACCCCGGAGCGCTGGCCGAGCAGTGGCAGGGCCTTGCCGCGCTGCTGGCGTCGGGTCGTCTGACACCGCCCCAGCCGCAGGTCTACCCGCTGGCGCAGGCGGCCGAAGCGGTGGCCTCGCTGGAGAACCGCAGTGCGCGGGGCAAGGTGGTGCTGCGGGTCCGCGACTGAGCGGACCCCAAGCCGGGAGGATTAGATCCCGCCGGACCGGGGTAGTGGAAGAGGGCCGCGATGTTGGAGGGGGCCGGGTAGTGGACAGGGCAGGTTCGATCAGCCCGCCCGATGGCACACACGTCGACCGGGGTTTGGTGGCGCATCCCAACGCCAAGGACTTCGCCCACGCCCGCGCCCTTCCCGCCGACCGCGTCTGGTTCAAGAGCGCGGTGTTCTACGAGGTGCTGGTACGCGCCTTCGCCGACTCCAACGGCGACGGCGCCGGGGACCTGCTCGGATTGATCGACCGGCTGGACTATCTACAGTGGCTCGGGGTGGACTGCCTGTGGCTTCCGCCCTTCTACGACTCGCCACTGCGCGACGGCGGCTACGACATCCGCGACTTCTACAAGGTGCTGCCCGAGTTCGGCACCGTGGACGACTTCGTCGCCCTGCTCGACGCGGCCCATCGCCGCGGCATCCGGATCATCACCGACCTGGTGATGAACCACACCTCCGACACCCACCCCTGGTTCGTGGAGTCCCGCCGCGATCCGCACGGGCCCTACGGCGACTTCTACGTCTGGAGCGACACCAGCGACCGGTACCGCGACGCGCGGATCATCTTCATCGACACCGAGGAGTCCAACTGGACCTTCGACCCGGTGCGGCGGCAGTTCTACTGGCACCGGTTCTTCTCCCATCAGCCCGACCTGAACTACGACAACCCGGCCGTGCAGGAGGCGATGATCGACGTCCTGCGGTTCTGGCTGGACCTGGGCATCGACGGGTTCCGGCTCGACGCCGTGCCGTACCTGTTCGAGCGGGAGGGCACCAACTGCGAGAACCTGCCCGAGACGCACGCCTTCCTGAAGCGGTGCCGCAGGGTGATCGACGACGAATACCCGGGCCGGGTGCTGCTGGCCGAGGCCAACCAGTGGCCGGCCGACGTGGTGGAGTATTTCGGGGATCCCGCCAGCGGCGGCGACGAGTGCCATATGGCATTCCACTTCCCTTTGATGCCAAGGATTTTCATGGCGGTCCGCCGGGAGTCCCGGTTCCCGATATCGGAGATCCTGGCGCATACCCCGGAGATTCCGGAGACCGCGCAATGGGGGATCTTCCTGCGCAACCACGACGAGCTGACCCTGGAGATGGTCACCGACGACGAGCGCGACTACATGTACGCCGAGTACGCCAAGGATCCCCGGATGAAGGCCAACGTCGGCATCCGGCGGCGGCTGGCCCCGCTGCTGGAGAACGACCGCAACCAGATCGAGTTGTTCACCGCGCTGCTGCTGTCGCTTCCCGGATCCCCGGTGATCTACTACGGCGACGAGATCGGGATGGGCGACATCATCTGGTTGGGCGACCGTGACGGCGTCCGCACCCCCATGCAGTGGACCCCGGACCGCAACGCAGGGTTTTCCACCTCCAACCCGGGCCGGCTCTACCTGCCGCCGAACCAGGATCCGGTCTACGGCTACCAGTCGGTGAACGTCGAAGCCCAGCGGGACTCCTCGGCCTCGCTGCTGAACTGGACGCGCACCATGCTGGCCGTGCGCCGCCGCCACCCGTCCTTCGCGGTGGGCGGCTTCCGGGAACTCGGCGGCTCCAACCCGTCGGTGCTGGCCTACGTCCGCGAGTCCGACGACGAGGTGGTGCTCTGCGTCAACAACCTCTCCCGATTCCCGCAGCCCATCGAATTGAATCTGCAGCACTGGGCTTCGCACACCCCCGTGGAACTGACCGGGCATGTCCGCTTCCCTCGGATCGGCCAGCTGCCCTACCTGCTCACCCTGCCGGGTCACGGGTTCTACTGGTTCAAGCTGCAATTCGAGGAGAACCCATGAGTCCCGACATTGCCGCCCTGCCCTGGTCGGAGTGGTTGCCCAACCAGCGCTGGTACGCCGGTCGCAGCCGAGTCTGGGGTTCGGCCACGCCGTACGCCGTCGTCGCACTGCGAGAGGGTCTGGATCTCGCTTTGCTCGACGTGCGCTACACCGACGCCTCGCGGGACCGCTATCAGGTTCTCGTGCAGTGGGATTCGGCCCCGGTCGCGGAGTACGGCCGGATCGCGACGATCGGCGGCGTCGAGGAGCACACCGGCTATGACGGTCTCTACGAGCCGGATTCGGCCCGATTCCTCCTGGCGCTGGTGGATTCCTCGGCCTCGGTCGGTGCGGTCCGATTCGCCCGGGAGCCCGGCGCGGTGCTGCCGGTCGACGCCGAGGCCCGGGTGAGCGAGGCCGAACAGAGCAATACCAGCGTGGTTTTCGAGGAGCAGGCGATTCTCAAACTGTTCCGGCGGGTGGCCAACGGGGTCAACCCCGACATCGAACTGCACCGGGTACTGGCCCGCGCGGACAACCCGCACGTGCCCCGGCTGCTGGGGTCCTTCGAGATGACCGATGACGACGGGCCGTGCTCGCTGGGCATGGTCACCGCCTATGCCGCCAACTCGGCGGAGGGTTGGAACATGGCCACGGCAAGTACCCGCGACCTCTACGCCGAGGGCGATCTGTACGCCCACGAGGTGGGTGGTGACTTCGCCGGGGAGTCGCAGCGGCTCGGCGCCGCGGTGGCCTCGGTGCACGGTGATCTGGCCCGAGCACTGGGCACCTCGAGCACGCCGCTGGCGGTCGATCTCATGCGGGAGCGACTGGCCGCCGCCGCGGCGAGCGTGCCCCAACTCGATCGGTACGCGGCCGAGATCGAGCGTCGCTACCTCGCCGTGGCCGACCGGCCGATCGCGGTGCAACGCGTGCACGGCGACCTTCACCTGGGGCAGGTGCTGCGCACTCCGGACAACTGGCTGCTGATCGACTTCGAGGGCGAGCCGGGCCAACCGCTGGAGCATCGCCGACGGCCGGACTCGCCGCTTCGCGATGTCGCCGGGATGCTGCGGTCCTACGATTACGCGGCTTATCACGGCCTGCACGATCAAGCCGATCGTCAACTGGCCGCCCGGGCCCGGGAATGGGTCCAGCGCAACTGCGCGGCGTTTTGCGACGGCTACGCCGCCGGCTCGGGGACCGACCCGCGCGCCCACGCCGAGATCCTGGCGGTTTACGAACTGGACAAGGCCGTCTACGAGGTCGCCTATGAGGCCCGGCATCGGCCGGGCTGGCTGCACATCCCACTGCGGTCGATCGCCCGGCTGCTGGGATAGGTACCCGCTGACCTGCGACATCGCGTCCAGGGTGAGCTGGCTCTCCGGATCGCGGGATTGTGGGGACGGTCACCCCAGGGGTCCGGCGATTGGGCGGATCCGTTGCCGCCCTGGCACTCTGGAGTTTCCGAACGTCTGGAGAACGACATGTCTTCCCCCACAATGGTCGAGTCTTCCCCCACCGGGGGAGAACAGAAGCCGGCCGGGTCCGGTGTCGTCGAGGCTCTGATCTGGCTCGGCGGCGGTGACACCCGCGCAGTCCTGGAACCGCGGGAGCGCTCCGCGGACACCCTGGCCGGTGTCATCGTGGTGATCACCGCGGCGCTGGCGTGGCTGGTTTCGGCCACGGCACTGGCCGCCTCCCCGCAGGTGCCGACCGGTGCCGCCGTCGCCCTCGGGCTGTTCTTCGGGCTGTTGGCCGGCGTGGTCAGCCGCGCCGTCGCCGGCGGTTCGGCGCGCAGTGTCCCGGCGCTGGCGGGCCGTGCACTCGGCGCCCTTGCGGTGGGGGTGATCATCGGCGAATTGGCGTCGCTGGTGCTCTTCGCCGGTTCGATCCAGCGGCGCATCGACGAACACGCCGTCCTGACGGTGCAATCCGTGCCCGCCGTCGCCCAGGCCTCGGCCGACCTCGATCGGGCACGCTCATCGCGTGCCGAACTGGACTCCGCGGTGGAGCAGGCCCGTACCCGCCGCGACGACGCGTTGGTTGTGGCGCGCTGTGAATACAACCCGTCGCCGGACTGCCCGCAGACGCAGATCACCGGTGTGCCCGGTACCGGTCCGGAAACCCGGACCGCCAACGCAATGCTGGCCGATTCCCAGCAGGAACTCGACGCCGCCCTCGCCGAGCGGACCGATCGCGCGGCGGGCCTCGACGAGGCGATCGACGCCGGCGAACAGGCGTTGGCGCAGGCGCGCGCCAGCGCGGTCAGCGATCCCGATCGAGGGCTTGGAGCCCGCTGGATCGCCATGAACGATCTCACCATGTCCAGCGCCGAGACGCTGGTGCTGCGGTTGACGGCGATCGGATTCTTCGAGTTGCTGATGCTGCTGCCGCTGATCCTGCGGCTGTGGCGGGGCGAGACCGCAGATGATCGGATGCGGGATGCCCGTGTCCGCCGCGACATCGCGGACCTCGATGCCCAGACCGCTATCGCGGTCAAGCAGGCCGAGGTCCGCGCGGAGACCGGAACCCTCTGGGCCGAGCAGGAACTGGCCAACGCCCGCTTGGCGGCCGAGGCCCAGTACGAGATCAACCGCGAGCACCATCGGCGCCGGGTCGCCGCGGCCGGCGGGCCCCTGACCGCGGCCCGGGACATCGGGACGATGGCTGATGCGGAGTACCTACCCATCGCCGCCGCGGCCAGAGCCGCGAGTCGGGCGGCCTCCGACCGGGCTGCCTCCGACCGGGCCGCCGCCGACCGGGCTGCGGCTGAACTTCTCGCCCCCGAGCCGGGGGAGTCCGGCCCCGGGACTGAACTCGCCACGACGACCGACCGCCCCGATCGCAGATCGCTGGTCCCGGGTCTGGCGAATGTGGCGTCGGTGGCCAACCTGGCCTCGATGGACAACGTCAGGGCCGCGGCCCGCTGGATCACCCCGCTGGTGCCCCAGATCGTTGGCCGGGCGATCGACACCACCAAACAGCCCCTGCGCGCGGCCCGTCAGGCGTTCGAGGAGGTCGAGGAGATCACGTTCTCGTTCCGGCGGGTGCACAAGGTGACGCTGGACAGCGAGCAGCGCGGCCCTGAAGGGGAGCCCGGCCCTGAGGGGGAGCCCGGCGCCGGGCGGCCGGTGTCCGGGGGCGAGGAACGCCGTTGGGTCGAATCGCGGTTCCACCGGAATGCGCGGGCCGACGACGGAGTCGCTGTCGGGTCGGCCGGGGCCACCCCGATCGGGCGGAGCACCGGCAATGCGGCGGCCCTGTCCGGTCAGACCGGCCGGGCCGGGCGCGAACTCGGCGCGGCATCCGGTCCGCGTGAACTGCGCGAGCCCGATGGTCCACGCCAGTTGCCGCCCGGTGGCCCGGATTAGACGGCGCTAACGTCCAGCGTCGTTCGCTGAGCCCAGTTCGGTCCTGATCTCGATCTCGGATTTGAGGGTCCGGTGCACCGGGCATTTGTCGGCGATCTCGCTCAGCCGCGCCCGCTGGGCGTCGTCGAGATCGCCCTCCAGGGTGATCACCCGGTCGATCCGGTCGACGCGGCCCTCGGCGGTCTCACACGAGTGGCAGTCCTGTGCGTGGATCTTGGAGTGCTGCAACCGAACCGAGACCCGGGTCAGCGGCAGCTGCTTGCGGTCGGCGTAGAGCCGCAGCGTCATCGCCGTGCAGGCCCCCAGCGACGCCAGCAAAAGGTCATAGGGCGCCGGGCCGGTGTCCAGGCCGCCGGCCTCGACCGGCTCGTCGGCGATCAGATGGTGCGGACCCGCCGTAACGGACTGCTGGAAGATCCCCGCGCCGGTCTCGACGACCTCGACCGCACGCGGTTGCCCGGCGTCCGCCGGTTGCGGCGGCGGCTCGGAGGTCGCCAGATAGCGCGACGCCCATGCCGCGATGACGTCGGCGGCGTAGCCGGCGTCGCGGCGCCGGGCCAGCAGGTGGTCGGCGTCGTCGAGGGACACGAAACTCTTGGGATGGCGCGCGGCGAGGAAGATCTGCGTCGCGCTGTCGATGGGCACGACCCGGTCGGCGGGCGCGTGCATGACCAGAAGAGGCTTGCGGAGCCGGCCGACCGCTGCGAGCAGATTCTGCTCGGCGATGTCGTCGAGGAACTCGCGGCGGATGCGGAAGGGCCTACCGCCGAGAACGACCTCGCCCTCGCCGTGTTCACGGATGGCGTCGGTCCGGTCGCCGAGCAGGTCGGCGATATGGCCGGGGTCGGCCGGGGCGGCGATGGTGGCGACGGCCTTGGCCTCGGGGACCCGGCCGGCCGCCGCGAGCACCGCGGCGCCGCCGAGGCTGTGGCCGATGAGCAGCGAGGGCGCCCGGTGGGTGCGGCGCAGATGATCGGCCGCGGCGACCAGATCATCGACGTTGGAGGAGAAATCGGTGTTGGCGAAATCGCCCTCGCTGGATCCCAGGCCGGTGAAGTCGAACCGCAGCAGCGCGATGCCCCGCGCGGCGAGGGCCTCGGCCATCCGTTTGGCGGCGCGGCTGTCCTTGCTGCAGGTGAAGCAGTGCGCGAACAGGGCGTAGGACGCGGGGTCACCCTCCGGCAGTTCCAACAGGCCGGTCAGCAGATGGCCCTCGGCGTTGGGGAAATCGAATCGCTCGGCCCGCATCGGTGCCCTCCGCTCGTCGGCGCCGACAGCTTATCGGCCCGGACATGTCATAGGCGCGGTCTACGGTTGTCGCGATGGCCCTGCACATTATTCGCGCGGAACGTACCGACGTCCTCGCGGACGGGTTGGGGAACTTGCTGGCCACGCCGCCGCCCGACCCGTTCGCCGAGGATCTCGTCGTGGTGCCGGCCCGCGGGGTCGAACGGTGGCTGTCCCAGCGGCTGTCCCATGTGTTGGGCCGCGGCACCGGTGCCGACGGGGTCTGCGCGGGGGTGTCTTTCCGGTCTCCGGCCTCGCTGATCACCGAGATCGCCGGCACCCGTGATGAGGACCCCTGGTCGCCCGACGTGATGACCTGGCCACTGCTGGAGGTCATCGACGCCCACCTCGACCAACCGTGGTGTGCCACGCTGGCCAACCACCTGGGCCACTTCGCGGTCGGGGAGGAGAGAACCCTGCGGCAAGGCCGCCGCTACGGTGTCGCGCGGCGGCTGGCCGGGCTGTTCGCCTCCTACGCCCGCCAGCGCCCGCAACTGCTGGCCGGCTGGCTGGACGGCGAGGTCGACGGACTCGCCGAGGACCTGGCCTGGCAGCCGCCGCTGTGGCGGGCGCTGGCCGATCTGATGGCCATCGACCCACCGCATGCCCGGCACGCCAAAACCATTGCGCAGCTGAGGGAATCGGGGTCCGAGCAGTTGCCCCCCCGGCTGTCGCTGTTCGGCCACACCAGACTGGCCGCGACCGATATCGAACTGCTCGAGGCGCTGGCCGTCCATCACGAGATACACCTGTGGCTACCCCATCCCAGCGCCGGGCTGTGGACAGCCCTGGAGGACCTGCGGGGGCCCGTGTCGCGCCGTTCGGACACCAGCCACCGGCGGGTCGGCCATCCCCTGCTGGCCACGCTCGGGCGCGACTTGCGCGAGTTGCAGCGCTGCCTGCCCGGCGCGGTGGCCTCCGACCGGTTCCTGCCCGGTGTCGACCACCCCGATACCCTGCTGGGCTGGCTGCAATCCGATATCGCGGCCAATGCGGTTCGCGCCCAAAACCGTTCACCGCAGAACCGTTCCCCGCAGGACCGTTCCCCGCAGTCCCGCTCACTGCGCGACGACGACCGTTCGGTCCAGGTGCACAGCTGTCACGGGCCGGCCCGTCAGGTCGACGTGCTGCGCGAGGTGCTGCTGGGTCTGCTCGCCGACGACGAGACCCTCGAGCCGCGCGACATCCTGGTCATGTGCCCCGATATCGAGACCTACGCCCCGCTGATCGTGGCCGATTTCGGCCTCGGTGAAGTGGTGCGCGACGGGCATCCCGCGCACCGCCTGCGGGTCAGGCTCGCCGACCGCTCCCTGGTACAGACCAATCCGCTGCTGGCGGTGGCGTCGCAGTTGCTCAGCCTGACCGGTAGCCGGGTCACCGCCACCGAGGTTCTCGACCTCGCCAACGCCACGCCCGTCCGGGCACGTTTCGGTTTCACCGACGACGACCTGCAGGACATCACCGACTGGGTCCGCGAGGCCAACATCCGGTGGGGTCTGGACCCGGAGCACCGCGCCCCCTACGGCGTCGACTTCGTGCACAACACCTGGCGGTTCGGCCTCGACCGGATCCTGACCGGGGTGGTGCTCTCCGACGACTCCCAGGGGGCCATCGAGACCACGCTGCCGCTGGACGACGTCGGCAGCAACAGTGTCGAACTCGCCGGTCGGCTGGCCGAGTTCTGCGCCCGCCTTCAGGTCGTGACGGACTCGCTGAGCGGCACCCGGCCGCTGCGGGAGTGGCTGGCCGCACTGGCCGACGGGATAAGGCTCCTGACCCGCGTCGAGGACGCCGACGCCTGGCAGCTCAGCCAGTTGGAGCGGGAATTCAACGACGTCACGGCGACCGCGGGGGCGCGCGACCAGACACCGCTGCAACTGTCCGACGTGGCCCAGTTGCTGCGTCGCCACCTCGCGGGCCGTCCCACCCGGGCCAACTTCCGCACCGGCACCCTGACCGTGTGCACGATGGTTCCGATGCGTTCGGTACCGCACCGGGTCGTCTGCCTCGTCGGGCTCGACGACACCGTCTTCCCCCGCAGCGGTGTCCTCGACGGCGACGACGTGCTGGCCCGCGAGCCGATGACCGGTGAGCGCGACGTCCGCTCGGAGGACCGCCAACTGCTGCTGGACGCCGTCTGCGCGGCCACCGAGACGCTGGTGATCACCTACACCGGGGCCGACGAGTACTCCGGTCAGCAACGGCCCCCTGCCGTGCCGCTGGCCGAGCTGCTCGACGCGTTCGACGTCACCACCGGCGAACCGGTGCGCGAGCGCATCACCGTGCGCCATCCGCTGCAGCCGTTCGACGCGCGCAATGTGCAACCCGGGGCGCTGACCCGGCGTCGGCCGGACACCTCCTTCAGCTTCGACCCGACCGTTCAGCGGGCGGCCACCGTCGCCGCCGGCCACCGCGAGGACCCGCCCGGCTTCGTCGCACATCCGTTGCCGTCGCCGGATACCGCCGATGTGTCGCTGGCCGAACTGACGGCCTTCTTCAGGGATCCGGTCAAGGGGTTCTTCCGGGCACTGGACTACACCCTGCCCGCCGAGGTGGACGGCATCGACGACGCGATTCCGGTCGAGATCGACGCCCTGCAGGAGTGGACCGTCGGGGACCGGATGCTGCGCGATGTCCTGGCCGGCATCAGCCCGGACCGCGCTTTGAAGGCCGAGTGGTGCCGCGGCACCCTGCCGCCCGGTCAGCTGGGCTGGCGCAAGGCCAAGGAGATCCTCGACCGGGTGGTGCAACTGGCCGCCGAAGCGATGCCGCTGCGCTCCGAACCGGCCCGCGCCATCGACGTCGACATCGAACTCGGCGCGGGCCGGCGGCTGGCCGGCACCGTCTCGCCGGTCTACGGCGCACGGCTGGTGTCGGTCACTTATTCCAGGCTGGACGGCAAGCACCTGCTTGCGGCGTGGGTCCCGTTGCTGGCGTTGGCCGCCCACATGCCGGCCACCGACTGGTCGGCGGTGTGCATCGGGCGTGGCAAGGGCAGGGGCGGGCCGAGACGGACGCAGCTGGCCGGCCCGCAGACACCCGCGGCCGAACTGCTGCGGGATCTGGTGGCCATCTACGACGCCGGGCGGCGCGAGCCGCTGCCGCTGCCGCTGAAGACCTCCTTCGCCTGGGCCGAGGCGCGCCACAGCGGTTTCGATCCGGTGTACGCGGCCGGTCAGCGCTGGCGTTCGGCCAACTTTCCCGGCGAGGACGCGCAGCCGGCCCACGTGCGAGCGTGGGGACCGGGCGCGACCCTGGACGATCTGATGCAGCCGCCTCGCCCGGGTGAGGAGCACCCGGGCGAAAACAACCGGCTGGGCGCCTACGCGGCTCGATTGTGGTTTCCGCTGTTGCGAGCGGTGCAGGGGGGTTAGCCATGGAACCGGGAACCGAACCCCGCCGCTTCGATCTGCTCGGCCCGCTGCCGGCGCCGAACTCGACCACCGTCCTAGAGGCCAGCGCCGGTACCGGCAAGACCTTCGCCCTGGCCGCCCTGGTCACGCGCTATATCGCCGAGGGTGTGGCCACGCTGGACCAGATGCTGCTGATCACCTTCAGCCGGGCCGCCACCCAGGAACTGCGTGAGCGGGTGCGCCGCCAGATCGCCCATGCCCTGGAATGTTTCACCGATCCCGCCCGGGTCGGGGACAACCAGGTGGTCGCGCGATTGCTGGAGTGCGATCCCGAGGAACACCAGCGGAGACGGACCAACCTCGCCGACGCGCTGGCCGGTTTCGACGCCGCCACCATCGCCACCGTCCACCAGTTCTGCAACATCGTGCTGAACTCGCTGGGGGTGGCCGGCGATTCCGACGCCGGGGTGGAACTCGTCGAGAGTCTCGACGACCTGATCGCCGAGGTCGTCGACGACCTGTACCTGGCCAGATACGGCCGGGACCGCGACGCTCCTGCGATCAGCTATCCGCAAGCCCTCGCGCTGGCCCGCGAGGTGGCCGGCAACCCGGCCACCGAACTGCGGCCGCGGGACCCGGAGCCGGGAACCGGCGCGGCGGCACGCATCGACTTCGCCAACGCCGTGCTAACCGAACTGGAAATCCGCAAGCGCCGCCGCGGAGTCCTGGGCTACGACGACCTGCTGACCCGGCTGGCCGACGCGCTGAGCGGTGAGACCTCGGCGGCCCGGCATCGGATGAGCCGACGCTGGCCGATCGTCATGGTCGACGAGTTCCAGGACACCGACCCGGTGCAGTGGACGGTGATCGAGAAGGCGTTCGGCGGAGTCTGCACGGTGGTGCTCATCGGGGACCCCAAACAGGCGATCTACGCCTTCCGCGGCGGGGACATCGTCACCTATCTGACGGCGGCCGACACCGCGGGGGACAAGCGGACCCTCGGCAAGAACTGGCGCAGCGACGACGCCCTGCTGGAGCGCCTGCAGGCGGTCCTGCTGGGTGCCGAGTTGGGTGACCCGCGCATCGTGGTGCGCGACGTCGACGCCCACCACCGCGGCAGCCGACTGGCCGGCGCGCCACGCAACGACCCGTTCCGACTTCGGGTGGTCGGCCGGGAACAGTTCGGTCGGACCGGCACCAAGACCATCCCGATCGGCGACCTGCGAGAGTTCATTCCCCGCGACCTGGCCGGCGACATCGGTGCGCTGCTGGCCGGCGAGGCCACCTTCGACGGGCGCAAGGTCGAGGCCGGCGATATCGCGGTGATCGTCGAAAAGCACGCCGACGCCCGAGCCTGTTTCGACGCCCTTGTCGGCGCCGGCATCCCGGCCGTCTACACCGGGGATTCCGACCTTTTCGGCTCCCAGGCCGCAACCGATTGGCTGACTCTGCTGGAGGCCTTCGACCAGCCGCACCGCTCCGGGGTGGTCCGGGCGACGGCCTGCACCATGTTCTTCGGCCACACCGCCGCGGACCTCGCCGAACAGGGTGACGAACTGACCGACCGGGTTGCCGAGACCATCCGCGAGTGGGCCGACCACGCCCGTGAGGTCGGTGTCGCCGCGGTGCTGGAGGCCGCCCAGCTGGGGGGCATGACCGAGCGTGCGCTGCGCTGGCGCGGCGGCGAACGCCACCTCACCGACCTCGCGCACCTGACCCAGCTGCTGCAGCGGGCGGCCCACCGCGAGCACCTCACGCTGCCTGGTTTGCGGGACTGGTTGCGCAACCGGCGCGAGGAGCGCGGCGCGGCCGCGGAGCGCTACCGGCGGCTGGACAGCGATGCCGTGGCCGTTCAGATCATGACGGTATGGGGCAGCAAGGGACTGCAGTTCCCCATCGTCTACCTGCCGTTCGCCTTCAACCGCAATGTGCAGAAACGCGACCTGATCCTGTTCCACGACAACGACGTTCGCTGTCTGCACGTCGGCGGCCCGGACAGTCCGGACTACCGGGCGGTCGAGGCGCTGGGCCGGCGGGAGGAGGCCAGCGATGCCAGCCGGCTGATGTACGTCGCGATGACCCGGGCGCAGTCGCAGGTCGTGGCCTGGTGGGCGCCGGCGCACGACGAACCCAACGGGGGACTGTCCAGGCTGCTGCGCGACCGCGAGCCCGGGCAGGCCACCATCCGCGACCGCTGCGAGCCGAAGGGGATCACCGACGACGAGGCGATGAGACGGTTCCGGCAGTGGGAGGATCACGGCGGGCCCGTCGTGGAACGGGCGCAGCCCGCCGCGGTCAGGCGGCCGGCGCCCGACGAGCCGCCGAAGGATCTGCGCGCTCGACATTTCCACCGCCACATCGACACCACCTGGCGGCGCACCTCCTATTCGGGGCTGGTCCGCTCGGCGCAGGAGGCGGTCGGGGTCGGCAGCGAGCCGGAGGTGCTGGAACTCGACGACGAAGTGGCCGACATCCCCTTGCTGGAGGCTCCCGCCGGATCGGAGGTGCCCTCGCCGATGGCCGATCTGCCCACCGGCGCGAAATTCGGCAGCCTGGTGCACGCGGTGCTGGAGACCGCCGACCCGCAGGCCGCGGATCTCGAGGGCGAACTTCGGGCACAGATCGACAAGCACTCGCTGTGGTGGCCCGGGGACGTGCCCGCAGCCGAACTGGCCGCCGGGCTGGTCCCCATGCACGACACGCCGCTGGGTCCGCTGGCCGACGGCCTGACCTTGCGACGGATTCCGCTGGGAGACCGCCTGTGCGAGTTGGATTTCGAGTTCCCGCTGGCCGGTGGTGACGCGCGCGGTGCGGCGCCGGACATCCGGCTGTCCGATGTGGGGGAGTTGCTCGACCGCCACCTGCCGCCCGGGGATCTGCTGGCGCCCTACGTCGACCGGCTCACCGACGCGACGCTGGGCCGGCAGTCGCTGCGTGGATATCTCAGCGGTTCGCTGGACGCGGTGCTCCGCATTCCGGGAGGCCCCGACGACCCGGGCGGCCACCGCTATCTGGTGGTCGACTACAAGACCAACTGGCTCGGCGAAGCGGACCGTCCGCTGACGGCCGGCGACTACACCGCGGGCCGGATGGCCGAAGCCATGCTGCACTCGGACTATCCCCTGCAGGCCCTGCTGTACAGCGTGGTGCTGCACCGGTTCCTGCGCTGGCGTCAGCCCGGCTATCGGCCCGAGCATCACCTCGGCGGAATCCTGTATCTGTTCATCCGCGGCATGTGCGGCGCGGACACCCCGGTCTCCGAGGGGTATCCCGCCGGAGTGTTCGGCTGGCGTCCACCGGCCGCGCTGGTCGAGGAACTCTCAGATCTGCTCGACGGGCGGGAGGCGGCGGTATGAAGGCGACGGTGATCGACCCCGCCGACTGGCGGCGCAGTGTGTCGGCGAGCGGCCTTTTGGGTGTCTTCAACGCGGCGGGCGTGCTGGAACCCGCGGACGTTCTGGTGGCTCAGCGCCTGACGGCCCTGGGATGCACGGCGCCGGAAGGGGACGACGGCGAGAACGTTGCGCTGGCGGTGGCGTTCGCGGTGCGGGCCGTGCGCGGCGGATCGGTGTGCCTGGATCTGGCCCGGGTCGAGGAGCAGGTCGGAGTCGGCGGGCTGCCGTGGCCGGAGCCGGGCGAATGGCTACGCGCAGTTTCGAACAGCGGCCTGGTCACGGATCGGTCCGTCCTGCACCTGGACTCGGGCCTGCTGTACCTGGATCGCTACTGGATCGAGGAGCGTCGGGTGGCCGAGGACGTGCTGGCCCTGGCCGGTACGCGTCGGTCCGGCCCGCCACCGGATGTCGGGCGGCTGTTCCCGGACAGCTACACCGAACAGCGCGGCGCCGCCGAGGTCGCCCTGTCCCGCGCGCTGACCGTGCTCACCGGCGGCCCGGGCACCGGCAAGACCACCACCGTCGCCCGGCTGCTCGCGCTGCTGGCGGCCCAGGCCGAACTCGAAGGGCGGCCGCGGCTGCGGATCGCCCTGGCCGCGCCCACCGGCAAGGCCGCGGCCCGCCTCGTCGAAGCGGTCCGGGAGGAGGTCGACGCGCTCGACCCCGCCGACCG
>JAGQTQ010000157.1 GCA_020438905.1 Mycobacterium sp.
GAGCGCGAGCAGACCCTCAACCAGCTACTGGTCGAGATGGACGGCTTCGGTGAGCGCCAGGGTGTCATCCTGATCGCGGCCACCAACCGCCCGGACATCCTCGACCCGGCCCTGCTGCGTCCAGGCCGCTTCGACCGCCAGATTCCGGTCTCCAGCCCGGACCTGGCCGGCCGCAAGGCCGTCCTACGGGTGCACGCCCAAGGTAAACCGCTCGCCCCGGACGCCGATCTGGACGGGCTGGCCAAGCGGACGGTGGGGATGTCCGGCGCCGACCTGGCCAACGTGATCAACGAGGCCGCCCTGCTGACAGCACGTGAGAACGGCACGATCATCACCGGCGCGGCCCTCGAGGAGGCCGTCGACCGGGTGATCGGCGGCCCCCGCCGAAAAGGTCGGGTGATCAGCGAGACCGAGAAGAAGATCACCGCTTACCACGAGGGCGGACACACGCTGGCCGCATGGGCCATGCCCGATATCGAGCCGATCTACAAGGTCACCATCCTGGCCCGCGGTCGCACCGGCGGCCACGCCGTCTCGGTGCCCGAGGACGACAAGGGACTGATGACCCGGTCGGAGATGATCGCCCGGCTGGTTTTCGCGATGGGCGGGCGGGCCGCCGAGGAACTGGTGTTCCGCGAGCCCACCACCGGCGCGGTCTCCGATATCGAGCAGGCCACCAAGATCGCCCGTGCGATGGTCACCGAATACGGCATGAGCGCCAAACTGGGCGCGGTCCGTTACGGCACCGAACACGGGGATCCGTTCTTGGGCCGCACGATGGGCACCCAGGCCGACTACAGCCACGAGGTCGCCCGCGACATCGATGACGAGGTGCGCAAGCTCATCGAGGCCGCCCACACCGAGGCTTGGGCGATCCTCACCGAGTACCGCGATGTGCTCGACGTGCTCGCCGGCGAACTGCTGGAGAAGGAGACCCTGCACCGGGCAGAGTTGGAGGCCATCTTCTCCGACGTGCGCAAGCGTCCCCGTCTGACCATGTTCGACGACTTCGGCGGGCGTATCCCCTCCGAGAAGCCGCCCATCAAGACCCCCGGCGAGTTGGCCATCGAACGTGGTGAGCCGTGGCCGAAGCCGATGCCGGAGCCGGCCTTCAAGAAGGCCATCGCCGAGGCCAGCGCCGCCGCGCAGGCCCAGCAGGACGCGACTCGGGCGCACGCTGCCAACGGAAACGGGACCCACTCCGGTGGTCGGCATCAGGCGCCGTCGCCGGCTCAGTCACCGGCCGGCGGGGCGACTCAACCGGACTACGGTGCCCCGGCCGGCTGGCGCGCGCCCGGCTGGCCGCCGCCGCAGAACCAGCAACAGGGCCACTGGTATCCGCCTCCGCAGGGCTGGAACCCGCCTCAGCAGGCTCAGCCGTACCCTCCCCAACATGGTCAGCCGAACCCGGGACAGCATCAGCAGGCGCCGGTCACTCCGCAGGAGGCCCCCGGTGACGACGGCGGCCGCCCCAGCGGTCCCCGTTGACCGACAGCGCCAGTTGACCGACAGAGCCCGTTGACCGACAGAGCCCGTTGACCGACAGAGCCCGTTGACCGACTTAACGGAGGCCGAATGCCTGAGCGCGAATCGATCACGCTCGATACCCCTGTGTTCGATCAGCCCCGCGCCGAGGCCGCGGTAAGGGAATTACTCCTTGCCGTCGGCGAGGACCCCGAACGCGATGGCCTGCGCGCCACCCCGGCACGGGTGGCGCGGGCCTTCCGGGAGATGTTCGCCGGGCTCTACAGCGATCCGGATGCGGTGCTGGACACCACATTCGACGAGGGGCACGAGGAACTCGTCCTGGTCAAGCAAATCCCGATGTATTCGACCTGCGAGCACCATCTGGTGGCCTTCCACGGGATGGCGCACGTCGGGTACATCCCCGGACCCGACGGGCGCGTGACGGGGCTGTCCAAACTGGCTCGGGTGGTCGACCTCTACGCCAAGCGTCCACAGGTGCAGGAACGCCTCACCGCTCAGGTCGCCGACGCGGTGATGCGCAAACTGAATCCGCGTGGCGTCATCGTTGTGATCGAGGCCGAGCATCTGTGCATGGCGATGCGCGGGGTGCGCAAGGCGGGTGCGATCACCACGACATCGGCGGTTCGCGGATTGTTCAAGACCAGCAACGCATCTCGGGCCGAGGCGCTGGAACTCATCCTCCGAAAGTGAGTCAGGGCCCTCGGCGAGTGCGGGTGATGGGAGTCCTCAACGTCACCGACGACTCCTTCTCCGACGGTGGCCGGTACCTGGATCCGGCGCTCGCCGTCGAACACGCCCTGATGCTGGCGGCCGACGGGGCGGAGATCATCGACGTCGGCGGTGAGTCGACGCGGCCGGGGGCGGTGCGGATCGACGCCTCGGTGGAAGCCGCGCGGATCCTGCCGGTGGTCAAGGAACTCGCCGCGAAGGGCATCGCGGTCAGCGTCGACACCATGCACGCCGCGGTGGCCGAGGCGGCCTTGGAGCACGGAGCGAGCCTCGTCAACGATGTGAGCGGGGGCCGGGCCGATCCGGATATGGCCGCCGTGGTGGCCCGGGCCGGGGTGCCGTGG
Source organism: Mycobacterium sp. (assembly GCA_020438905.1). Lineage (GTDB taxonomy): Bacteria > Actinomycetota > Actinomycetes > Mycobacteriales > Mycobacteriaceae > Mycobacterium. The sequence goes on from JAGQTQ010000157.1 coordinate 2,562, forward strand.
GTGGTGATGCACTGGCGTTCGGTCCGGGCGGACCGGCCGCACGACGTGCCGGCTTACCGCGATGTCGTCGCCGAGGTCCGCGGCGAACTGTTGACCGCGGTCGAGGCCGCGGTCGGCGCGGGTGTCGAGGTGGGCAACCTGATCATCGACCCCGGCCTGGGTTTCGCCAAGACGGCGCGGCACAACTGGATCCTGTTGAACGCCCTGGAGGAGTTCGTGGGCACCGGGATCCCGGTGCTGGTCGGAGCCTCGCGAAAACGTTTCCTCGGGGAGTTGCTCGCCGGGGCTGACGGCACCCCCCGCCCGCCCTCCGGGCGGGAGACCGCCACCGCCGTGGTCTCCGCACTGGCCGCCGTGCACGGCGCCTGGGGTGTGCGCGTACACGATGTGCGTTCCAGCGTCGACGCGCTCAAAGTCGCCGGCGCCTGGGAGAACCCTCCGGGAGGTGGAGATGACTGACCGCATCGAACTGCGCGGACTGAAGGTCCGCGGGAACCACGGCGTCTTCGACCACGAGCGCCGCGACGGGCAGGACTTCGTCGTGGACATCACCGTCTGGATCGATCTGGCCGCTGCCGCTGCCAGCGACGATCTCCGAGACACCTACGACTACGGAGTGCTGGCCCAGCGGGCCGCCGATATCGTCGCCGGTCCGCCGCGGAATCTCATCGAGACGGTCTCCGGGGAGATCGCCGACGCAGTGATGGCCGATACCCGGGTGCATGCGGTGGAAGTCGTCGTCCACAAGCCGCAGGCCCCGATTCCGCTGGCCTTCGAGGACGTCGCCGTCGTCGCCCGCCGCTCTCGCCGCAGCGGCCGCGGCCGGATCGTGCCGGCGGCGCTGTGAGCCGGGTCGTGCTGTCCATCGGATCCAACCTCGGCGACCGCCTGGCCAGGTTGCAGGCCGCGGTCGACGCGCTGGGCCCGCGCGCGGTCGCGGTGTCGCCGGTCTACGAGACCGACGCATGGGGCGGGGTCGAACAGGGGCCGTTCCTCAACGCGGTGGTCATCGCAGAGGATCCGGCGCTGGATGCGGGCACCTGGCTGCGCCGGGTCCAGGAGATCGAGCGGGGCAACGAACGGGTGCGTGAGCTGAGGTGGGGTCCACGCACCCTGGACATCGACGTGGTCTGCTGCGTCGATGGTGATGCGGAGGTCTTCTCCGATGATCCGGTGCTCACGCTGCCCCACCCGCTGGCGCACCAGCGGGCGTTCGTTTTGGCGCCGTGGCTCGCGGTGGAACCAGATGCCGAACTGAGTGTCGGCGGGCGCCCACGGCCGGTGCGGGCCATCCTCGAGGAGTTGGATGCCGCCGAGCGCGACGGGGTTCGGTTGACCGATCTGACGCTGTCCGGCGGGGAGGGTGCGCGGTGATGGGACTCACCCGCAAACGCGATCTCGCCGCGGCGGCGGGCGCGGTGGCGGTCATCGGCTATCTGGCCATCCATGTGCTTTACCGGTACTTCCCGCCGATCACGCTGTGGACCGGCCTTTCGCTGTTGGGCGTGGCCGCGGTGGAAGCCGGCTGGGCGGTGTCGGTGCGCGGCCGGATTCGTGAGGGCCGGATCGGCGTCGGCGCGGGGCGGCTCCACCCGCTGGCGGCGGCCCGCACCGTCGCGGTCGCCAAAGCGTCCGCCTGGGTGGGAGCGGTCATGCTCGGCTGGTGGGCCGCCGTGTGCGTTTTCCTGCTCTCCCGGCGTGCGGAACTCGCGGTGGCGGCGGCCGACTTCCCCGGGGCGGTGGTCGCCGCGAGCAGTGCTCTGGCGCTCGTCGCCGCCGCGCTGTGGCTGGAGAACAGCTGCAAGTCTCCGGGCGATCCGAGCGCACCGGAGGACGCCCACGCCGAGTGACGATGCGGCGGCGACGCCGCCGCTTGTCGGCGCGGGCAAACGGATTTCACGCGGTACAGTCAGCCCATGACCGTTCTGTCCCGCGGCGCCCGGAACCGCCGCGGCGGCCGCGGGCCCGGCTGGCCGCTGCTGACCGGTCTGCTCGTGCTGGCCATCTTGGCGAGTTCGACGCTGGTGTTCACCGACCGGGTGGAATTGTTGCGGCTGGCGGTGGTCTTGTCCCTGTGGGCGGCGGTGATGGCCGCTTTCGTGACGGTCATCTACCGGCGCCAGAGCGAACTCGACCAGGCCAGAGCCCGGGACATGAAGTTCGTCTACGACCTGCAACTCGATCGGGAGATCACTGCTCGCCGCGAGTACGAGTTGTCCGTCGAGGCCCGCCTGCGTCGACAACTGCAGGCGCAGTCGGGTGACGAGATGGCGGCGCTCCGGTCCGAACTGGCCTCGCTGCGATCGCAACTGGCGGTGTTGATCGGTACCGACTTCGGTGACCGCCCAGCCCTGGAAGGCGACCGCGGCGCGGTTCCGATGCCCGCCGCGCCGGGCCGGGTCGAGAGCAGCCGTGTGACGATGGTCACCGA
>JAGQTQ010000158.1 GCA_020438905.1 Mycobacterium sp.
TGGTGGCCAACAACACCCGCCTGTGGATCTACTGCGGCAACGGCCAGCCCAACGAGCTGGGTGGCGGCGACGTTCCGGCCACCTTCCTGGAGGGTCTGACCATCCGCACCAACCGGACTTTCCGGGACAACTACCTGGCCGCGGGCGGGAAGAACGGTGTGTTCAACTTCCCGGACAACGGCACGCACAACTGGGCGTACTGGGGTCGTGAGCTTCAGGCGATGAAGCCGGACCTGCAGCGCGTCCTGGGCGCCACCCCCACGCAGGGCGGCTGACCCGAGACCGAAAAACGGGCCGCCGGCCTCCCGATGAGGGAGCCGGCGGCCCGTTTCGTTGTTTGCGGTCCTATTTGAGTTCGGCGGAACTCAAGCCCAACAGACGGCGGGCCACCACCAGCAGCTGGATCTGCTGGGTGCCTTCGAAGATGTCGAGGATCTTGGAGTCCCGGGCCCACTTCTCCAGCAGGGTCTGCTCCGAATAGCCGGTGGTGCCGGCCATCTCGACGGCCTTGAGGGTGACGTCGCTGGCCACCCGGGCGGCCTTGGCCTTGCCCATCGAGGCCTCCTTGGAGTTGGGAATGCCATTGTCGGCCTGCCAGGCCGAACGCACCGTCAGCAGGTAGGACGCCTCCCAGTCGGCCTCCATGCGCAGGAACTCCGCTGCGGCCGCACTCTGGGCGTGTGCGGGCTTGTCGTAGGAGATCTCCACGCCGGCCTCGGCGAGAATTCGGCGCAGCTCCTCCAGGGCGGCGCGCGCGACCCCGACGGCCATCGCGGCCACGATGGGGCGGGTGCTGTCGAAGGTCTCCATGACCCCGGCGAAGCCCTTCTCCACCTGAATCTCGGGGCTGCCGAGCAGGTTCTCCTTCGGAATCCGGGCGTTGTCGAAACGGATCGCCGCGGTGTCGGAGGCCTTGATGCCGAGCTTGTGCTCGAGGCGCTCCACGGTGACCCCGGGATGCTCGCGCGGAACGATGAAGGACTTGATCGCCGCGCGGCCCTTGGACTTGTCCAGGGTCGCCCACACCACGATGTGAGATGCCCGGGATCCGGCCGTGACGTAGATCTTCTCGCCGTTGATGACGTACTCGTCGCCGTCGAGGACCGCGGTGGTCGACACCGCCGCGGAATCCGATCCGAAGGACGGTTCGGTGATCGCCATCGCGGCCCAGATGCCCTTGCCCAGGCGGGCCAGCTGTTCGTCGGTCGCGACCCCGGAGATGGCGGCGTTGCCGAGGCCCTGACGCGGCACCGACAGCAGCAGCGCGATGTCCCCCCAGGCGATCTCGCACGAGTTCAGCAGCGCGGACATATTGGCGCCGTTGATGTTTCCCTTCGGCCCGTCATCGGCGTCGCGGAAGGCGTCGGTGCCGGCGAAGGAGATGGTCTTGGCCGCGGTGATGCCCTCGAAGAGGGTGGACACCGTGTCGAGCTCGACGGGGTAGTCGTGCTCGTTGAGGTCGTATTTGCGCGAGATCGGCCGCAGAATCTCCGCGGCGCCTTTGTGGGCCATGTCGATGACGGCCTCGAGCTTGCGGGGGAGTTCCAGATTGATTGCCATGGTGGGACTTTCGTGTCTAGTCGAGCGGGTCAGAGGACTACGACACCTTCGGCGACGCCGACGGCCCGCAGATCGCGGTACCAGCGCTCGACCGGGTGCTCCTTGGTGTAGCCGTGGCCGCCGAGCAACTGCACACCGTCCAGGCCGATGCGCATGCCCTTGTCGGCGGCCAGTTTCCGGGCCAGGGCGGCCTCGCGGGCGAACGGCAGGCCTTGGTCTGCACGGGAGGCGCCGCGCCAGGTGACCAGGCGCAGCCCGTCGAACTCGATGGCCATGTCGGCGCACATGAAGGCCACCGCCTGCCGGCGGGCGATCGGCTCGCCGAAGGCCTCGCGCTCCTTGACGTAGGGGATCACGTAGTCCAGGACGGCGTGGCTGGTGCCGACCGCCAGTGCCGCCCAGCCCAACCGGGACAGTGCGATGGCCTGCGAATAGTCCGCGTCGGTCGCCTCGTCGGCCCCGAGCCGGGCAGACAGCGGGACCGACACCCGGGACAACTCCACCTGTCCCAGCGCCGCGGCCCGCAGGCCCATACTGCGGTCGGCCCTGACGCTGCACCCGGCCGTATCGGACTCGACGATGAACAGCGCCGGTTTGCCGTTGAGTTGGGCGGCCACGACGAATAGCTCGGCGTCGGCGGCGGCGGGCACCAGGGACTTGACGCCGTCGAGGCGGTAGCCGCTCGGAGTGCGCACCGCGGTGGTCTTGAGAGCTGTCGGATCGAACAGCGGATGCGGTTCGGTGATCGCCAGGCAGGATTGCGGGACGGACTCTCCGGCGAACTCGGGCAGATAGGTGGCCTGCTGATCGGCGCTGCCCCAATGGGTGAGCGCGGAGGCGACCCCGCCCGGGGCCAGGATGGGCAGGGCCAGTCCCATGTCGCCGTAGGCGAGCGCCTCGGCGACCAGGGCGTTTGTCACCGCGGTGCGGTTCTCGGCGATACCGTCGAAATCCTCTGGGACCTTGATCGCGGTGATGCCGAGTTCGGCGGCCCGGGTCATCAGGTCGGCCGGATAGGCGGCGGCGTCGTCGGCGGCGCGCGCGGCGGGGCGCAGGATCTCCTCGGCGAACTGGGTGACCGTTTCGAGGATCATCCGCTGGTCGTCGTCGGGGGTGAGGTCGAACAGGTCGGCCGGGTTCGGCGCCAGCCGGGTGGCGGGTTTGCCCAGGCCCTGAATGCGTTTGAACTGCCGGGTCGAGGCGCCCACGGCGGAGAATCCGTGCTGGACGCCGAACTTCAGCGCCCGGTTGAGGGGGTCGCGCAGGCCGCGGCGGTCGAGGAACTCTTGCCCGAGAAGGGGGGTGAGCAGGCCCATCCCGATGTCGAGGACCGAGCGTTTGGGCCGGTGGGTACCGACGGCGCTGTCGCGGGCCCGGGCGCTGCGGGAGGGGAGCGTATTGGTCATCTCGGCTGCCTCGAGGTCGGCGGTGACTGGTGGCCAGACCCTATCTTACTCCAGAGTAAGGTAGCGACCCCGTTGTTGCCGATCTCACACTCCGGACAGCGCGGAGAGCGCCGCAGGGTGCAGCGGCCCGTTGGTGGCCAGGGCGCTGCCGCCGTGCGGTCCGGCCACACCGGCGAGGTTGGTGAAGGTGCCGCCGGCCTCGCGGACCAGCAGGTCGAGCGGGGCGAGGTCCCACAGCTTGACCTCGGGTTCGGCCGCGATGTCGACGGCGCCCTCGGCCAGCAGGCAGTAGGAGAAGAAGTCGCCGAACGCCCGGACCCGCCACACCGCGTCGGTGAGGTCGATGAAGCGATTCCGTAGCCCCCGTTCGGCCCAGCCCGACAGGCTGGAGAACGACAGGCTGGCCGAACCCAGGTCGGCGACCGAGGACACCGACAGCCGCCGGGGTGGTGCCCCCGCGGTCGAGCAGTGCGCACCCAGGCCGGCCCCGGCCCACCACCGCCGGCGCAGGGCCGGGGCGCTGACGACGCCGACCGTCGGCGTGCCGTCCTGCAGCAGAGCGATCAGGCTGGCCCACACCGGCACCCCGCGGACGAAGTTCTTGGTGCCGTCGATCGGGTCGATCACCCACTGTCGGCCCTCGAGGGTCGGGGTGCCGCCGTGCTCCTCGCCGAGGATGGCGTCCTCGGGGCGTTCCCGGGCCAGCACGTCGCGCAGCTCCTGCTCGGCGGCGGTGTCGGCATCGGTGACCGGGGTGAGGTCCGGCTTGTTCTCGACCCGCAGGTCCAGCGCCCCGAACCGGGCCAGGGTGATCGCGTCGGCGCGCGCCGCCAGTGTCAGCGCCAGATCCAGATCGCGGGCTACGGACTCGCCTGTCATGGCTGCAGTCCTACCATGGCCTGGTGATGGAATTCGCGGTGCTGCTGCTCATCGTCGGCGCGTTGGCCCTGTTGCTGGGGCCGCGGTTGATGCGCCGCGGAACGGGCGGGGAGATGGCCCGCGGGACGCTACTGGTGACCGGGGTCAGCCCGCGGCCGGAGGCGTCCGGCGAGCAGTTCGTGACGATCAGCGGGGTGATCACCGGCCCCACCGTCGCCGAGCATGTGGTGTACCAGCAGATGGCGGTCGACACCGACAACTGGCCGACCATGGGCCAGCTGATCCCGGTGGTCTACTCGCCGAAGAATCCGGACAAGTGGGGTTTCGCGCCCCCCGAGCAGCCCCTGCCCGATCAGACCCAGCCGCCGTTCGATCAGCCGCCACCCGGTCGGCCCGGCGGCTGAGCGGTCGGTCGTGCCAAGGCTGTCGGTTGTGCCAAGACTTTTGCCCGCCTTGTAGCGACAACGGTCACACAATGTCGCTACAAGGCGGGCAAACGCGATGCACCCCCGTGGCTCCCGGCCCTAGGCGGCGTCCGCCCCGGGCCCAGTCAGCCTCGGGCTCAGTCAGCCTCGGGCTCAGTCAGCCTCGGGCCCAGCCAGTCCCGGCCCCGGTCAGCCGTGGGCGATCCGCAGCATGTCGGCGACCCGGACCAGTTTCACCCGCGGCCGGCCGTGCGGTTCGCCGGTGGATCGCTCGTGGGCGTCGATCGCCCGCCAGTGGTCGTCGGTGACCGCCTGGGGCTGCTTCTCGACCAGCCAGCGGGCTAGTTCGTCGGCGTAGCCGGGTCCGACCTCACGCACCGGCGTCCCGGTCAGATCGCCGATCAGGGTGTCGACGGTGTCGGCCGAATCCTTCTTGTTGGTCCCGATCACCCCTGACGGGCCGCGCTTGATCCAGCCGACCACGTAGTCGTTGGCGCGTCCGGTGATCTTGCCTTCGCTGTGCGGGATAGTGCCGGTGCGATCGTCGAAAGGCAGTCCCGGCATCGCCACCCCGCGATAGCCGACCGCGCGCACCACCAGTTGAGCGGGCAGCGTCCGGCGCTCGCCGGTGTCCCGGGCGATCTGGCGTCCGTGCTCGTCGGTGATGAGTTCGTTGTGCCCCAGCACGATCGTCTCGACCTTCTCCCAGCCGGTGATCTCGACGGGGGAGTGCTGGAAGCAGAACACGATCCGTCGGTGCCCCGGGGTGTGCCCGCCGGCCGCGGTCTTCTCGGCGTAGCCGCGCAGCACCTTGATGTTGGCGGCGACGGTCTTACCTGCAGCGGCGGCGTCCTCGTCGGTGATCCCGGCCAGGTCGGCCGGATCGACGACGACGTCCACCCCCTCCAGTTCGCCGAGTTCGCGCAGTTCCAGTGTGGTGAACGCGCCCTGCAGCGGTCCGCGCCGACCGACGATCACCACCTCGGACACGCCGCGCTTACGCAGAGCATCCAGGGCGTGGTCGGCGATGTCGGTCTGGGCGAGCACGTCGGGTTCGGTCACCAGGATGCGGGCGACGTCGATGGCCACGTTGCCGTTGCCGATCACCACCGCCCGTCCACTGGAGATGTCCGGCGCCATCTCCGCGAAGTGCGGGTGGGCGTTGTACCAGCCGACGAAGTCCACCGCGGCGACGCTGCCGGGCAGATCCTCGCCGGGGATGCCCAGCGCCCGGTCGGACTGGGTGCCCACGGCGTAAACGACCGCGTCGTAGCGTTCGGAGAGTTCGTCGGCCGTGACGTGCGTCCCGACCGCGACGTTGCCGAAGAAGCGGAACCGTGGATCGGCCGCCGTCTTCTCGAAGGTCCGGCTGATCGACTTGATCTTGGGATGGTCGGGCGCGACGCCCGAACGCACCAGCCCCCACGGGGTGGGCAGCATCTCGAGCATGTCGACGTGGACGTCCGCTCCTCCGGCGGCGACCGACTCGTCGGCGAATTTCAGCAGTGACGCTGCCGCGAAATATCCGGAGGGGCCCGCACCGACGACCGCCACGTAATAGGGACGCATGCCTGGATGGTAAATCAACGCCTCGCCAGGCCGGTAAGTTGAGATTCCGTGGACATCGATCGGCAGTCGGACATCGCCGCGCTCGACACCACCCTGACGACGGTGGAGCGGGTTCTGGACATCGACGCCCTGCGGGCGCGAATCGAGAAGCTTGAACACGAGGCCTCCGATCCGAATCTGTGGGACGACCAGAGCCGGGCCCAGCGCGTCACCAGTGAGTTGTCTCACGCACAGGGTGAGCTGCGCAGGGTCGAGGCACTGCGCCGGCGTCTCGACGATCTCCCGGTGCTCTACGAACTCGCCGCCGAGGCCGAGGGACAGGACGCCGCCGACGGTCTGGCCGAAGCGGATGCCGAGTTGGCCTCGCTGCACGCCGATATCGAGGCGGTGGAGGTCCGCACCCTGTTGTCCGGCGAATACGACGAACGCGAGGCACTGGTCACCATCCGTTCAGGGGCCGGCGGGGTGGACGCCGCGGACTGGGCCGAGATGCTGATGCGGATGTACATTCGCTGGGCTGAGCAGCACGATTACCCGGTGGAGGTGTTCGACACCTCCTATGCCGAGGAGGCCGGTATCAAGAGCGCCACCTTCGCCGTCCACGCGCCTTTCGCCTACGGAACGCTGTCGGTGGAGCAGGGCACCCACCGGCTGGTGCGCATCAGTCCCTTCGACAACCAGGGCCGCCGTCAGACCTCCTTCGCCGAGGTGGAGGTGCTGCCGGTGACGGAGACCACCGACCACATCGACATCCCGGAGACCGACATCCGTGTCGACGTCTACCGGTCCAGCGGCCCAGGCGGCCAGTCGGTCAACACCACCGACTCCGCGGTTCGACTCACTCACACCCCGACCGGTATCGTGGTGACCTGCCAGAACGAGAAGTCGCAACTGCAGAACAAGGTTTCTGCGATGCGGGTGCTCCAGGCGAAACTGCTGGAACGCAAACGGCAGGAAGAACGCGCCGAGCTCGATGCCCTCAAAGGCGACGGCGGAAGCTCATGGGGCAATCAGATGCGCTCCTATGTTCTGCACCCCTACCAAATGGTCAAGGATTTGCGAACCGACTACGAGGTCGGCAATCCGGCGACCGTCCTGGATGGGGACATCGACGGATTCCTGGAGGCGGGAATCCGCTGGCGCAACCGAAGAGATGACGAAGACTGACTTGGCCGCCCTCGGGCTGGCCGAACAATGGCACGGCTTCTGGCACGGCCCCATCGGTGACTGGATCCTCACCCGCGGACTGCGGATCGGCATGCTGCTGATCGGTGGGATGCTCGGCGCCCGGTTCATCAGCTGGCTGGCCGGACGGATCAGCCGTCGCATCGACAACGGCTTCCAGGAGAGTGACGCCCTGGTCCGCTCGGAGAGCGCCAAGCACCGCCAGGCGGTCGCCTCGGTGATCTCCTACCTGGCCATCGCGTTGCTTGCGGTCATGGTGACGGTCCAGGTGACCGACGTGCTGGACGTTCCGGTCAGCTCGCTGGTGGCACCGGCGGCGGTACTGGGCGCCGCATTGGGCTTCGGCGCCCAGCGTGTGGTCCAGGACCTGCTCAGCGGCTTTTTCATCATCACCGAGAAGCAGTACGGCTTCGGTGACCTGGTGCAGCTCACCCTGGGCTCCAGTAACGACGCGATGGGCACCGTCGTCGACGTCACCCTGCGCGTAACGAAGCTGCGCACCCAGGACGGGGAGATGTACACCATTCCCAACGGCCAGATCATGAAGACGCTCAACCTGTCCAAGGACTGGGCTCGGGCGGTGGTCGACATTCCGGTGCCCAGCTCCGCCGATCTCAACGTGGTCAACGACGTGCTGCACGGGGTGTGCGAAACCGCCGCGGAGGATCCCAGTCTCAAGGACCTGCTGCTGGACCCGCCGCAGTTGATGGGCGTGGAGAGTATCGAGCTCAACACGGTCAACCTGCGGATGGTCGCCCGCACTCTGCCGGGCAAGCAGTTCGAGGTGGGTCGCCGGCTGCGCCTGCAGGTGATCGCCGCGCTGACCCGGGCCGGCATCTTGACCTCCGCCGACGGCCGTCCGGTCGTCAGCTCCGCCGACGCGGCCCCCCGGGTCGAGGCGCTCGTGCATCCGGCGACCGTCGCCGGCGCCGAGCAGCAGACCCAGGGCCCGGTGCAGCGATGAGGGATTCCCACCGCGAAGGACGCAGCTGGCCCGCCTACGTTTTCGGCGGCAGGTTGCGCACGTCCACCGCGGTGCTGCTGATCGCGTTCTTCGGCATCTGGTGGCTGTATGACAACTATCAGCCCGAACCTTCGGTGCCGCAGCAGGTGCCGGCCAGCGATGTGGTTCCGCCCGGTTTCATCCCGGATCCGTCGTACACCTGGGTGCCGCGCACCGACGTGCAACCGCGTACGGACATCACGACCCCGACCACCACACCGACGACCTCCACATCGCCGGAGAGCACGACGCCGAGCAGCACAACCAGTGGCGTGCCGTCGGACAGTCCGACGACGAGTCCGACCACCAGCGGCGAATCGCCCGCAGCCACGACCTCGGCCGCCCCGAGCACCGTCGTCCCCACCACGACGGCGGCCCCGCCGGCGCCCCCCGCCGTGCCGACTACGTAGTGGCGCGGGGTACACGGGCTAGACTGGCGAGCCGTGATGATCACCCTCGACCATGTCACCAAGCAGTACAAGGCGTCGACGCGCCCTGCACTGGACAATGTCGACCTCAAGATCGACAAGGGTGAGTTCGTCTTCCTCATCGGTCCGTCGGGTTCGGGCAAGTCCACCTTCATGCGGCTGTTGATGGCCGAGGAGGCGCCGACCTCCGGTGAGATTCAGGTGTCGAAGTTCCACGTCAACAAACTTTCCGGACGGCAGATCCCCAAGCTGCGCCAAGTCATCGGCTGCGTTTTCCAGGACTTCCGGCTACTCCAGCAGAAGACCGTCTTCGACAACGTGGCCTTCGCGCTGGAGGTGATCGGAAAGAAGTCCGACGTCATCAAGAAAGTGGTGCCCGAGGTGCTCGACATGGTCGGGCTCTCCGGCAAGGCCAACCGGATGCCGGCGGAACTGTCCGGCGGCGAGCAGCAGCGCGTGGCCATCGCCCGGGCGTTCGTGAACCGGCCGCTGCTGCTCATCGCCGACGAGCCGACCGGCAACCTCGACCCGGAGACCAGCCGGGAAATCATGGACCTGCTCGACCGCATCAACCGCACCGGCACCACGGTGCTGATGGCCACCCATGACCACCACATCGTCGACTCGATGCGGCAGCGGGTGGTGGAACTGTCCCTGGGCCGGCTGGTTCGCGACGAGCAGCGCGGCGTCTACGGAATGGACCGCTGATGCGCGCCGGGTTCCTCGTCAACGAGGTCGCGACCGGGCTTCGGCGCAACGTCACGATGACGATCGCGATGATCCTGACCACCGCGATCTCGATCGGGCTGTTCGGCGGCGGCATGCTGGTGGTGCGGCTGGCCGACCAGTCCCGCAACATCTACCTCGACCGGGTCGAGAGTCAGGTCTTCCTCAACAACGATGTCTCGATGGCCGACCCGACCTGCGACGCCGAGCCGTGCAAGGGTCTGCGGGCGGCGATCGAAGACCGCGACGACGTGAAATCGGTGCGCTTCCTGAACAAGGACGAGGCCTACACCGACGCCATCACCAAGTTCCCCGAATACAAGGACGTCGCCAGCAAGGATTCCTTCCCGGCCTCTTTCATCGTCAAACTGAACGACCCTGAGCAGCATGAAGAGTTCGACGCGGCCATGCAGGGCCAGCCCGGGGTGCTCAACGTGCTCAACCAGAAGGAACTGATCGACCGGCTGTTCGCGGTGCTCGACGGGCTGTCGAGGGCGGCGTTCGCCATCGCGGTGGTGCAGGCCATCAGTGCGATCCTGCTGATCGCCAATATGGTGCAGGTGGCCGCCTACACCCGTCGCACCGAGATCGGGATCATGCGCATGGTGGGCGCCACTCGCTGGTATACCCAGCTCCCGTTCCTGCTGGAGGCGGTGTTGGCCGCGACAATCGGCGTGGTGCTGGCGATCCTGGGCCTGATCGTGGTGCGCGCGCTGTTCCTGGACAAGGCTCTCGACCAGTTCTACCAAGCCAATCTGATCGCCCGCATCGACTACGCGGACATCCTCTACATCGCGCCGGTGATGTTTGCCATCGGTGTGGCGATGGCCGCTCTGACCGCCTACGTCACGCTGCGGCTGTACGTGCGGAAGTAGCGGTGTCCAAGGCTTCGGTGCAGCGGAAGGCGGCGGCCGCGAAGAAGGCGGGCGACAGCCAGGGTGGCAAGAGGATCGTGGCCACCAACCGCAAGGCCCGTCACAACTACGCGATCATCGAGGTCTTCGAGGCCGGGGTGGTGCTGACCGGCACCGAGGTCAAGAGCCTGCGCGAGGGCCAGGCCTCGCTGGCCGACGCGTTCGCCACCATCGACGACGGCGAGATCTGGCTGCGCAACCTGCACATCGCCGAGTACCACCACGGCACCTGGACCAATCACGCCCCGCGGCGCAACCGCAAGCTGCTTCTGCACCGGCGCCAGATCGACATGCTGACCGGCCGGATCCGGGACGGGAACCTGACGCTGGTGCCGCTGTCGATGTACTTCAGCGAAGGCAAGGTCAAGGTCGAGTTGGCGCTGGCCCGCGGCAAGCAGGCCCACGACAAACGTCAGGACATCGCACGCCGCGACGCTCAGCGCGAGGTCATCCGCGAACTCGGCCGGCGCGCCAAGGGCAAGATCTGATCGGTCAGCTGGCCCACAGCTGCTCGTCGAGGCGGTGCAACCGGTCCGCGAGCGTGCGCAGATGCGCGGTCAGCCGGCAGTGCCGGGCCTCCAGCTCGACCATCGGGTCAGCCCAGGCCGGTGCCGGCCGCCAAGCCCGCTCGGCCAGTTCCCGGTCGATTCCGTCGAGCTCGGCCGCCAGCGAACGAAGTCGCAGAGTCAGCGTCTCGCGCTCCTCGCGCAAGCCGGCGAAAGTGCAGTCGACAGCCATCAGCCCCCCGTTCGTGTTCCCCGACCCACGGCGACGCTACCAACAACGGCGGGGAAACATGGCACTAATCCTCGATCCACCGATGAAGTAGCCGATCGGCGGGTGTCGAAATAGGGAAAGT
>JAGQTQ010000159.1:0-732 GCA_020438905.1 Mycobacterium sp.
TCCACACGGGACCGGCTCCCGGCTCCCAATCGGCTGCTGGCCACCAAACCGCTGGTGAAGCTCGGCGCCATGGCCTACTCGCTGTACCTGTGGCACTGGCCGCTGCTGATCTTCTGGCTCGCCTACACCGGCGGCGAGCACGCCCAGTTCCTCGACGGTCTGGCGATTCTGCTGATTTCGGGAGTCCTGGCCTACCTGACCATGCGCTTCATCGAGGAGCCGCTGCGCTACCGCCGCCCGGCCGCCGCCGACGTCGCGATGCCCACACCGCGGGTGCGCAAACGACTGGCCCGTCCGGCCGCCGTCGGCGGCACCGCCATCGCACTGCTCGGCGTGGCGCTGGTCACCACCTCGTTCACCTGGCGTGAGCACGTCGCCGCGCAGCGGGCCAGCGGCAACGAGCTCGCCGAACTGGCCGACGGGGACTACCCCGGCGCCCGGGCATTGCTCGACGACGCCCGCGTACCGCGGCTGCCCTTCCGGCCCACCGTGCTCGAAGCCAAGGACGACCTGCCCGAATCCACCAACGACGGATGTATCAGCACCTTCTCCAACGTCGGGATCATCAACTGCACCTACGGCGACGTCTCGGCGGCACGCACCATCGCCCTGGCCGGCGGCTCGCACGCCGAGCACTGGATCACCGCACTGGACATTCTGGGCAAGCAGCACGGTTTCAAGGTGGTCACCTATCTGAAGATGGGCTGCCCGTTGACCACCGAATCGGTACCG
>JAGQTQ010000159.1:785-1000 GCA_020438905.1 Mycobacterium sp.
CGGGTGATGGCCAAGCTCATCAAGGACCATCCCGACTTCGTGTTCACCACCTCGACGCGGCCGTGGAACATCAAGCCCGGCGACACCATGCCCGCCACCTACATCGGTATCTGGAAGACGCTGACCAAGCACCAGATCCCGATTCTGGCGATGCGGGACACCCCGTGGCTGGTGAAGAACGGCAAGGCGCTGGTGCCGGCCGACTGCCTGGCCAA
>JAGQTQ010000159.1:1147-1275 GCA_020438905.1 Mycobacterium sp.
AGGGCAACGTGCTGATCTACCACGACTCCCACCACCTCTCGTCGACCTACATGCGGACCATGACGCCCGAACTCGGTCGCCAGCTCGGGGAGGCGACCGGGTGGTGGTGAGCCCGCCCAGCGGGGACG
>JAGQTQ010000159.1:1430-1610 GCA_020438905.1 Mycobacterium sp.
GCCGCGGGGCGACTGTGCCAGCTGCGGATGGCCGATGTCGACGCCGAGGAGCGGTTTCAGTGGTGTGTCGACAACTGGGAGGCGGTGGCCGCCGAGGTCGGCGCGGAACTGGGGATCAGCCGCCGCCGGGCCTCGACGCAGATGAACTACGGGGTGGAACTGCTCGAGCGGCTACCGAAG
>JAGQTQ010000159.1:1704-9084 GCA_020438905.1 Mycobacterium sp.
ATCGACGCCCGACTGGCCGCCGCCGCGCCTCGCTGGAACGCCTACTCCAACACCCGGATCGCCGAACTGGTGGACTGGTGGGTGCGCGAGGCCGACCCCGCCGCAGAACGGAGCGCACGGAGCTCGGATGCCGATCGAAACGTCACGATCGGCCCGACCCGGGACGGACTGACCGAGTTCTGGGGCNNCACTGCGCGCACCGGATGCAGCGGCGCTGGATCGCCGACTGACCAAGCTGACCGCCACCGTCTGCCGCAACGACCCGCGCACCCGCCAGCAGCGCCGGGCCGACGCGATGGCGGTGCTGACCGCTGGAGGCACCTCGATGGCCTGCGGGTGCGAATCGGCCGACTGCCCCAAGAGGGAGGCCGTCGCCGAGCCGGGCCAGATCGTGATCCACCTGATGGCCGAGGCCGCCACGGTCACCGGCAAGAGCGATGCCCCCGGCTACCTGCCGGGCCACGGCGCCATTCCCGCCGACCAGGTCCGCACCCTCGCCGAGCGCGCGCTGCTGCGCCCGATGCGAGGTGCCGGGGAATTCCGGGCCGAGCCGCGCTACCGACCCTCGACGGCACTGGCTGACTTCGTCCGGAACCGGGACTTGTGCTGCAGGTTCCCCGGCTGCGACAAACCCGCCGAGGTCTGCGATATCGACCACACCGTGCCCTATGGCCGCGGCGGGCCGACGCACCCGTCCAACCTGGCTTTGCTCTGCCGCCTTCATCATCTCCTCAAAACGTTCCTGTGCGGCGAGAAAGGTTGGCGGGAGGAGCAATTCAGAGACGGAACCATCGTCTGGACATCACCTTCGGGCCGCACGTACACCACCACGCCGGGCGGCGCACTGTTCTTTCCGCAACTGGCTGAGCCCAGCGGACCCATCACCGCAGCCGCGCGTGGGGTGGAGTCCGAGGGGCGCACCCTGATGATGCCGACCCGAAGACGCCCCCGAGCCGCCGAACGAGCCGCCCGTATCCGGTGGGAGCGCGGCCTCAACGAGGCCCGAATGAACGCCGACCCACCACCGTTCTAGCTAGACGCCGATAAGGTCGTCCCATGCCACCGTGCGACTCCCCCCGTCCAGCTGTGTGGCCGGGAAGCCCCTATCCACTGGGCGCCACCTACGACGGCGCGGGCACCAATTTCTCGTTGTTCTCCGAGGTCGCCGACAGGGTGGAACTGTGCCTGATCGACGGCGACGGCTCCGAGACCCGGATCGACCTCGACGAGGTCGACGTCTTCGTCTGGCACGCCTACCTTCCGACCGTCGCCCCGGGCCAGCGCTACGGGTTCCGCGTGCACGGGCCCTGGAATCCCGGAGCCGGGCTGCGTTGCGACTCCAGCAAGTTGCTGCTCGACCCGTACGGGAAGTCCTTCGACGGCCATTTCGACTTCAGCCAGGCGCTCTACTCCTATGACCTCGGTTCGGCCGACCCGGCCAGCGGGGGTGTGCCCCCGCGGATCGACTCATTGGGGCACACGATGACCAGCGTGGTCATCAACCCCTACTTCCAATGGGGATCCGACCATGCGCCGCGCACCCCCTATCACGAGACGATCATCTACGAGACCCACGTCAAGGGGATGACGCAGACGCATCCTGCGGTGCCGGAGAACCTGCGCGGCACCTATGCCGGTCTGGCGCACCCGGCGGTGATCGACCACCTGAAGTCGCTGAACGTCACGGCGATCGAGCTGATGCCGGTCCATCAGTTCATGGACGACAAGCGACTGCTCGGACTGGGCCTGCGAAACTATTGGGGCTACAACACCTTCGGCTATTTCGCACCGCACGCCGGCTACGCCTCCAACCAGCAGGCCGGCGGGGCGGTCGGCGAGTTCAAGACCATGGTCCGTGCCTTCCACGAGGCCGGCATCGAGGTGATCCTCGACGTCGTCTACAACCACACCGGCGAAAGTGACCACCTGGGTCCGACGATCAGCTTCCGCGGCATCGACAACGCCGCCTACTACCGGCTGCTGGACTCGGACCTACGGCTCTACAAGGACTTCACCGGAACCGGCAACAGCCTCAACGTCCGCCACCCGCACACCCTGCAGCTGATCATGGACTCGCTGCGCTACTGGGCCCAGGAGATGCACGTCGACGGGTTCCGCTTCGACCTCGCCTCGACGCTGGCCCGGGAGTTCTACGACGTGGACCGGCTGTCGGCCTTTTTCGATCTGGTTCAGCAGGATCCGGTGATCAGCCAGTTGAAGCTGATCGCCGAGCCCTGGGACATCGGCGAGGGCGGTTACCAGGTGGGCAACTTCCCCGGTCTGTGGACCGAGTGGAACGGCAAGTACCGCGACACCGTCCGCGACTACTGGCGCGGCGAACCGGCCGCCCTGGGAGAGTTCGCCTCCCGGCTGACCGGCTCCTCGGACCTCTACGAGGCCACCGGTCGGCGCCCCATCGCCAGCATCAACTTCGTCACCTGCCACGACGGTTTCACCCTGGCCGACCTGGTTTCCTACGACGAGAAGCACAACGAAGCAAACGGCGAGGACAACCGCGACGGCGAGAGCCACAACCGATCCTGGAACTGCGGGGTCGAGGGGCCCACCGAGGATCCCGAGATCCTGGAACTGCGGCATCGGCAGATGCGCAACATCATGGCGACCCTGATGCTGTCCCAGGGCACCCCGATGATCAGCCACGGCGACGAGATCGGTCGCACCCAGCGGGGTAACAACAACGGGTACTGCCAGGACAACGACCTCACCTGGATCGACTGGGGCGCCGCCGGGGAGTACGCCGACATCCTGGAGTTCACCCGCAAGGTCACCACGCTGCGGGCCGATCACCCGGTGTTCCGCCGGCGGCGGTTCTTCGAGGGCAAGCCGATCCGCGACGGCGACCAGAACCGCGATATCGCCTGGCTCACCCGCAACGCCGTGGAGATGACCCCCGGCGACTGGAACTCGGGCATCAAGTCGGTGGCGGTGTTCCTTAACGGCGAGGCTATTCCGGAACCCGACAAGCGCGGGGAACGCATCGTCGACGACTCCTTCCTGATGTGTTTCAACGCGCACGCCTACCCGGTGGAGTTCATCACCCCCGACGGCCAGTACGCCCGACGTTGGACCGTCATCCTCGACACGTTCCACCCGGACGACGGGCAACAGGTGGTTTCCGCGGGCGCGAAGGTAACCGTCCCCCCGCGATCCCTGCTCCTGCTTCAGAAGACGGCATAACGGGAACAGGCAGCTGTGCCCTACCCCGTACTGTCCACCTACCGCCTCCAACTCAGCGGGGCCTTCACCTTCGCCGATGCCGCCGAACTCGTCGATTACATCGCCGAATTGGGTTGTTCGCACCTCTACCTCTCCCCAGTGCTCACCGCCGCGGCGGGTTCCTCACACGGATACGACGTGACCGACCCGACGACCGTCTCGGCCGAACTGGGTGGGCCAGACGGTTTCGCACGGTTGGCCCGCGCGGCAGAACGCCGGGGCCTGGGTCTGGTCGTCGACATCGTGCCCAACCACGCCGGGGTCGACCCCTCGGCGAACAACCCCTGGTGGCGGGACGTTCTGCGGCACGGCAGGGACTCGCACTACGCGTCCTTCTTCGACATCGACTTCGCCGCCGACCCGCAGGGGCGGATCGTGCTGCCGGTGCTCGGATGCTCCGAGGACTTGCAGCGACTCGCCATCGACGGCGATGACCTGGCCCTCTACGGGATGCGGTTTCCGATCGCGCCGGGCACGGCCGCCAAGGACGACGACGCCCGTGCCGTGCACGACCGCCAGCACTACCGCCTGGTCGACTGGCGCACCGGGGTGTGCGGCTACCGGCGCTTCTTCTCGATCACCTCGCTGGCCGGCCTGCGCCAGGAGGATCCGGCGGTCTTCGACGCGACGCATGCCGAGGTTGCCCGATGGTTCGCCGAGGGGCTCGTCGACGGAGTTCGGGTCGATCATCCCGACGGGCTGACCGACCCGAGCGGCTACCTGACCCGGCTGCGCGCGACGCTCGGTCCGCGGGCGTGGGTGGTCATCGAGAAGATCCTCGCCCCCGGCGAACCGTTGGACCCGGAACTGCCCATTCAGGGCACCACCGGATACGACGCGCTGCGCGAGATCGGCGGCCTGTTCGTCGATCCCTCCGGGGCCGGCCCGCTCACCGCGCTGGCCGAGTCCGCCGGATTCGACAACTCCAAGGCCGAGGAGTCCCTGCGGCAGTTGAAGATCCGCACCATGACCGAGGCCCTGCCCGCCGAGTTGGACCGGCTACGGCGCACGATTGAGCGGGACACCGGCGCCACCCACCCGGAACTTACCGGCGCCATCGCCGCGCTGCTGGCCGTTGTCGGTGTCTACCGCAGCGATTATCGGGGGCTGTCCCAGGTGCTCGGCGCGGCGATGGCGCGCGCGCTGGAGCTCCAGCAGGATTTGGACGATCCGCTGCAGATCGTCTCGGCGGCGCTGACCCATCCGGAGTCCGCGGCGCGACTGCAGCAGTTGTGCGGCGCGATGACGGCCAAGGCCGTCGAGGACTGCTACTTCTACCGCGACCCGCGGTTGGTCTCGCTCAACGAGGTCGGCGGTGACCCGCTGCGCTTCGGTGTCAGCGCCGCGGAGTTCCACCGCGCCGCCGCGGTGCGCGGCCAACTGTGGCCGGCCGCCATGACCACCCTGTCCACCCACGACACCAAGCGCGGTGAGGACGTCCGGGCCCGCATCGGCGTGCTGTCCCAGGTGCCCACGCTGTGGTCGGAGACGGTGTCGCGGTGCGAAGAGTCGACACCTTCCCCCGATCCGGCGACCGGACTTTTCCTCTTGCAGAACATCTTCGGCGTCTGGCCCGCCGGCGGAAACGTCAGCCCCACACTGCGCCGGCGGTTGCACGATTACGCCGGGAAGGCGATCCGGGAATCGGGTCGGCGGACTTCCTGGGCACAACCCGACCAGGACTTCGAGCACTCGGTGCACCAGTGGCTGGACGCCGTGCTGGACGGCCCGCCCGCCACCGCCATCACCGCACTCCTCGGCCACTTGCTGCCCCACGCGCACAGCGACGCCCTCGGCCAGAAACTGCTCGCCCTGACCGTCCCCGGCGTCCCCGACGTATACCAGGGCACCGAACTCTGGGAAGACAGCCTCGTCGACCCCGACAACCGACGGCCGGTGGACTACGGCTGGCGCCGGGCCGCGCTGCGTCGGGGGGACCATCCGAAACTGCGGGTGGTGGCCGCGGCACTGGCGGCCCGCCGGGACCGGCCGGAGACCTTCACCGGCGGCGGCTACCAACCGGTCCTGGCCACCGGTCCTGCCGCCGATCACCTGATCGGATTCCGCCGGGGCACCGACGTCCTGGTCGCCGTCAGCCGCTGGACGATCCAGCTGGGCGAGAACGGCTGGGGGCCAACGGTTCTGCGGCTGCCGCCCGGCACCTGGACCGACCGGATCACCGGGGCGAGTCACGCCGGTTCGGTAGGTGCATCCGAACTGTTCGCCGACCTTCCGGTTGCGCTCCTGGAGAAGACCGATGGCTGATTTCGCGGTGTGGGCGCCGCTGCCCCGGCTGGTCCGGCTCAACGTCGACGGCGCCGTGCATCCGATGGCGCGAGACGACGACGGATGGTGGCGGGCGTCGGTGGACTGCGCGCCGGCGTCGCGATACGGCTTTGTCCTCGACGACGACCCGACGGTGCTGCCGGACCCGCGCTCACCGCGTCAACCCGACGGTGTGCACGACCGGTCCCAGCTGTGGGACCCACGCGCCGCGCGGTGGACCGACGCCGGATGGACAGGCCGCCCGGTACCAGGCGGGGTGATCTACGAACTGCACACCGGGACGTTCACGCCCGAAGGCACCTTCGAGGCGGCCATCGGCAAGCTCGACCAGCTGGTGGAGCTGGGCGTGGACTTCGTCGAGCTGATGCCGGTCAACGCGTTCAACGGCACCCACGGCTGGGGCTACGACGGGGTGCTGTGGTTCGCGGTGCACGAACCCTACGGCGGCCCGGACGGGCTGGTCCGGCTGGTGGACGCCTGCCACGCGCGCGGACTGGGAGTGCTGATCGACGCAGTGTTCAACCACTTCGGGCCGTCGGGCAATTACCTGCCCCGGTTCGGGCCGTACCTGTCATCGGCGACGAACCCCTGGGGCCAGGGTGTGAACCTCAGCGGTCCCGGTTCCGACGAGGTGCGCCGCATGATCATCGACTGCGCGCTGCGCTGGATGCGCGACTTCCACGCCGACGGACTGCGACTGGACGCCGTGCACGCCATGGTGGACACCACCGCGATCAACATCCTGGAGGAGCTCGCGGCCGAAACCGACTCGCTGGCAGGGGTTCTCGGGCGGCCGCTGGCGCTGGTCGCCGAGAGCGACCTCAACGATCCCCGGCTGGTCACGCCACGCGACCACGGCGGATATGGCCTCACCGCGCAGTGGGACGACGACATCCATCACGCCGTCCACACCGCAGTCTCCGGGGAGAGGCAGGGGTATTACGCCGACTTCGGCACCATGACCACCCTGGCCACCACCCTGCGCAACGGCTATTTCCACGCCGGGACGTACTCGTCGTTCCGGGGTCGCCGGCACGGCCGTCCACTGGACACCACCCTGATCCCGGCGACCCGGCTGGTGGCCTATACCTGCACCCACGATCAGGTCGGCAACCGCGCCGTGGGTGACCGCCCCTCGCAGAACCTCGATCAGGGCCAACTGGCGATCAAGGCCGCATTGGTGCTCGGCTCGCCCTACACCGCGATGCTGTTCATGGGCGAGGAGTGGGGCTCAACCCGGCCGTTCCAGTTCTTCAGCTCCCACCCCGAGCCGGAATTGGCCGCGGCCACCGCGCTGGGCCGCAAATCGGAGTTCGCCGACCACGGCTGGGATGCCGACGACGTCCCGGACCCGCAGGATCCCGGGACGTTTCTGCGCTCCAAGCTGGACTGGTCGGAGATCGGTCAACCTCACCACGCCCGGCTCCTGGAGTTCTATCGCGGCCTGATCCGACTGCGACGCACCGAACCCGATATGGCCGATCCGTGGCTGCCCCACCTCGACATCGAGTTCGACGAGCGGCGGCGCTGGATCGTGATGCGCCGCGGCCGGATCGCGATCGCCTGCAACCTGGGGGCCGATCCGGCCGAGGTCCCGGCCACCGGCCGACTACTGCTGGACTGGGGTGAACCGCAGGTCGGCGACGCATCCACCACATTGCCGGGCCACTCCGTCGCGGTGCTCAGAGCCGTCTAGGTCAGGTAGCGGTAGGCCGGCGAGCCCGGCTCGAGCGCCTCGACGTGCAGACCGGAGGCGTTCATCCGGGCGTGCAGCCCGTCGAGGTCGGCCGCCGACCCGAGTTCGATGCCGACCAGCGCCTCGCCGGTTTCCCGGTTGTTGCGCTTGACGTACTCGAA
>JAGQTQ010000159.1:9100-13192 GCA_020438905.1 Mycobacterium sp.
GCGTGATGTCGTCGTTGGGGCCCAGAATCTCGTCGAGGAATCGGCGCAGCGCACCGGGCTCCTGGGGGAAGTCCACCAGGAAGTAGTGCTTGAGCCCCTTGTGCACCAGGGAGCGCTCGAGAACTTCGCCGTAGCGGGACACGTCGTTGTTCCCACCGGAGATCAGGCACACCACGGTCGATCCCGGTGTCAGGTCCGCCTCCAGCAGGCCCGCGACCGATAGCGCCCCGGCTGGCTCGGCGATGATGCCTTCGTTCTGGTAGAGATCGAGCATCGCCGTACAGACCGCACCCTCGTCGACGGTGGTGACCGACACCATGTCCCCCGCGGCCGCGAGCGCCTGGTAGGTCAACGCCCCGGCCCTCTTCACCGCCGCGCCGTCGACGAACTGATCGACGTGGTCGAGCGTGACCGGCCCGCCGGCCGAGAGTGCGGCCATCATCGACGGCGCGCCGGCCGGTTCGACGCCGAGCACCGAGGTGGCCGACGTCCGCTCGGCCAGGTAGGTGGTGACTCCGGCGATGCAGCCGCCGCCGCCGACCGGGATGATCACCAGATCCGGCTCGGTGCCCAGTTGGTCGAGCAACTCCGCGGCGATGGTGCCCTGCCCCGCCATAGTGCGGGGATCGTCATAGGGCGGCACCAGGGTCGCCCCGGTGCGCCCGACATCCTCGAGGGCGGCCGCGGCGGCATCGTCGTAGCCCGCACCGCCCACGATGACCTGGATGTACTCCCCGCCGTGGTAGCGGATCCGGTCACGCTTCTGTTTGGGCGTCTTGGCCGGTACGTAGACGCGCCCGTGCACCTGCATGGACCGGCAGGCCACCGCGAAACCCTGGGCGTGGTTGCCCGCCGACGAGCAGACCACACCCTCCCGCAGTTCCTCCGGGCTCAGCTGCATGATCAGGTTGTAGGCGCCGCGAAGCTTGTAGGACCGCACGCTCTGGAGATCCTCGCGTTTGAGGTAGACCTCCGCGCCGGTGACCGCAGAGAGCCGATCACTGTGTTGCAGCGGGGTGCGGGCCACCACGCCCGCGATCCGCCGGGCGGCCTCGTCGATGTCGGCCGCGGACAGCGGCGATGACAGGCGAGGCTGACTCAGGTCGGCGGACACCGATTAATGGTGCCACCGCCGACCCGGAATCACTGAATCGGGGTGAGCACGAACACCGGGATTTCGCGGTCGGTTTTCCGCTGGTAGTCGGCGTAGTCGGGCCAGACCTCGACAGCGCGGCGCCACCAGGTCGCCTTCTCCTCGCCGAAGACCTCGCGGGCGTCGTAATCGGCGGTGCGGGTGCCGTCCTGCAACTCCACCCGGGGGTTCTTCTTGACGTTGTAGTACCAGACCGGGTTCTTGGGAGCACCGCCCAGCGACGCCACGACGGCGTACTCGCCGGCGTGCTCGACCCGCATCAGCGGCGTTTTGCGGAGCTTGCCGGTCTTGGCCCCGACGGTGCTCAGCAACACCACCGGTTTGCCCTGAAGGGAGGTGCCTTCGGTCCCCCCGGATGACATGTACAACTCGGCGTTCTCCCGGGCCCAGTCCAACGTGCTCGGCTCATAGTCTCCATTCAGCGGCATCACCCCAGCCTAGGCGAGCCAGGTGTTGGGCCGGTAACGTCGAAGTGCCCCGGTGCGATAGCCAAGGCGAATCGGTGTTTCAGTCGATCTGGAGGTCGGTCAGAAGTGCGCAAGTCCTATGGATTCGGTATCAGCGTCGTCGCCGTCGCAGCCCTCGCCCTGGGCGGCTCGGGTGTCGCCGCCGCCGACGATGAGTTCGTCGGCGAGACCTACGCCGAAGCTCAGCAAGCGATCAGCAAAGCGGGCCTGACCAGCAGGATCGGCACCACGGTCGGCGGCGATCTCCCGACGGAGAAGTGCATCGTCTCCGGGTCGCGAACCGTGGAGATCGTTGGCTCGAGCGGAATGACCGGCGGCAGCGAGATCGTTCTCGACCTCGACTGCAGCTTGTCGGTGGCCTCGCAGAACGAGCAGCAGCAGGCCCCGCAGGAGAGCCAGGAGTCCCAGGAGGGGGCACGGGAGGGCCAGGAGGAATCGGCGCTGCTGCAGGAGGCCAACCCTGGTGAATCCGGGTCGGTCAACTAGTCCGGAGGTTCGTTCGTCAGCCGCCCAGGCAGCCGGGTCCCAGTAGGGCCTTCAGATCGCCCATCAGCGCTGAGGACGGCGTCACCCGCAGCGACTGGTCGAGCTCCAGCGTGGTGATCCGATCCCCGCTGATCAGCCGCAGATGCACCTGGGAAGTTCCCGGGTGCCGGGACAGCACCTGCTTGAGCGCGGCCACCTTGTCCAAGGTGCACTGCCGGGTGGGCAGGCTCACCGCCACCGGGCGGTCGGTCTGGGCTGCCGAGAAATCGGGCACCACAAGGTCGTTGGCGATCAGTGAGATCCGGTCATCCTGGATACGGACCTTGGCTCCCACGAGCACCACCGCGTCGTCGGCGATCTCGGCGCCGAACAACGAGTAGGTCTGCGGGAAGAACATCACCTCGATGCCACCGGTGAGGTCTTCCAGTTGCGCCGAGGCCCATGGCAGCCCGCTCTTGTTGACCCGGCGGTTGACCGAGGCCAGGATCCCGCCGATACGCACTTGTGCGTCGTTGGCCACCTCGCCGGCGAGGATGGCCGGAATCGGGGTGTCGATCTGCGCCGCCAGCAGATGCGCGATCCCGTTAAGCGGATGCCCGGAGACATAGAGGCCCAACATCTCCCGTTCGAGGGCGAGTTTGTGCTTGTCCTCCCACTCCTCGTCGGGAACCTTGATGGTGAACGCCGAATCGCCGGCGTCGGTGCCGTCGCTTCCCCCACCGAACAGGTCGAACTGGCCCATGGCTTCGGCCTTCTTGGTGCCCAGCACCGACTCGACCGCGTCGCTGTGGACGAGGAAAAGCCCCTTGCGCGGATGACCCATCGAGTCGAACGCCCCGGCCTTGACCAGCGACTCGGTGACCTTCTTATTGCAAGCCCCGATGTCGATCTTGTTGAGGTAGTCGGAGAAGTCGGTGAACTTCCCCTTGGCGGTGCGGGTGGCGATCAGCGACCCCACCACGTTGGCGCCGACATTGCGCACCGCGCCGAGCCCGAACCGGATGTCGGCACCCACCGAGGCGAAATTCTGCACCGACTCGTTGACGTCGGGCGGCAGTACGGTGATCCCCAGCCGGCGGCAGTCGGCCAGGTAGACCGCGGCCTTGTCCTTGTCATCGCCCACCGAGGTGAGCAGACCGGCCATGTACTCGGCTGGATAGTTAGCCTTGAGGTAGGCGGTCCAGTAGGACACCAGCCCGTAGCCGGCGGCGTGGGACTTGTTGAACGCATACCCGGCGAACGGAAGGATGGTGTCCCACAGCGCCTTGACCGCGCGCTCGGAGAACCCGTTTGCGGTCATTCCCTCGTAGAAACCCTTGTACTCGGCCTCGAGCACCTCGAGTTTCTTCTTGCCCATGGCTTTTCGCAGCGCGTCGGCCTTTCCCATGGTGTAGGAGGCGACCTTCTGGGCGATGAACATGATCTGCTCTTGGTAGACGATCAGACCGTAGGTCTCGGCGAGGATCTCCCGGAGTGGCTCCTCCAATTCGGGATGGATCGGCTTGATGGCCTGTCGGCCGTTCTTGCGATCGGCGTAGTCGTTGTGCGCGTTCATGCCCATCGGGCCGGGCCGGTACAGCGCCAGCACCGCGACGATGTCGTTGAACTCGGTGGGCTGCATGCGGCGGAGCAGATCCCGCATCGGCCCGCCGTCGAGCTGGAACACCCCCAGGGTGTCACCGCGCCCCAGCAGTTCGTATGCCTTGGGGTCGTCCAGAGGCAGCGACTCCAGGTCGAGGTCCACGCCGCGGTTGGCTTTGATGTTCTCGATGCAGTCGCCGATGATGGTCAGGTTCCGCAGGCCCAGGAAGTCCATCTTCAGCAGACCGATGGCCTCACACGACGGGTAGTCCCAGCCGGTGATGATCGCGCCGTCCTGCGGGCGGCGCCACAGCGGGATCGCCTCGATCAGCGGCTCCGAGCTCATGATCACCGCACACGCGTGCACACCGGCATTGCGAACCAGGCCCTCCAGCCCGCGCGCGG
>JAGQTQ010000004.1 GCA_020438905.1 Mycobacterium sp.
ATCACCCCGAACCTGTTCCCGGGTGTGTCGATCAGCTCCGATCTGGGCAACGGCCCGGGCATCCAGGAGGTGGCCACCTTCTCCGTCGACGTCGAAGGGCCGGAGGGCTCGGTGGCGGTGTCCAACGCCCACGGCACCGTGACCGGCGCGGCCGGCGGTGTGCTGCTGCGTCCGTTCGCCCGGCTGATCGCCAAGACCGGCGACAGCGTCACCACCTACGGCGAGCCCTGGAACATGAACTGAATCGAAACCCTCGACAACGGGGCCCCCGGCTTATCGCCGGGGGCCCCGTTGGTTTCTGCCGGTATCGGCTACTTGAACGGCTTCAAATCGGTCGCCTCGCCCCTACCGGCGGACGTGTCCTTACCGCCGAGCGCGTCGCGGATCTCGGTAAGCAGCCGAAGCTCTTTGTCCTCGTTGGACTCCGAGTCGTCCTTGGCGTCGTCTTTGGCGCGGACCTTGCTGTAGGGCAGCACGATCAGGAAGTAGACCACCGCGGCCACCAGAACGAAGTTGATCAGCGCCGTCAGCAGGATGTTCAGGTCGATGGTCTGATCCCCGCCGATTCCGATCCGCAGGATTCCGTACGAGGCATCCTTGCCCGCGCCGATGCGGTCGATCAGCGGTTGGATGATGCTGTCGGTGAATTTGGTGACGAGTCCGGTGAACGCGGTGCCGATGACCACCGCGACCGAGAGGTCGACGATGTTGCCGCGGGAGAGAAACTCCCTGAATCCCTTTAACACGGTTAGCCTTTCTTTGCTGAGTTCGCCCTCAGGGCGCCGAAAGCCTAGCGCACCGAACGATCCGGGCATCCTTTGCTCACGACGCGCTGAACGGGTGCGGGTCGTCCCAACGGATCGGTTCAGTGGATGGTCAACGTGACCTTCTGAACCAGGGTCGCCGCTGCCAGGGCGGTCGCGGCCGGGGCCGGAAGCGCGACCAGCACGACCCTGTCGTCGCCGGCTCCGAGCGCCGTGGACGCCGGCGAGACCAGCACCACGACGGCATTGCGGGCTACCACTTGGGGGCGGGCCTCACGGTCAGCCGGCGTTGCGCCCAGAACATCCACGACATCGCCGCCGCGGATGATGTCCAGAACGGCGGAGTCGGCCAGACGCAGTGGCACCACCCGGGCATCCGGCCCGGCGCTGAGGCCGGCCAACCTCGGGCCGAGCACTCGCGCGTCGGTCAGGACCTCGCCGGCCCGGGCCGGTCCGGCCAGCGTCGCGCCCAGGATAGGGTCCAGGGCGGTCTGCGCGCCGTCGGGGAGGGTCGAGGCCGGACGGCTTTCGAGCGTGACGTCGTCAGCGGTCAGGGGTGTGCCGGGACTCAGGTCGCGAACCGCGACCACCACATCGCGCTTCGCATCCGTCGCGTCCGGCCGCAACGCGACGCCGGCGGCGAGCAGGACGAGGACCCCGGCGGCGATGCGCCGGGCGAGCACGGTGCGGGCGAAGTCTGGCCGCAGTGCGCGCGAGATACGGTCCAGCAGAGTCGGATCGAGCGGGCCGGCCATGCCGACACGGTAAGGCTTCGGGCGGTGGCCGTTTCCCGCCCGCGGCCTCGGCTGTGGAGAACTATCCGGCGGAACTGGCGGCGGTTGCCGAACTGCTCGACCCCGAGGAACCGGAGGCACCCGCAGCCGAAGCCGAACCGCCTCCCGACGAATCCGAGCTGGAGCCCTTCTCCGAGGTGCCATTGGACTCGGACTTGCCCGATGCGGACTTACCCGATGCCGCCTTGCCCGACTCGCGGCTGTCGGTTCGGTAGAAACCGCTGCCCTTGAACACCACGCCGACCGAGTTGAACAGTTTGCGCAGCCGACCCGAGCACTGCGGGCAGGTGGTCAGGGCGTCGTCGGTGAACGCCTGTACCGCGTCGAACCGGTTGTCGCACTCGGTGCAGGCGTAGCTGTAGGTCGGCACAGGAACCTCCGGGAATTCTGACGTGCTGGCACTCTACCGTGCCAAGTGCTAAAACCGCCATTTGGCGGTCAGCATTCCCCGAGGCGGACGAGTCCGCCGCCGGGAGTCAGAGCGTGGGTCATCGCGATGTCGTGGGGGTCGCGGGGGAGTTCGCCGACGATTTCGCAATCACGGACCACCGCGATCAGCCGGGTCCCCGGTGCGCACAGTGGCAGGGACCTGTCGTAGAAACCGCCGCCGCGGCCCAGTCGCGCGCCTCGGCGATCCACCGCCAGCGCCGGGACCAGCACGACCTCTGCCGTCGCGATCGCTGAGGCCGCCAACAGAGGTCCGGCGGGCTCCCGCAGACCGAACATCCCGGCGATCAGCCGTCCGGGCGCATAGCGGCCCCATTGCAGCGGCAGGTGGCCGCCGTCCGGACCCTTTCGGGCCACCGGCAGCAGCACCTTCGGCC
This sequence comes from Mycobacterium sp., assembly GCA_020438905.1. GTDB lineage: Bacteria > Actinomycetota > Actinomycetes > Mycobacteriales > Mycobacteriaceae > Mycobacterium. The sequence goes on from JAGQTQ010000004.1 coordinate 2,383, forward strand.
CCAGCCCGGCCAGTACGTCCAACATCTCCGGCGAACCGGGCTCGCTGCCCACCGGGTAGTAGGCGCAGACCGTGCCGGCGGTGTCGCCGCCGAGGCTCACCGCGGCGGCGAGATGGGTGCGCAGCTTCTCGGATTCGGTGCGATGCTGCGCATCCGGAACCGCGCGGCGGGCGGCCAGCAACGCGTTGCGAAGGTTTGCCTTGGTTCCGGCGGCCATGTCCTACACCCTGTCAGTGACGTCGGTGCGGCGCCAGCGGTGCGAGAGGTTAGGCTGATTCGATGACCAGCCCGCAGGTTCCCATTCCCCGCACGGCGATCGTGCCGGCGGCGGGCCTGGGAACCCGCTTTCTGCCTGCCACCAAAACGGTGCCCAAGGAGTTGCTACCGGTCGTCGACACCCCCGGCATCGAACTGGTTGCAGAGGAGGCCGCCGACGCCGGCGCCGAGCGGCTGGTGATCGTCACCTCCGAGGGCAAAGACGGGGTGGTCGCACATTTCGTCGAGGACTTGGTGCTGGAGGGAACGCTGGAGGCCCGCGGTAAGAAGGCAATGCTGGAGAAGGTTCGCCGAGCCCCCGCGCTGATCAAGGTGGAGTCGGTGGTTCAGGCCGAGCCGCTGGGCCTCGGGCATGCGGTCGGTTGTGTGGAGCCGGTGCTGTCCCCCGATGAGGACGCGGTCGCGGTGCTGCTGCCCGATGATCTGGTGCTGCCGATCGGCGTACTTGAGACCATGGCCAAGGTGCGTGCCAAGCGCGGCGGCTCCGTGCTGTGCGCCATCGAGGTCGAACCCGACGAGGTCAGCGCTTACGGCGTGTTCGATGTCGAGATCGTTCCCGATGCGGCCAACCCGAACGTGCTCCGGGTCAGGGGAATGGTGGAGAAGCCCGCCGCCGACGAGGCGCCGTCGCGGTACGTCGCGGCGGGCCGCTATGTGCTGGACCGGGCGATCTTCGACGCTTTGCGCCGGGTGCAGCGCGGGGCGGGCGGTGAGATCCAGCTCACCGATGCCATCGCTCTGCTGATCTCCGAAGGCCATCCCGTCCATGTGGTGGTGCACCGCGGGTCCCGACACGACTTGGGAAATCCCGGCGGGTATCTCAAGGCTGCGGTTGACTTTGCCCTGGATCGTGACGATTACGGCCCCGAGCTGCGCCGGTGGTTGGTGGCTCGGCTTGGCCTGACCGGGCAGGTCGACACCTAAGGCGCTCCGGCAGCCCCGGCTGACCAGGCCGAATGGGTCTCGAGGTGGAAAGGCACGCTGTGCGTTCGGTTGAGGAACAGCAGGCCCGGGTGACGGCTGCCGCGGTGGCCCCGCGGCCGGTCCGGGTTCCCATCGCGGAGGCCCAGGGCCTCATGTGCGCCGAAGAGGTGGTCACCGAGCACCCGATGCCGGGCTTCGACCAAGCCGCCATCGATGGGTACGCGGTGCGCAGCGTCGACGTCAGCACCGCAGGGGAGGCCGAGATCGTGCTGCCGGTGACGGGCGTCATCGAGGCGGGCGCTCGCACCCCGAGCCGGTTGCAGCCCAAGCAGTCTGCCCGCATACAGACCGGCGCGCCGATGCCCACGCTGGCCGACGCCGTGCTGCCCCTGCGCTGGACCGACGGCGGGCAGTCCAGGGTCCGGATTCTGCGCGGGGTGCGCTCGGGCGCCTATGTCAGACGGGCCGGTGACGATGTGCAGCCCGGCGACGTCGCGGTGCGCCCCGGTGCGATCATCGGCCCCGCGCAGGTCGGGCTGCTCGCCGCGGTCGGGCGCGAGCGGGTTCTGGTGCATCCTCGGCCGCGGGTGGCGGTGATGAGTGTCGGTGGCGAGTTGGTCGACATCTCCCGGACACCGGGCAACTCCCAGGTGTTCGACGTCAACTCCTACGCACTGGCCGCGGCCGCCCGCGATGCGGGCGCGGAGGTCACCCGGGTCGGCATCGTCAGCTCCGATCCCAAGGAGTTGAGGGAGGTCGTCGAGAGCAACCTCAACCGCAGTGAGGTCGTGGTGATCTCCGGTGCGGTCGGAGGAGCGGCGGCCGAGAATCTGCGCACGGTGCTCTCGGAACTGGGAAGCATGGAGGTCACCCGGATCGCGATGCATCCGGGTTCGGTGCAGGGCTTCGGGCAACTCGGCACGGAAGGGGTTCCGACGTTCGTGCTGCCGGCCAACCCGGTGAGCGCGCTGGTGGTGTTCGAGGTGATGGTGCGTCCGCTGATCCGGCTTTCGCTGGGTAAGCGTCAGCCGATGCGACGAATGATCCGCGCCCGCACGATCAAGCCGATCGACTCGGTCGCCGACCGCACCGGATTCCTGCGCGGGCAGTTGTTGCGCGACCAGGACACCGGCGACTACCTGGTCGAGGTGATCGGCGACGCGCCCGGCGCTTCATCGCATCTGCTGGCATCGCTGGCCGACGCGAACTGCCTGGTGGTCGTCCCCAGTGCCGTCACCGAGATCCCGGCCGGGGAGTTCGTCGACGTCGCTTTCCTGGCTCAGCGCGGCTGATGATCCGGTGAACCTGTGGGGCGCGGGTCCCGCCCATCCCGGGTGGCCCACCGCGGTCGGCCCGTTGCGGGTGCCGGGGGGGCTGATCAGGTTGCGGCCCATCCGGATGCGCGATGGCGCCCACTGGAGTCGCATCCGGTTGGCCGAGCGGGACAGTCTCGAGCCGTGGGAACCCTCGGCGGAAGTGGATTGGGCCGCGCGGCACTCGCTGTCCGCCTGGCCGGCGATGTATTCGGGTATCCGGGCCGAAGCCCGCAAGGGCCGCATGCTGCCCTATGTCATCGAGGTCGACGGGCGATTCGGGGGACAGCTGACGATCGGCAACGTCACCCACGGATCGCTGAAATCGGCCTGGATCGGCTACTGGGTGGCTGAGGAGCTCACCGGTGGCGGCGTGGCGACGGGCGCGGTCGCACTCGGTTTGGACCACTGTTTCGGCCCGGTCGGACTGCACCGGGTGGAGGCCACGGTCCGGCCGGAGAACGCGCGGAGTCGCAGGGTGCTGGCCAAGGTCGGTTTCCGGGAGGAGGGCCTGCTGCGGTGCTATCTCAACGTCGACGGCGATTGGCGCGACCACCTGTTGGTGGCGATGACCGCTGAGGAGCCCGACGGCTCGGTGACGGCGACCCTGGTGCGGCGAAGACTGGCCACCTGGCAGTAGAAATCCAGAGCCAACTGTTGCCAATGTGACATTTGTGACTGTTGGTGCTTGTCATCATCGAATTACACGTGTGTAATTGGCTCGGCGCGCCGCCCCGGAAAGCGGACGTCACGGACCTAATCTGGTCGGGAAAGGAGCGGGCCCATGCCAAGCATCCCCCAGTCACTCCTCTGGATCTCACTCGTGGTGCTGTGGCTTTTCGTCCTGGTGCCCATGCTGATCAACAAGCGTGACACCGTCCGGCGAACCAGTGACGTAGCGCTGGCCACCCGTGTCCTCAACCGCGGAAGGAAGTCGCGTCTGATCAAGCGCGGCGGTCCGGCCGCCGGCCACCGACACGACCCGGACTGGCAATTCGAGGACGAGTTCGCCGAGCAGGACTTCGTGATCCAAGACGAGGTCGCCGACTACGACGACGCGGTGCGCGCCTCCAGGCTCCGCGCCCACACCCGCTCGGTGGTGGTGGTCGCCGCGGTGACCGAGCAGTCCCGGGTCGAGGCGGACTACCTCGACGTCGACGTGGTCGATGAGAACTCCGGAGCGTTGCCGGTGGGTGCCGGCGTGCAGGAGGCGCTCTTCGACGCCGATCCCGAAGGCGCCGAATCCGAACCCCAGGTGGTGAAGGCGGTTGTGCAGGAGGAGATCGCCGTCGAGGTCGAAGAGGTCGAGGTTGTGGCCGAGGTCGAAGATCTCGAGGTCGCGGTAGAGGCCGAATCCGCCGTCGAGGTCGAGGCTGCCGAGACGGCGGCCGACGGCGAAGCGGCGACCGCAACCGGATCGCCGGATCATGCCGACGACGAGTACGAGTACGTCGACGACACCTCGGGGCTGGAGGCCGAAGAGGAGCCGGTGGTTCCGGTTGCCCCGCGGGTGAGTCGGCAGCGGCGCCTGGAGTCCAGTACGGCGGCAGCGGTGAGCGCTCGCAAGTACCGCTTCCGCAAGCGGGTGCTGACCGCGATGGCGGCGGTCATGATGCTGACCGCGGTGCTGTCGTTCACCGTCAGTTCGTCGCTGTGGTGGACCTGCGGGGTGACCGCGGCTGTCACGATCCTCTACCTGGCCTATCTGCGCAGGCAGACTCGTATCGAGGAACAGGTGCGCCGTCGGCGTCAGCAGCGCGCCTCGCGGACGCGGGCTGCCGAGTTCGATGACCTCCAAGAGGGGAAAGTCGAGGTCGGCGTCACCGATTTCCCTACCCGGCTCCGGCGCCCCGGAACGGTGGTGCTGGACATCGACGACGAGGATCCGGTGTTCGAGCATCTCGACGAGGTGGCCTACGGCCGGAGTTACGATCCGCGCGATCTGCCGCGGGCGGCGGGTCAGTAGGAACGCTGGAACGGCCGGGCTGGTAGTCTCCTACCGTTCAGGGGCTATGGCGCAGTTGGTAGCGCGACTCGTTCGCATCGAGTAGGTCAGGGGTTCGATTCCCCTTAGCTCCACCGAGTGGGACGCTCCGCCGGCCCGGCGGCGCTGCGGTCAGCTCTCCCCGAGGGTCCGGGCCAGTCCCTTGTTTATCTGTCTGAGGGTGGCCACGCGGGCGAACAGCTTGTCATTGGCGGGAATGACGTTCCAGCGGGCCCGGTCGGACGTCGTGCGCAGGACCATCTGATCCACGGCTTTGACGTAGTCGTCCCACCGCTCGCGGTTGCGGTAGTCCTCTTCGGTGATCTTGTGGTTCTTGTAGGGGGTCTGCTCGCGGGCCGTGAAGCGCGCGAGTTGTTCGTCGGGCGAGATGTGCATCCAGAACTTGCCGACGTAATAGCCCTGCTCAACCATTTGGGCCTCGAAGTCGTTGATCTCGTCGAAAGCCCGCTGCCACTCGGCCGGAGTGGCGAAACCCTCCAGCCGCTCGACCAGGACCCGGCCGTACCAGGTCCGGTCGAAGATCACGACCTTCCCGGCCAGCGGCAGATCGCGCCAGAACCGCCACAAGTAGTGGTACTTGCGCTCCTCCTCGGTCGGCGCGGCCACCGGGATCACCCGGTAGTCGCCGGCTTCCATGGCGCCGGTGATCCGCCGGATCACCCCGCCCTTGCCCGCGGCGTCCCAGCCCTCGAAGGCCAGGACCGTGCTGATACCCCGCTCCCGGGCCTCCAGTGACAGCGCCTTGAGCTTGGCCTGTTCCTTGGCCAGCTGTTCCCGGTACTCGTCCCTGGTCAGGCTCTTTGACAGGTCGATTCCGGAGAGCACGTTGGCTGCGGCGTCGAAGTCGCCGAACACCGACTCGGCCAGCGGTCTGCCGGGGTGCACCGGTTGCTCCCGGAGCCGTGCGGTCAGGGCGGCCAGGATGGTGCGCGCCACGGTGAGATCGCGATAGCGGGAGTCGGTGGATTCGACGATGGTCCACGGCGCGCCGATACCGCTGGTCTCCCGCAGCATGCGCTCGGCGATCGGCAGCACCGGTCCCATGGTGTCCAACGCGGACCAGTCGCGATGGTCGACCTGCCAGCCCTCGTGCGGATCCTTCTTCGCCTTCTTCAGTTTCTTCTTCTGGGCCTTGGCCGGGGTGTGCAGGAAAAATTTCAGGATCAGCGCACCATCGGCGACCAGTTCGTCCTGCATCTTGGCGATATGGCGCAGCCAGACGGAGAACTCGGGTTCGTCGATCTCGTCATTGGCGCGCAGGATGGCCGCGCGCATCAGACCGCCGACGAAGAACGCCGCCCTGCCCTTGGGTGGCAGTGAGCGCCACAGCCGCCACAGGTGCGGCCGTTGATATTCCTCATCGGTGGGATCGGCGAACACCCGGGTGTCGGCGCAGCGGGAGTCCATCCACTCGTTGAGCCGGTTCACCAGTTCGTTGGCGGCAAGCCGGTCGTCGCCGGCGATCCAGATGACGACCGGGAAGTTCGCATGGCGCAGGTCGTACTGGGCGTTGATCAGCCCTACCCGCAGGTCCGGGATGGCGGCGTTGTAGTCCTCTTTGCTGACCTTGTTGCCGACTTCGGATACTTCGAGCATGCCCCGACTCCCTCGACCGCAGGTTAACTACAGGTGAACACCTTCTCATTACCTGGGCGGTCGTGGGGCGGGAATCAGGTTGCGCTGCGCTCGTCGTGCTCCAGCGCACCCAGTACCAGGATGCGCGCGCCCATCCCCTCGTCGGACTGCGACAGTGCGTTGCGGGTGCTGCCCTTGCAGAGCAGTTCCCGCAGGGCTTCGTGGTCGTAGGCGGCCGGGACCGAGGTGTCGATGAAGTCCTCGACGAGTTCGATGAAACGCTTGGGGTCGTCGTGGTGCGGGAAATGTCCGGACCTCGGGAACACCTCAAGGCGAGAACCGGGCATGGCGGCGTGCGCCATATGGGCGTGGCTGACCGGGATGACGACGTCCTGTTCGCCCCAGACCAGTTGGACGGGAACGGATTCGGTCAGATAGCAGCGATCCAGCATGGTGACCACCTGGCCCCGCCAGTCCACCACCGCCCGCAGCGTGCGGGTGAACGCCGCCGAGGCCGTCGGTTCGGGCAGGGCGGCGAGGATCCGCATGAGATTGGGAATGTCGCGGCCCACGCCGGTGGACCCGGCGAAGGTGGTCAGCAGGCGGCCGACGGACTCCAGGGCCGGAAGCACCATGGGCAGGCGCAGCAGGGCAATTGCCTCGCCTCCGACCGGCAGGGATACCAGTCGCAGGGCGACGTTGACATCCTTGGTCACTCCTCCTGCGCCGACCAGGATCAAGCGTTCCACCAGCTGTGGGAACTGGTAGGCGAACTGCATCGCGACACCGCCGCCGAGTGAGTGACCGATGACGGTCACCTTTTCGACGTCGAGCACGCTGAGCAGGTCACGCATTCCGTTGGCGTAGGCGGCCACCGAGTAGTCCGCGCGGGGCTTGTCGGACTGGCCGTGGCCGAGAAGGTCGGGCGCGATGACGGTGAACCGGCGTGCCAGCTGGGCGTGCACCGGTTCCCAGGCCGTCGAATTGTCGCCGATGCCGTGGATCAGCAGCAGGGCCGGACCGGAGCCGGCGATCCGGAACGCCCGGCGATACCCGTGGATGGTCCGGAACTGCAATGCGGGCACCGGGTCGGCGACTTCGACGTGCTGCGGTTCGGGGGAGGGCTGGGCCATATCCACCTCGGCGGTCAGGGGAACGGCCGGTTCACTCCGGCCGTTCCGAGGATCCTAACGGTGCACGGCCGTGCGCTCCACTCGAAGCCCCTTGCGTCTGCAAAGAAAGACGCGTTACCCCAGGTTATTCGTTGTCCCCGCCGGTGGCGGCGGTCGCACCCATCCGCGAATCGACCCGGATCCCACGGGCCGCGGGCCAGACCCAATCCCGCACCTCGGGGATGTCATCGCCGTGCTCGCGGGTGTACTGGCGGGCATGGATCCGTTTGTCCACCATTTGCTGGCGCAGCGCTGCGTAGTTCGTACCCAGGCCTGGAACCCGGTCGATGACGTCGATCACCAGGTGATAGCGGTCCAGGTCGTTGAGCATGACCATATCGAACGGGGTGGTGGTGGTCCCCTCCTCCTTGTAGCCGCGAACATGGACCCGGTTGTCGTTGCTACGCCGGTAAACCAGGCGGTGGATGAGCCACGGGTAGCCGTGGTAGGCGAAGATCACCGGCCGGTCCTCGGTGAAGACCATGTCGAACTCGCGGTTGGACAGTCCGTGTGGGTGTTCGCTCTCGTCTTGCAGGCGCATCAGATCCACCACGTTGACGAACCGGACCTTCAGTTCCGGGATGTGCTGACGCAGCAGGTCGGCCGCGGCCAGCGCCTCCAGTGTCGGCACGTCGCCGGCGGCCGCGAGGACCACGTCGGGAGCCGATCCATGCACCTCGGTGCCGGCCCACTCCCAGATGCCCAGGCCGCGGGTGCAGTGCGCGATCGCCTCGTCCATGGTGAGGAAGTTCGGATGTGGCTGCTTGCCGGCCACGACGACGTTGACGTACTGCCGTGAGCGCAGGCAGTGGTCGTAGGTCGAGAGCAGGGTGTTGGCGTCCGGCGGCAGGTACACCCGGACCACTTCGGCGCTCTTGTTGACGACGTGGTCGATGAAGCCCGGATCCTGGTGGGAGAAGCCGTTGTGGTCTTGGCGCCAGACGTGGCTGGAGAGCAGGTAGTTGAGGCTGGAGACGGGACGGCGCCACGGGATGTGGTTGGTGACCTTCAGCCATTTGGCGTGCTGGTTGAACATCGAGTCGATGATGTGGATGAAGGCCTCGTAGCAGTTGAACAGGCCATGCCGGCCGGTCAGCAGGTAGCCCTCGAGCCAGCCCTGGCACTGGTGTTCGGACAGCATCTCGACCACCCGGCCGGCTCGGGCCAGATGCTCGTCGACCTCGGGTCCGAAAAGCTCGGCTTCCCACTGCTTGTCGGTCACCTCGAAGACCGACTGCAGACGGTTGGACGCAGTCTCATCGGGTCCGAAGATGCGGAAGTTGTCCGGATTGAGCCGAATGACGTCGGTCAGCCAGGCGCCGAGAACCTTGGTCGCCTCGGCGAGGGTGGCCCCTGGCGCGGGAACCTCGACGCCGTACTCGCGGAAGTTGGGCAGTCGCAGATCCTTGAGCAGAAGTCCGCCGTTGGCATGCGGGTTGTCGCTCATCCGCAGGTGGCCCGACGGGGCCAGCGCGGCGATGGAATCCTTGAGTTTGCCCGTCTCGTCGAACAATTCGTGCGGACGGTAGGAGGCCAGCCAGTCGGCGAGCACCTGCAGATGTTCCGGGGTGTCGCGGGCGCTGGCCAGCGGCACCTGGTGGGCGCGCCACGAACCGGTGGTCTTCTTGCCGTCGATGCTGGCCGGACCGGTCCATCCCTTCGGATGGCGGAAGACGATCATCGGCCAGGTCGGTCGGGCCTCGTCACCGGCGGCCGCGCGAGCCTTGATCGCGGCGATCTCATCGAGCACGTCGTCCAGAAGGCGGGCGAACCGGCGGTGGTCGTCGGCATGGTTGCCGTCTTCGGTGGCTTCGAAGAAGTACGGGTTGTGACCGTAGCCGACCATCAGCGAGCGCAACTCCTCCTGCGGGATGCGGTCCAGAACGGTCGGGTTGGCGATCTTGTAGCCGTTGAGGTGAAGGATGGGCAGGACCACGCCGTCCTTGGCGGGATTGATGAACTTGTTGGAGTGCCAACTGGTGGCCAGCGCGCCGGTCTCCGCCTCACCGTCGCCGACGACCGCGGCGATCAGCAGGTCCGGGTTGTCGAAGGCGGCGCCGTAGGCGTGCGAGAGCGCGTACCCCAGTTCACCGCCCTCGTGGATGGATCCGGGCGTCTCCGGGGCGACGTGCGAGGGAATGCCTCCGGGGAAGGAGAACTGGCGGAACAGCCGCCGCATGCCTTCGGCGTCCTGGGTGATGTCGGGGTAGGTCTCGGTGTAGGTGCCGTCGAGGTAGGCGCTGGCCACCAGTCCGGGTCCGCCGTGGCCGGGGCCGGTGACGTAGACGGTGGACTGGCCGCGGTCGTTGATCGCCCGGTTGAGGTGTGCGTAGAGAAAGTTCAGTCCCGGTGTGGTTCCCCAGTGTCCGAGCAGCCGGGGTTTGACGTCGTCACGGGACAGCGGCGTGCGCAGCAGCGGGTTGTTCAGCAGGTAGATCTGCCCGACGGACAGGTAGTTCGCGGCCCGCCACCAGCCGTCGATCTGAGCGACGGCCTCGTCGGTCAGCTCGGCGTGCGAGCCGGTGCGCCAGGCCGTTTCGGTTGTCGCCGTCATCACTACCCCTTAATCGTTATGGGCCCTTGATCGTCACGGGCTGAACATTCCAGATCTCGTCGCAGTACTCCGCGATCGAACGGTCCGAGGAGAACTTCCCGCTGCGCGCGCTGTTGAGAATCGACATCCGCGCCCAGGTCTTGGGTTCCCGCCAGGTCCGGTCCACCTCTCCCTGGCAGCGGATGTAGTCGGCGTAGTCGGCCAGCACCAGGAACGGGTCGTGGTCGACGAGGTTGGACACCAGCGGCGCGAACACCTCGGTGTCGCCTCCGGAGAAGGCGCCCCGGGAGATCAGCCCGATCGCAGCGGCCAGCTCGGGGTTGCCGGTGAGGTAATCGCGCGGGCGGTAACCCTTGGCGAGAAGTTCATGCACATCGGTGACGGTGAGTCCGAACAGGAAGAAGTTCTCCGCCCCGGCCTCCTCGCGCATCTCCACGTTGGCGCCGTCGAGGGTGCCGATGGTCAGAGCGCCGTTCATCATGAACTTCATGTTGCCGGTGCCGGAGGCTTCCTTGCCCGCCGTCGAGATCTGCTCGGAAAGGTCTGCCGCGGGGTAGATCAGCTGGCCGTTCTGCACGTTGAAGTTCGGTACGAACGCCACCTTGAGCCGGCCGTTGACGTCCGGGTCGTTGTTGACCGTCTCGGCAACGGAGTTGATCAGCCTGATCATCAGCTTGGCGATGAAGTAACCCGGTGCGGCCTTGCCGCCGAAAATGAAAGCGCGCGGGGCGATCTCGAGGTCCGGGTTCTCTTTGAGGCGGTTGTAGAGCGTGATGATGTGCAGCGCGTTGAGGTGCTGGCGCTTGTATTCGTGGATGCGTTTGACCTGAACGTCGAACATCCACTCCGGGTCGAGCCTGATGCCGGTGTGCTCTGCGACGTAATCGGACAGCCGGGCCTTGTTGCCCCGCTTGACGTCAACCCACTGCTGCTGGAACGCGGGGTTATCGGCGTAGGGCTCCAGACCGCGCAACTTCTGCAGGTCCACCATCCAGCCCTTGCCTACGGTGTCGTCGAGGAGCGTGCGAAGACCCGGGTTCGCCAGACCCATGAAACGACGCGGGGTCACCCCGTTGGTCTTGTTGGAGAATCGCTCCGGCCACATTTCGTAGAAGTCTTTGAGAATGGTGGTCTTCACCAGTTCGGAGTGCATGGCCGCGACGCCGTTGACGGCGTGGCTGCCGATGGTGGCCAGGTGCGCCATCCGGATGCAGCGGTCCCCGTCCTCGCCGATCAGCGACATCCGGCGGGCCCGAGCATGGTCGCCGGGGAAGCGGGCCCGCACCTCGGCGAGGAACCGGGAATTGATCTCGTAGATGATCTCCAGGTGCCGGGGCAGGAATCGCTCGAACATTACCAACGGCCAGGTTTCCAAGGCCTCCGGAAGCAGGGTGTGGTTGGTGTAGCCGAACGTGGCGACCGTGATCGCCCATGCCTCGTCCCAGCCGAAGCCCCGCTCGTCGATCAGCAGCCGCATCAGTTCGGCGACGGCGATCGAGGGGTGGGTGTCGTTGAGTTGCACCGCGACGCGATTGGGTAACTCGTGGGCGGTCAAGCCGGCGAAGTCCTCCAGCAGGTGCAGGATGTCCTGCAGCGAGCAGGAGACGAAGAAATACTGCTGCAGCAGACGAAGTTGCTTGCCCACCTCGGGTTCATCGTTGGGATAGAGCACCTTGGTGACGTTCTCGGAGACCACTTGGTCTTCGACCGCGCGGTAATAGTCGCCGGCGTTGAACGCCTCGAGCGCCAGGGCGTTGACCGCATTGGCACTCCACAGCGCCAGGGTGTTGCAGGTGTTGACCCCGTAACCCTGGATCGGGGTGCCGTAGTAGACGCCCTTGACGACACGCTCGGGGATCCAGCGCACGCGGTGCTGGCCGTCGGCGTCGGCGTCGTGCTCGGTGTGGCCGCCCCAGCCCACCTCGTAGTTCAACTCCGGTTTGGCGATCTCCCAGGGGTTGCCGGCGGCCAGCCAGTTGTCGGTGCGTTCGACCTGGACACCGTCTCGGATCTGCTGGTCGAAGATGCCGAACTCGTAGCGGATTCCGTAGCCGACGGCCGGGCGCTCAAGGGTGGCCAGCGAATCCAGGTAGCAGGCCGCCAGTCGGCCCAGGCCGCCGTTACCCAGGCCCGGTTCCTCCTCGCAGGCCAGCACCTCGTCGTAGTCCTGGCCGAGCGCGGCGAGGGCTTCGCGGGCCTCATCCTCGAGGTGCAGGTTGAGCAGGTTGTTGCCCAGATGGGGTCCGAGCAGGAACTCCGCCGACAAGTAGACCGCCACCTTGCGGGACAGGTCGAGGTAGGTCTGGGTGGTGTCGGTCCAACGCTTCTGCATGCGGTCGCGGACCGCCAGGGCCAGCGCGTGGTAGTAGTGCTGGGCCTGCAACAACTGGAACGGGCGCCCCAGGCTATAGCGCAGGTGGTCCTCGATCGCCTGGCGCAGACACGCCGCGCTCATGCCGGTGCGAACGTCGGCCGCGGGGTCGGGCCCGGAGCCTCCCGCAGCGCCCGGCGAGTGCCTCACATCGCTCATTTGATGTCCTCCCCGATGGGGTCCCGCCCCGTCGCCTGGGTGCGAGTATGGCACCACGACAGCGGCCGCCAACCGCGGTTCGGTCAACTCCGAATATGAACTCTTCGGTGCCGCCGCCTGGCCGCGGACCGGCATCGCAGACCGAGCGAGCAGGGGCGGTGCGCGGACTCGTCCCAGATGTCACACTGGGGACTCGACTGCTCCGACGCGCTCGGCGGATGACGAGGAATCGGTCGGCGGATGACGAGGAATCACAGTGCTAGCACGGATCGCGCGACTCGGGATCGAAGCGCCGCGGAAGGTCCTCTCGACCGTCGCGCTGATCATGCTCATCATCGGTGCCTTCGGGGTCACGGTTGCCGACGAACTCTCGCCCAGCGGTTTTCAGGATCCCGGCGCCGAGTCCTCCCGGGCCGCCAAGCAGCTCACCGAGAAGTTCGGACAGGGTGACGTACCGCTGGCGGTGGTGCTCACCGCGCCCGACCGCTTCGACAGCCCCCGGGCCACAGCGGTCGCGCAAGAGGTCATCTCCCAGCTCAGGGAATCCGGGCATGTCGCATCGATCAGCTCGGCGTGGACCTCGCCGCCGGCGGCCGCCGCCGCCTTGGTCAGCCAGGACCGGAAGTCGGGGCTGATCGTCACCGGTGTCGTCGGCACCGAGGCGCAACAGCAGAAATACACCGAGGTGCTCACCGACGCCGTCGACGGCGAGCGCGACGGCGTGCTGGTGCGCTCCGGCGGCACCGCCGTGGTCAACCTGCAGGTCACCGAACAGTCCAAGCGGGACTTGCTGGTGCTGGAGGCCACCGTCGTTCCATTGAGCTTCCTGGTGCTGGTGTGGGTGTTCGGCGGATTGTTCGCGGCCGCGCTGCCGGTGGCGGTCGGAGTGATGGCGATCCTGGGCGCCCTGGGCGTGCTGCGTACCGTCACCTTCTTCACCGATGTGTCGATCTTCGCGCTGAACCTGACCACCGCGATGGGTCTGGCGCTGGCCATCGACTACACCCTGCTGATGATCAGCCGCTACCGCGACGAGGTCGCCGCCGGCGCCGATCGGGAACAGGCGGTCGCCACCACGATGGCCACCGCCGGGCGCACCGTGCTGTTCTCCGCGGTCACCGTCGCACTGTCGATGGCGGTGATGGTGCTGTTCCCGATGAACTTCCTTCGGTCCTTCGCCTACGCCGGGGTCGCGACGGTGGCCTTCGCCGCGCTGGCGGCGGTGATCGTCACCCCCGCGGCCATCATCCTGTTGGGCGACCGGCTGAACTCCCTTGACGTCCGCCGGCTGGTGCGGCGCGTGCTGGGCCGTCCGGAGCCGGTGGCGCGGCCCTGGCACGAGGAATTCTGGTATCGCTCGGCGAAGTTCGTGATGCGCCGGGCGGTCCCGATCGGGCTGGCGGGAGTGGCGTTGCTGGCCCTGCTCGGTGCACCGTTCTTCGGTGTGCGGCCCGGTTTCCCCGACGACCGGGTGTTGCCCCGGTCCGCATCGGCCCACCAGGTCGGTGACCTGCTGCGCGACGAGTTCCTCAACGATTCCGACAACGCCGTGCCGATCGTCGTCGACTCTGCCGGGCTGGATCCCGCCGAGATCGGGCGCTACGGCGCCGAACTGTCCCGGGTCACCGACGTCACCGCGGTGTCCACCCCGTCCGGGACGTTCATCAACGGCAATCTGGTCGGGCCTCCGGTCGCGGCGACCGGGGTCAGCGCGGGGGCAACTCTGCTGACCGTCGGCAGCAGGGTCCCGCTGTTCTCCATCGCATCGGATGCCCAGTTGGACCGGCTGCACGCGGTGCCCGCACCTGGGGGCCACGCCGTCGAGTTCGGCGGGCTGGCGCAGACCAATCGCGACAGTGTCGCGGCGATCACCTCGCGGCTGCCGCTGGTTCTGGGGCTGATCGCGGTCATCATGCTCGTCCTGCTGTTCCTGCTGACCGGCAGTGTGGTGCTGCCGGTCAAAGCGCTGATCCTGAACATGCTGTCGCTCAGCGCGGCGTTCGGTGCGATGGTCTGGGCGTTCCAGGACGGCAATCTCGGCGGGCTGGGAACCACGACGACCGGGACGCTGGTTGCCAACATGCCAGTCTTGTTGTTCTGCATCGCCTTTGGTCTGTCGATGGACTACGAGGTGTTTCTGGTCTCGCGAATCCGCGAGTTCTGGCTTGCTTCCGGCCGAGGACCGGGCGACAGTGACGAAAGTGTGGCGTTGGGCCTGGCCCGAACCGGTCGGGTGATCACCGCCGCCGCGCTCATCATGGCGATCACCTTCGCCGGACTGGTTGCGGCCAAGGTGGCCGTGATGCGCCTGTTCGGCGTGGGTCTGACGCTTGCGGTGCTGATGGATGCGACCTTGGTAAGGCTGGTCCTGGTGCCGGCGTTCATGCATGTGATGGGCAAATGGAACTGGTGGGCGCCGGCTCCGTTGCGGCGCCTGCATGATCGGTTCGGCATCAGAGAGTCGGGCCCCCCGACGCCAGCGGTGGACAAGGCGGGGTGACTGACCCCTAACCCAGGTAATCCGATTCGAGAACCAGGTCACCCAACAGCGACTGATATTCGACGTGGGTGCGGTGTTCGACCGTCCTCCAGTGCCGGCCCTGCTGCTCGCGCATGAATTCGCGGTATTTCGGGGAGCCGGGAAAGCCCACGTTGTCGGCCATCACGATTGAGCCCGGATGCAGCCAGCCGCGATCGAGGATGGCGCACAGATCGGCCAGGTAGGCGTTCTTGTCGTGGTCGATGAAGAGGAAATCCAGATCGCCCGAGGTGAATCCGTTCTCCCGCAACACATCCAGGGTGCGGCCGCCGTCGCCGATCGTTCCGACGACGCAGGTGACGCGGTCCGCTACGCCGGCGTGCGTCCAGATACGGCGGGCCACCGCGGCGTTGGCGGCCGAGAGTTCCACCGAGAACACCCGTGCAGATGGCCCTGCTCGGGCGATGCGTAACGCGCCGTAGCCGCAGTAGGTTCCCAGCTCCAATGCCAGTAGCGGGTCGGACCGCCGGACCGCGGCGTCGAGTAGCCGGCCTTTCTCATCGCCGACATTGACCAGGAAGGACTTCTCGTAGGCGTATTCGTCGAGTTTGGCCAGCGCGTCGTCGATGTCGCCGGGACGGGCGTGGGCCACTACGTAGTCGGCGGCCGCATTCTCCCGCCCGTCCCCCAACTGGCCGGTGGTGTTGAACTTGCGGATGCCCAGACCGGTGCGTAGCACCGACCAGCGCAGCATCGGTAGCCGCTTACGAAGGCCCATGCTCTCACGCTACGGGAGTACTTTGGACGCCAGGAGGTCCGCTCGTCCGTGCCCAACCAGACGCCGCCCAACCAGACGCCGCCCAACCAGACGCCGCCGAACCAGACGATGGCGCGCAAGCTCATGGCTCTGTGTGCCGGAGTGCTCTGCCACGTGTCGTTCGGCATCGCCGTGCTGACCATGATGGCCGCGATGTATTTCGGCATGACCCGATCGCTGGGTCGGGTGCTCGAGCCGTGGAACTGGGTTGCCAACGCCGCGCTGCTGGTTCAATTCCCCGTCGTCCACTCGCTGCTGCTCACCGGCAGGGGCAGAAAGCTGCTCGCCCGGCTCGTGCCGTTGGGCGTCGGTCCGACGCTGTCGGCGACGACCTACGCGACCATCGCGGCCTTCGGGGTCTTCGCCCTGTTCGCCTTCTGGTCGCCGACCGGGGTGATCCTGTGGCAGGCGCACGGTTCGGTGTTGGTGGTGATGACCGCGCTTTACGCGGCGTCATGGCTGTTACTGGGCAAGTCGATGATCGACGCCGGGCTATCCCTGCAGACCGGCGCGCTCGGGTGGTTCGCCTTGTTCCGCGGCCGCAGGCCCGTCTATCCGCCCATGCCGGAGAGCGGCTTGTTCCGGTTGACCCGTCAGCCGATCTATCTGGCTTTCACGATGACCCTCTGGACCGTGCCGACCTGGACCCCCGACCAGCTGGTCGTCGCGGTGACCCTGACCGGTTACTGCCTCGTCGCGCCGAGGTTCAAGGAGGCCCGGTTCCGCCGGATCTACGGCCGGGAATTCGACCGCTACGCGGCCGCGGTGCCCTACTGGCTCCCCTGGCCGCGGCCCCGTCTCTCGGGTGGGGCCGGGGAGGGGACGTCACCGGCCGGTAAGACGATCCAATGATGTGCGCGTCATGAAAATGCATACTTGAGGGGTGTCGAGAGCAACCGGAATCGACGATGTCCGGCCGGTGAGCGTGATCGCCGGCGTGCAGGGAGCGTTGCCCGCCAACCGCTATTGCCAGGACGAGATCGCTGACGCCTTCCTGGCGTTGCCCGGCTTCGCCGAGCACGAGAAGATCGTTCGCGGGTTTTACCGGGCCGCCAAGGTCGGCCATCGGCACCTCGTGCTGCCCTTGGAGGCTTACGCCGGATTACGCGACTTCGGCACCGCGAACGACACATTCATCGACAACGCCGTGGAACTCGGCTGCGCGGCCGTCTCGGCGGCACTGGAGGAGGCCGGCCTGTCCGCCGCCGATGTGGACATGATCACCTCGACCACGGTCACCGGTGTGATGGTGCCCTCGGTGGAGGCGCGGGTGGCGAGCCGACTGGGAATGCGGCCCGACGTTCGACGCGTGCCGATGTTCGGACTCGGTTGCGTCGCCGGTGCGGCCGGGGTGGCCAGGGTGCACGATTATCTGCGCGGCGCTCCCGACGGCGTAGCGGTGCTGTTGTCGGTGGAGTTGTGCTCGATGACCTTCACCGCGGTGCAGCCCACGATCGCCAGTCTGGTCGGCACCGCACTGTTCGGCGACGGGGCCGCCGCGGTGGTCGCGGTGGGTGAGCGACGTGCCCGCGAGACGGGCGTGCGGGGTCCGGCCGTCCTGGATTCCCGCAGCCACCTCTATCCCGATACCCTTCGCACCATGGGCTGGGACATCGGCTCCAGTGGGTTTGAACTGGTGCTCTCACCCGACGTTCCCGAGGTGGTCGGCCGCTACCTGCGCGACGATGTCACCGGATTCCTCGCCGCCCACGAACTCGCCATCGATGACATCCGGACCTGGGTGAGCCATCCAGGCGGGCCCAAGGTCATCGAGGCGATCGTCGAGAGCCTTGAGTTGCCCGACGGTGCGCTGGAGTTGACCTGGCGTTCGCTGGCCGATGTCGGCAACCTGTCGTCCTCCTCGGTGCTGCACGTCCTGCGTGACACGATCGCCGGCGCTCCCTCGCCCGGAGCCGGCGTGATGATGGCGATGGGTCCGGGTTTTTGTTCGGAACTGGTTCTGCTGCAATGGGATTGAGCTGGTACACGCTGCTGGTCGCAGCCGTCGCGGGCGAGCGGGTGGTCGAGCTTGTAGTGGCCCGGCGCAACCTCGCATGGAGTCGCGCCCAAGGCGGCGTGGAGGTCGGCTTCGGGCACTATCCGATGATGGTTCTGCTGCACGCCGGTCTGCTGATCGGATGCGTGGTGGAGGTGTCCGCTCTGGACCGGCCGTTCCTGCCGTGGCTGGGCTGGCCGATGTTGGCGATCCTGGTTGCCGCTCAGGGCCTCCGGTGGTGGTGTGTGGCCACACTGGGCCGACGGTGGAACACCCGGGTGATCGTGATCCCCGGCGCGCCCCGGATCACCGCTGGTCCCTACCGGTTCTTCAGCCATCCCAATTACGTCGCCGTGGTCGCCGAGGGCATCGCGCTGCCGTTGGTCCACACCGCCTGGATCACCGCGTTGCTGTTCACCGTGCTCAACGCGGTCCTGCTCACCACCAGGATCGGCGCCGAAAACGCGGCGTTGGCCAAGCTCACATGACCGACCTCATCGTCGCCGGCGCCGGACCCGCGGGACTGGCCACCGCGACCTACGCGGCCCGGGCCGGGCTGGACACCGTGGTCATCGACCGCCGCCGCGGTCCGATCGACAAGGCTTGCGGTGAGGGGCTCATGCCGCACACCGTCGGGCAACTCGAGAAGCTCGGTGTCGGGCTGCACGGCAGGCCGTTTCGCGGAATCACCTATCTCGACGGCGAGCGCAGCGTCGAGGCCGACTTCCGCTCCGGAAAGGGCATGGGTGTGCGACGCACCGCACTGTCGGAGGCCCTGCACGACGCCGCTGCCGACGCCGGGGCGGTCATCGTGCGCCGCGATATCGGTCCGGTCAGCCAAGACGCCGAGACGGTGCGCTGCGGCGATCTGAGGGCTCGGTACCTCGCGGCCGCCGATGGCCTGCACTCGCCGATCCGGCGCTCCCTCGGATTGGACCGGCCGTCCAGGAGTCGGCGGCGCTGGGGAATCCGCCGTCATTTCGAGGTTGCCCCGTGGAGCGACACCGTCGAGGTGTACTGGGCGCGGCACACCGAGGCCTATGTCACACCGGTGGCCGACGACTCCGTCGGGGTGGCCATTCTGACCTCTGCGCAGGGCAGGTTCGACGATCAACTGGCCGAATTCCCGGCACTGGCCGCACGGCTCGCGGCCGCCCCGCACCGCTCGTCGGACCGGGCGGCCGGACCGCTGCGCCAGCGGGTTAGCAGCCGGACCGCCGGCCGGGTGCTGCTGGTCGGCGACGCGGCCGGCTACGTCGACGCGCTGACCGGCGAGGGTCTGGGCATCGCCTTCGGCGGCGCCGAAATGCTGGTGGACTGCGTGCTGGCCGACCGGGCCGATGATTATGACCGGCGGTGGCGGCGGATGTCGCGGCGTTACCGGCTGCTGACCGCCGGGTTGTTACAGGCGAGCGGAGTGGCGCCGGTCCGGTCGATGATCGTTCCGGCGGCCAGCGCCTTGCCGGCCGTATTCGGTGGCATGGTCAACCTGTTGGCCTACTGAGAAGAGCGGCCGGGAGTATGACTGAGGAGAGCGGGCTGAACTCTGCGCTGCAGAGCGGCCCCGAGTTGGTGGCCCTGCGCGCCGCCGCGCTGGCCGAAATGGGGTTGTTCGAGGGGTGTGCGCCCGAACAGCTGCAGGCGCTGGCCGAGCGGCTGCGTCCGGTGCGAGCCGAGCCGGGGCAGGTCTTGATGCGACAGGGCGAGCAGGCGGTGTCCTTCGTCCTCATCCACTCCGGATGCGCTGAGGTCAGCCACACCGGCGACGACGGCGCGGTGGTGCTCGACGAGGTCGGCCCGGGAGCGATCGTGGGCGAGATCGCGTTGTTGCGCGATAAGCCCAGGACCGCCACCGTCACCGCCACCGAGGCGCTGTCGGGCTACCTAGGTGACAAACGGGCGTTCGCCCTGATGGCCGACCTTCCCGGGGTCAGCGAGGCACTGCTGCGCACGGTCCGGCAGCGACTGGCCGCGTTCATCGACCCGATCGAGGTGGCTTTCCGGGACGGCACGGGGCTGTTGCTGCGGCCGGTGTTGCCGGGTGATGGCGAGCGGTCGGCGCACACGCCGGTGGAGTTCTCCAGTGACACCCTCTACCGGCGTTTCATGTCCACCCGGGCGCCCAGCCCGGCGCTGATGAACTACCTGTTCCAGGTTGATTACGTCGACCACTTCGTGTGGGTGCTCGTCGACGGGCCGGATGGTCCGGTGGTCGCGGACGTCCGCTTCGTCCGGGACGTCGATGACCCGGCGGTGGCCGAGATCGCCTTCATCGTCGCCGACGACTACCAAGGCCGTGGCGTGGGCAGCTTCCTCATGGACGCGCTGACCGTGGCGGCTCGGGCCGGGGGCGTGCAGCGGTTCACCGCACGACTGCTGGCCGACAACCTTCCGATGCGCGCCATCCTCGACAGATTCGGCGCGGAGTGGGAACGCGACGAGCCCGGGGTGGTGACCACCGTTTTCGAGGTCCCGGACCTCGATCGGTTGCGCATCGAACCGGCTCTTGCGGACGGTATCCGCGCGATGGCACGCCAAGTAGTGCGGGCGGCGGTCGGGTGAGCCCTCAGACCGTGATCGCCGTCAGAAGGTGATCGCCGTCAGAAGGTGATCGCCGTCAGAAGGTGACGGTGGAGTCGGCGTTGAGCACCTTGGCCGCGTCGAGCACGACCTGTTGCTGGCCCTCCGGGGCGTCGGCGTTGAGTTGGAGCACGAACAGGGCTCCGTCCTTACCGGGGATCACCACGGTCTCCTGGGCGATGTAGCGCCGAACGTTCTCCTGCAGGTAGGAACCCTGGAACTGGATGGCGTCGAAATCGCCCAGCTTGATCTTCTCTACTTCTCCGTCCTGCTCGTAGCCGGGCAGGTTCTGCAGCATTCCGGGTGCGTATTCGAGCACCTTGGCCGCCTCCACGTCGCCGGTGAGTTTGGAGACGATCGCGGTGATGAACGGCGGGTCGGCGGGATCCTCGGCCTTGTCGTAGATGATCGCGCCGTAGGCCCATTCGGGCTTGCGCGGACCGGCTGCCTTCCAGTCCGGCGGCATCGCGAAGTTGAATGTGGGCGAACCGGGTTCGCCCTGGGTGACTGCGGACTCGACGATCTTGTTCTCGGCCACGTAGTCGGCGATGGTCTTGTTCGGCCCGGTGGGCAGATCGGGTACGGCGAGCCCGGAACTGGATGTGGCCGCACCGGCTTCCGCCGAGGTCTCAGCGGCGGTCTCTGTCTTGGCGGTCTCTGTCTTGGCGGTCTCGGACTGGGTGGCACTGCACCCGGCCAGTGAGACGCCCAGCGTCAGTACCGACACGCCGACCGCCAGCGACATCTTCTTCATCGAGTCTGTTCTCCCTTGTCCCCGTCGCCGCATATCCGCACTGACCAGTGCAGCTTAGCGAATCGGCAGTTCCCCCGCCGGTGGCGAAGAGGCGGTAGGTTGAGGCCATGCGCAAGGCACTGGTGGGTACCGGCCTGGCCACGACGATGGCTGCTGTGGCCGGGAGCGTGGCGAGTCAGCAAGGTGTGCGAGGGTGGTACACCAGGATCCGCAAGCCGGGATACGTGCCTCCCAACGCGGTGTTCCCGATCGCCTGGACGACGCTGTACGTCGACATCGCCGCCACCTCCGCCGCGGCGATCGAACGCTTCCGCGCCGAGGGTCAGGACGGCAAGGCCCGCGCCTACATCGCCGCTCTCGGAGCCAACCTGGCCCTCAACGCCGGATGGAGTTGGGTGTTCTTCAAGATGAACAAACTCGGACCATCGGTCGTGGCGGCCGCGGCGCTGGCGGCCAGCAGTGCCGATCTGACCCGGCGTGCCGCCGACGCCGACCCGAAGTTCGGGGCTGCGTTGGCGCCCTACCCGCTGTGGTGCGGGTTCGCCACGGTGATGACGGCCGATATCTGGCGGCTCAACCGCTGACCGCGCGACTGCTGGCGGCTCCGGCGACGGTGCTGATCACCGTCCTGGCCGCCTGCGGATCCCCGCCGCAGCAGCCGGCCACTCCGGCGCCGGCTCCCCCGAGTGCGGTCCAGGCAGACCTCACCCGGGTCCGTGCCGCACTGCCGTCCGGCTACGAGGTCGGGGAGTTGACCGGCGCGTCGAGCGCCCCGGCGTTCTGGGGATTCGGTGCCGGTTGGAGCGCTGCGCCACCGCGATGCGCAACGCTGGCCGATCCCGCGCCCGGCGACCGCGCCGCGCGCGGGTTGTCGGCCTCGGGGGAGGGGGGGACGGTCTTCGTCGTGGTGGCCGCCGACGGTGCCGGCGCGCCCCCGGCCGATGTGCTGGCCGAGTGTTCGCACTGGAGGATGGTCTTCGGCCACACCAGTGCCGAGGTGACCGGCGCCGACGGTCCGGCCATCGAGGGCGCCGAGACCACCGCCTGGAACGCCGTCGCGCGAACCGTCGTCGAGGCCGGGAGTCAGACCAGCACTCTTATCTCGATGCAGGCCGCCTTCTTCGGGTCCCGCGTCGCGTTCGTCACGCTGATCACCGACCCCGGATCGACACAACCCGCGCTGGATCCGGACTTCGCCGCCGGCCTGCTGGCCACCGCGGTCGCCGCCTATCGCGGGTGAAAGACTGCCGGCGGCAGGCTGCCCTGGGACGTGTCCGGTCAACGGGGAGTAAATTGACCGCGATGCCCATCCGAAACGTCCTGACGGTGTTGCTGTGCACCGGAGTGCTGGCCGGGTGCAGCGCCGCCGCCCCGACCGCCGACATCGCCAAGATCGCCGCGGTGAAGTCGAGTTTCGGGCCTCAGTTCCAGATCACCGAGGTGGCCCCGACCGGAATCGACCCCAAGTTGCTGGCCGGTCAGAAGCTGCCGGACGGGATGACCTTCGAGCCGGCCGACTGCGCCGCGTTCGCCACCGGTCAGTTGGTGCCCGCCGGAACCGAGGGAAACATGGCCGCGGTGGCGGCTGAAGGCGAGGGCAATCGGTTCGTGGTGATCGCCGTGCAGACCAATGAGCCGGTGCCGGTGGCCGAACCGGGCCCGGACTGCCGCAAGGTTTCCTTCCGGGGCGGGCCGCTGCGCGGCACCGTCGAGGCGGTCGAGGTGCCCAGGATCGACGGCGCCACCACCATCGGTGTGCACCGGGTGGTGCAGACCGCGGTCGCGGGCAAACCCCGCGTCGGCGAGGTGTTCAACTACTCCGCCCATTTCGGCGACTACCAGGTGATCGTCGCCGCCAATCCGCTTGTGCTGCAGGGAAAACCGACGGTCCCGGTCGATACTCGGCGTGCCCGCGATCTGCTGATCGCCGGTGTCAACGCGATCCGGTAGTCAGCGCACGTCGCGCGGACGGAACTGGATGCTGATCCGAGGGCCCGTGGGTGCAGCAGTCTTGGGAACGGCATGTTCCCAGGTGCGTTGACAAGAGCCGCCCATCACCAGCAGATCCCCATGCGACTGCGGCAACCGCAGCGAGGTGCCACCCCCGCGGGGCCGCATGGTGAACAGCCGGGTCGCGCCCAGGCTGACGATGGCGATCATGGTGTCCTCGGTTCGGCTGCGTCCGATGGTGTCGCCGTGCCAGGCGACGCTGTCGGTGCCGTCGCGGTAGAGGCAGAACCCCGCCGTCGTGAACGGCTCGCCCAGTTCGCCGGCGTAGACGTCGTTGAGCCGCCGGCGCAGCCGTGACACGGCCGGATGCGGTGGCGCCTCGGAGCTCAGGTCATAGAAGCTGACCAGGCGCGGCACGTCGAGGGTGCGGTCGTACATCCGCCGGCGTTCCGTGCGCCAGGCCACCGCATCCTGCAACTCGACGAACAGGGTGTCCGGATCCTCGACCCACCCCGAACGCGACTCGATCCAGGCTTTCGAACCCAGCTCGCGACGCTCGCTGTGGTCGAATAACGAGCCCTGAACCGTCACGGACACCCGGTCAGCATATCGCACACGCGTTCGACTAATCCGCTGTCGTCACCCGGGACGCTACGGTTCATGGGTGACCACGACCGGATTCGGCGTCGACTCCGAGGTCGGCAGGCTGCGGACCGTGATCCTGCACCGGCCCGGAGCTGAACTCCAGCGCCTGACCCCGCGGAACAACGACGCACTGTTGTTCGACGGCTTGCCCTGGGTAGCCCGCGCGCAGGAGGAGCATGACGCCTTCGCCGCGCTGCTGCGTGCCCGCGGAGTGGAGGTGCTGCTATTGGCGGACCTCCTCGCCGAGGCGCTGGTCAGCGGTGCGGCCAGGATGCAGGGCATCGCCGCCGCGGTGGACAGCCGACGACTGGGCCATCCGCTGGCGCAGGAGCTCACTTCTCACCTCCGCGGCCTTCGGCCCGCTGAACTGGCCGAAGTGCTGATGGCCGGGATGACTTTCACCGAGCTCCCCGTCGGGGCCCGAGGCGACGGGTCGCTGGTGCGTCGTATGCACCATGGCGGCGATTTCGTCATCGACCCGCTGCCCAACCTGATGTTCACCCGGGATTCGTCGTTCTGGATCGGTCCCCGGTTCGCGATCACCTCGCTGGCGCTGCCGGCCCGGATGCGTGAAACGTCGCTGACCGATCTGGTCTACGCCCATCACCCCCGCTTCCTCGGGGTGCGTCGGGCCTATGAATCGCACACGGCCCCGGTCGAGGGGGGCGACGTCCTGCTGCTCGCCCCGGGCGTGGTGGCGGTCGGGGTGGGGGAGCGCACGACGGCGGCCGGAGCGGAGGCGTTGGCGCGCAGCCTCTTCGACGACGATTTGGCGCACACGGTGCTGGCCGTGCCGATCGCCCAGCAGCGCGCGACGATGCATCTGGACACGGTGTGCACGATGGTCGACGTCGATGCGATGGTGATGTACCCGGCGGTGCAGGATTCTCTCTCGGCGTTCGCCATCCGACGCACGCCCGATGGGGTGAGGATCCTCGACGAGCGGCCGTTCGTCATCGCCGCAGCCGAGGCGATGGGTATCGACCGGCTCCGGGTGATCGACACCGGGCTGGACCCGGTGACCGCCGAGCGGGAGCAGTGGGACGACGGCAACAACACCCTTGCCCTGGCGCCCGGGGTGGTGGTCGCCTACGAGCGCAACACCAAGACCAACGCCCGATTGGCCGACGCCGGAATCGAGGTGCTGCCCATCGCGGCGGCCGAACTGGGCACCGGCCGCGGGGGACCGCGATGCATGTCGTGCCCGGCGGCGCGGGATCCGCTGTAGTGCCCGAAAGTCGACGCGGATCAGCCGATCAGCGCCAACTGGGCAGCCACATCTCCATGTTCCAGGTCGATTGCGACACCGGAAGTCCGGTAAGAACGGGGAAAAGCCAGGCGAAATTGGTGATGGCCAGGGCGAGGTAGCAGCTGGCGACCATCACCCCGAGGGTGCGCCGTTCGGCGTTGCGGGTCGGTTGGTAGACGATGTCGCCGAGGATCAGGGCGATCGCCATCATCAGGAACGGCGCCAGTGGCACCGCGTAGAAGAAGTACATCTGCCGGTCGATGTTGGCCAGCCAGGGCAGCCAGCCCGCGAAATAGCCCACCAGCACCACCGCGTAGCGCCAGTCCCGGCGCACCATTGCGCGCCAGAGGGCGTAGAGCAACACCGCAACGGCCAGAAACCACATCGTCGGTGTGCCGACCAGGAGTACCGCCTTGACGCAGGAGGACGATCCGCAGCCGGGCACGTCCTGGTTGTCGATGGCGTAGAGCACCGGGCGCAGCGACATCGGCCATGTCCACGGCTTGGATTCCCAGGGATGGTGGTTGCCGGCGGAGTTCGTCAGCGTGGAGTGGAAGTGGTAGGCCTTGTAGGTGTAATGCCACAGCGAGCGGATGGCGTCCGGTGGCTGCCACCACTGCCGGGGTCCGATCGACTGACCGACCTCGTGTCGGTTGACCGCGGTCTCCGAGGCGAACCACGGTGCGTAGGCCAGCAAGTACAGGCCCAGCGGGATCAGTCCGAACACGTAGGCGGCCGGGCCGGTGTCCCGCCGAAGTACCCCCAGCCAGGGGCGCGGCACCCGGTAGGCCCGGCGGGCGGCGACGTCCATGGCCAGCGTCATCACCCCGAAGAAGACGACGTAGTACAGCCCGGACCACTTCGTCGCACACGCCAGTCCCAGCAGCACGCCCGCGCCGAACCGCCACCAGCGCACGCCCAGCCTCGGGCCCCAGGGGGTTTCGGCGATGCGCCCCTCCCACAGCGCGGTGTCCAGGCGGCGGCGGACGTCGTCGCGGTCGACCATCAGCGCGCCGAAGGCGGCGACGACGAACAGCGTCATGAAGACGTCCAGCAACGCGGTACGGGACGACACGAAGCTGACGCCGTCGACGATCACCAGCAACCCGGCCATCGCGCCGACCAATGTCGACCGGCTGATCCGCCGCACGATGCGCATCACCAGCACGGCCAGGATCACCCCGCACACCGCGCCGCTGAACCGCCAGCCCAACCCGGTGTAGCCGAAGGCGGCCTCGCCCACCGCCATCAACTGCTTGCCCAGCGGGGGATGAACCACCAGACCGAAGCCGGGATTGTCCTCCACCCCGAAGTTGTGCAGCAACTGCCAGGCCTGCGGCGCGTAGTGCTTCTCGTCGAAGATCGGCGTTCCGGCGTCGGTGGGTGAGCCCAGGTTCATGAACCGGGTCAGCGCGGCGAGAGCCGCGATCACCGCAGTCGCCGCCCAGCCCCGCAGGCGATCGGCCGGCCCGAAATCGGGAGTGGGGACCAGCGGCCCGGGGCTGACGACGGGGGTGGGGCGCTCGGGCGCCTCGAGGTCGTCGGCCGTAATGGTCATTTGCGGACAATCGTAGGCTCTCTGGCATGCCCGCCGGCCGCCTGCTCCTCGGTGCGACACCGCTCGGCCAGCCCGCCGACGCCTCGAAACGCCTGCTCGAGGCGCTGGCGTGCGCCGAGGTGGTCGCCGCAGAGGACACCCGCCGGGTGCGCGGCCTGGCGCAGGCGCTGGGGGTCACGATCGGCGGCCGGGTGGTCAGCCTGTTCGACCAGAACGAGGAATCGCGCGTCCCGGCGCTGGTCGCCGAGATCGCCGCGGGCGCATGCGTGCTGGTGGTCAGCGACGCAGGCATGCCGCTCATCAACGATCCGGGCTACCGGCTGGTGAGAGCGTGCGTGGCTGCCGGGTTGCCGGTGTCGTGTCTGCCGGGTCCGTCGGCGGTGACCACCGCTCTGGCGGTGTCCGGGCTGCCCAGCGACAGGTTCTGTTTCGAGGGTTTCGCTCCGCGTAAGCAGGCGGCCCGGCGCGCCTGGCTGGCCGGGATGGCGGCTGAGCAACGTACCGCGGTGTTCTTCGAGTCGCCGCGCAGATTGGCCGACTGCCTGCGTGACGCCTGCGAGCAGCTGGGCGGCGGGCGTCGCGCGGTGGTGTGCCGGGAGTTGACCAAGACCCACGAGGAGATCCGTCGGGGCACCCTGTCCGAACTCGCCGACTGGGCCGCCGAGGGTGTTCTGGGCGAGGTCACCGTGGTACTCGGCGGCGCCGTCCCGGTCGCCGATGTCGAGTGGCTGATCACCGAGGTGGCGCGGTTGGTCGAGGGCGGGCTGCGGCTCAAGGAGGCTTGCGCGGAGGTGGTCGCCGCGCACCCGGGCGCACCGTCTCGGCGCGAGCTCTACGACGCGGTGCTGCGTTCTCGACCGGACGGGCCGTAGCGCGGCGGCTCTGGGACGGCGAGACCCTCGCCGGCGAGCCGACCCACGATCGGCGCCGCCTTGTGCAGGCATTCCTGCCACTCCGCTTCCGGGTCGGAGTCTGCGGTGATACCGCCGCCCACACCGAGAACCGCGCCCCCTGCCGCGTCGAACTCCACCGTCCGGATGGCCACGTTCAGCTCCCAGCCGGCCACCGGTGAGGCCAGCCCGATCGTCCCGCAGTACACTCCGCGCCGGTGCGGTTCCCACTGCGAAAGGAGTTGCCGGGCACGGGTTTTCGGTGTCCCGGTCACCGATGCCGGTGGGAAGGTGGCGGCCAGTAGCTCGGCGGCGGGCAGCTCGGCCGGCACCTCGGCCGAGACCGTCGACACCAGATGCCACACCCCCGGGGCGGGGCGCACGGCCAACAGTTCCGGCACGGTGACCGATCCGGTCCGGGCGACCCGGCCGAGGTCATTGCGGACCAGGTCGACGATCATCACGTTCTCCGCGACGTCTTTGGCCGAGCCGCGCAACCGTTCGGGCTCGTCGTGCAGCGGCAGCGTGCCCTTGATGGGGCTGGAGTACACCCGGTCCCCGGTCCGTCGCAGGAAGAGTTCGGGGGACAGCGAGGCCACCGCTCCCCAGCTGCCGGCCAGGAAGACGGCCCGGGCGGGGCGGGTGCGCTCCACCGCGTCGGCGAAGAAGTCCAGCGGCGAACCGGTGGATCGGCCGGTGAACTGGGTACACACGCACGCCTGGTACACCTCGCCGGCCCGGATCGCCTCCAGGCAGGCCAGCACGCCGCGACGGTGCTCGGCCGGATCCGGTGCGCTCCAGATGATCTCGCAGCGTCCCCCCGGGGAGGCCATCGCCAACGCCGATGCCAACCAGCCGGGAAGTGCTGCGCCGGAGAGACTTTCGAACCACCAGCAGCCCTCCGGGTCCAGACGCAGAACGCAATCAGTCCACCCGCCGGCGGCAACCGGGATCCGCGGCGGGGTAGCCCCGGAAGCCGGGTCCGGATAGGACAGGTAGCCGATCCAGCCGCCCCCGACGGCGTCGGTGCGAGCCCCGGGTGCCACCGCGAAGACCGCCGCCGGGTCCACCGGACCGGTCTGGAGGCTGGGCGCGATCACCGCCGCCGCGCCGAACCATTCGCCGATCAGGGCGCCCGGCGGCGGAAGGGCGTGCCGCCGTGTTCCGGCGTCGACGGCGCGCAGCACGTCGGCGACCCCGCCCAGCGCGCCCAGCCGCTCGATCAGCATCGCCATAGCTTGCGCCCTTACCGCGAGCAGACGCAAAAGTCTCCGACACGCCGGGCGTGCGGAGACTTTTGCGTCTGCTCGCGGGTCAGGTCAGGACTCGTAGCGGGGGAATACGCCCACCGGCGCGGGCAGCTCGGTGCCCGGCGTCAGCCGCCTGCTCAGTGCGGCGAAATCCCTCCGGTCCGCCGGTTGGCCCAGTAGGTCCAGCAGCCGGCCGGTTGAGTCGGGCATCACCGGTTGCACCAGCACCGCCGCGATCCGCACCGCCTCCAGGGTGGTGTAGAGCACGGTGCGGAAGCGCACCTGGTCGGCCTCGGCCTCGGACTTGCGCAGCACCCACGGCTCCTGGGCGGAGAAGTATCGGTTGGCCGCACCGAGCATCAGCCAGATGGCCTCCAGGCCCTGATGCATCGCCTGGGTGTCGAAGGCCTCGCGTACCCGCGGCAGCAGGCCGTCGGCCAACTCCAGCAGACCCGTGTCCTCGGCGCCGAAATCGCCGGGTTCGGGAACCTGGGCGTCGAGGTTCTTGTTCACCATCGACAACGAGCGCTGCGCCAGGTTGCCCAGCTCGTTGGCCAGGTCGGTGTTGATCCGGCCGATGATGGCCTCTTCGCTGTAGCTGCCGTCCTGACCGAAGGGCACCTCTCGCAACAGGAAGTAGCGGACCTGATCGACTCCGAAGTTTTCCACCAACGACACCGGGTCGACGACGTTGCCCACCGACTTGCTCATCTTCTCGCCCCGGTTGTAGAGGAATCCGTGCGCGAACACCTTGCGCGGCAGCGGGATTCCCGCCGACATCAGAAACGCCGGCCAGTACACGGCGTGGAACCGGATGATGTCCTTGCCGATCATGTGCAGATCCGCCGGCCAGTACCGCTGATACAGGGGCGATCCGGTGTCGGGGTAGCCGGCGCCGGTCAGGTAGTTGGTCAGGGCGTCCACCCAGACGTACATGACGTGCCCGGGGTCGCCGGGCACCGGGACACCCCAGTCGAAGGAGGTCCGCGACACCGACAGGTCGCGCAGGCCGCCGGAGACGAAGCTGATCACCTCGTTGCGGCGAACCTCCGGGGCGATGAAGTCCGGGTTGGCCGCGTAGTGCGCCAGCAGTGGCTCGGCGTAGGCCGACAACCGGAAGAAATACGTCTGCTCCTCGGTCCAGGTCACCGGGGTGCCGGTCTCGGTCGCGACTCGGTTGCCGTCGGGTCCGACGCTGGTCTCGGCCTCGGTGAAGAACCGTTCGTCGCGCACCGAATACCAGCCCGAGTAGCTGTCGAGGTAGATGTCGCCACGCTCGGCCATCCGCTGCCAGATCGCCGTCGACGCCGCGTAATGGTCGGGGTCGGTGGTCCGGATGAAGCGGTCGAAGGAGATGTTCAGCATCTCGTCGAGCCGCTGGAAGGCGTCGGAATTGCGGCGGGCCAACTCTGCGGTCGGAAGTCCCTCGGCGGCGGCGGTCTGGGCCATCTTCAGCCCGTGCTCGTCGGTCCCGGTGAGAAACCGCACGTCGAAACCATCGAGCCGCTTGAAACGCGCGATCGCGTCGGTGGCGATGTATTCGTAGGCGTGCCCGACATGCGGTGCGCCGTTGGGGTAGGCGATCGCTGTCGTCACGTAGAACGGGGTCTTGTCGGCCTGGCTCATGTCGACATCACCTTATGGTGTTGCGGTGAACCAGCGACGGAAGCGTCCGGCACCGCCACCACCGGAGCCGTTGGCACCGCTGATCGACGCCCACACCCACCTGGACGCCTGCGGTGCCCGGACCGCACAGGACGTGCGGGCCGTGCTCGACCGCGCCGAGTCCGTCGGGGTATTGGCCGCGGTCACCATCGCCGACGATCTGGCGTCGGCCCGCTGGGCCGCCGGGGCCACCGCCTGGGACGACCGGCTCTACGCCGCCGTCGCGTTGCACCCCACCCGCGCCGGGGCGCTCACCGATGCCGCGCGCTCCGAGATCGAACGGCTGGCCGGCGAGCCGCGGGTGGTGGCCGTCGGTGAGACGGGGATGGACCTGTATTGGCCGGGTCGGCTCGAGGGCTGCGCCGCGCCGGAAATCCAGCGTGAGGCCTTCGCCTGGCATATCGACCTGGCCAAGCGCACCGGTAAACCGCTGATGATCCACAACCGCGAGGCCGATGCCGAGGTGCTCGACGTGCTGCGCGCCGAGGGCGCCCCGGAGACGGTGATCTTCCACTGCTTCTCCTCGGGGCCGGAGATGGCGCGGGAATGTCTCGACGCCGGTTGGGTGCTCAGTCTGTCGGGCACGGTCAGTTTCACCAATGCCACCGCCCTGCGCGAGGCCGCCGGACTCATCCCGCCCGGGCAGCTGCTGGTCGAGACCGATGCGCCGTTTCTGACCCCGCATCCGTTCCGCGGCGCACCCAACGAGCCGTACTGCCTGCCCTATACCGTGCGGGCGCTGGCAGACCTGCTGGACCGGCCCGCCGAGGAACTCGCCGAGGAAACGGCCGAGACGGCCCGCCGCGTCTACGGGCTGGACTGAAGGTCGGCTGAGAAGGTTCCGGCGATGTTGCCGGGCAGCAGCCGGTTCGTTACCGTCTTGTGATCGAAAGGCGGCTTGTGGGGCCGCTGTCGCCGACGGAGCCGAGGCCGTGACCAAGGAGGCCGAGACCATGAAAAACGCGCTGATCAAACTCCAGCAGTCGCCCTCTCCTGCCCTCCGGGTCATCGTCGCGGCCATTCTGGTGACCCTCATCGGTGCCGGAACCCTGGCGATCACGTCCCGCAAGACCGTCACCCTCAACATCGACGGCACCGCGATGACGGTGACGACGATGAAGTCGCGGGTGGCCGACATTCTCGACGAGAGCGGATACGCCGCGGGCGAGCGCGATGAACTGTTCCCCGCCGCGGGCCAGCGGGTGGGCGAGGCCGCCACCATCGTGCTGCGCCGCAGCCGGCCGTTGCAGATCTCGCTGGACGGCCAGGACCCCAAGCAGGTGTGGACCACCGCGGCCACCGTCGACGAGGCACTGGCCCAGCTCTCGATGTCCGACGCCGCCCCGGCCGCGGCCTCCCGGGGCAGCCGGGTTCCGCTGGCCGGTATGGCCCTGCCGGTGGTCAGCCCCAAGACCGTTCGGCTCGACGATGCCGGGGTGATCAGCACCCTGCGGCTTGCGGCCCCCGACGTGGGTTCGCTGCTGGCCGCCGCCGGTGCGCCGCTGCTGCAGCGCGATATCAGCGATCCCCCCGCCTCCGCGCCGGTCACCGAGGGTATGAGCGTTCGGGTCACCCGGATCCGGGTGGAGAAGGTGACCGAGCAGTTGCCGCTGGAGCCGGTCGCCCTCCGGATCGAGGACCCGGCGATGAACATGAGCCGCCAGGTGGTTGAGGATCCCGGTACACCTGGAGTCCAGGACGTCACCTTTGCCGTCGCGACGGTCAACGGCGAGGTGACCGGCCGGCTGCCGGTGGCCAACACCATCGTGACCCCGGCTCGTGATTCGGTGCTGCGGGTGGGAGCAAAACCCGGTACCGAGGTGCCGCCGGTGACCAACGGCGCCCGCTGGGACGCGATCGCGGCCTGCGAGTCGGGGAACAATTGGGCGATCAATACTGGAAATGGGTACTACGGTGGGGTGCAGTTCGACCAGAACACCTGGGAGCGCAACGGCGGTCTGCGCTACGCTGGAAGGGCAGACCTGGCAACCAGGGAGGAACAGATCGCAATCGCTGAGGTGACCCGGGCCCGTCAGGGCTGGGGAGCTTGGCCGGTTTGCGGCGGAGGCTGATTATGACTATCCGGCTACTCACTCGCACCGAGATCAGGAACACCGCCAAGGAACTCGACTTCCGGCCGCGCAAGGCCCTTGGCCAGAACTTCGTTCACGATGCGAACACGTTGCGCCGGATCGTGTCCTCCTCGGGGATCGGCAAGGCCGACCACGTGCTGGAGGTGGGTCCCGGTCTCGGCTCGCTGACGCTGGCCCTGCTCGACCGCGGCGCGCGGGTCACCGCCGTCGAGATCGACCCGGTGCTGGCCGGTCGGCTGCCCAAGACCATCGCCGAGCACTCGCACAGCGAGATCCACCGGCTGACGGTGCTCAATCGGGACGTGCTGGGTCTGCGCCGCACCGATCTGGCCGATCAGCCCACCGCTGTGGTGGCGAACCTGCCGTACAACATCGCCGTCCCGGCGCTGCTTCATCTGTTCTGCGAGTTCCCGTCCATCACCACCGCCATGGTCATGGTGCAGGCCGAGGTCGCCGAACGGCTGGCGGCCGAGCCCTGCACCAAGGAGTACGGCGTTCCGAGCGCGAAGATCCGCTTCTTCGGCGACGTCCGCCGCTACGGCATGGTCTCGCCGACGGTGTTCTGGCCCATTCCGCGGGTGTACTCGGGGCTGGTCCGGATCGACCGATACGAGACCGCGCCGTGGCCGACCGACGACGTGTTCCGCCGGCAGGTCTTCGAATTGGTCGACATCGCCTTCGCGCAGCGGCGCAAGACCGTGCGCAACGCGTTCCTGGAGTGGGCGGGCTCCGGTAACGAATCCGCGGAGCGGCTGTTGTCGGCCAGTATCGACCCGGCACGACGGGGCGAGACGCTGACCATCGCCGACTTCGTCCGCCTACTGGAGCGCTCGGGCACCGCCTTGCATGCCGAGGGTGACGCGCAGTCGGTCGACGCGCGCTGATCCTGATCCGTCAGCCGTTACCCTCATCGGGTGCCGTACAACGACAGCACCGCCGCGGAATGGGTGACCACCGGATCGGTGACCGTGCGGGCTCCCGGCAAGGTCAACCTCTACCTCGGAGTGGGTGACCGCCGACTCGACGGCTATCACGAACTGGCCACCGTCTTCCACGCCGTCTCGCTGTCCGACGACGTCACCCTGCGCACCGCCGACGTGATCTCGCTGAAGGTGATCGGTGAGGGCGCCGCGGAGATTCCGGTCGATGAGCGCAACCTGGCCTGGAAAGCCGCCGAGCTGATGGCCGAGCATGTCGGGCGCGCGCCGGACGTTGAGATCGTCATCGACAAATCGATTCCGGCGGCCGGCGGTATGGCAGGCGGCAGCGCCGATGCGGCTGCGGTCCTGGTCGGGATGAACGAACTGTGGGAGCTTGGCGTGCCGCGTCGGGACCTGCACACGCTGGCCGCCCAGCTGGGCAGCGACGTCCCCTTCGCCCTGCACGGCGGGACGGCACTGGGAACCGGGCGCGGCGAGGAGCTCACGACCGTGCTGGCCCGCGCGAGCTTCCATTGGGTTCTCGCGTTCGGCGTGTCGGGACTGTCGACGCCGGCGGTTTACGCCGAGATCGACCGGCTGCGTGACAACGGGAACCCGCCGCGGCTCTCGGATCCGGAACCGCTGCTGGCGGCCCTGTCCACCGGCGACCCGCACGTCCTGGCGCCGCTGCTGGGCAACGATCTGCAGCCCGCCGCGCTAAGTCTGATGCCCGGGCTGCGGCGCACCCTGCGGGCCGGCGTCGAGGCGGGCGCGCTGGCCGGGATAGTCTCCGGCTCCGGACCGACCTGTGCCTTCCTGTGCGCCTCGGCCGAGTCCGCCCTTGACGTCGGCAGCGAATTGGCGGGCGCGGGTGTGTGCCGGACGGTGCGAGTCGCCAGCGGCCCGGTGCACGGCGCCCGGGTGCTGCCCACGTCGGCGCCGGGAGGGTGAGCCGGGTCGGCGACGTCGTCAGGGCCGGGGAAGGTGCCTCGGCCGGGTGGTTGGCCTGCGCTGTGACACGCCCCTCAAACTTTCCCGAAAGTTGGACCCAAACTTAAGGAAAGTTTAAGATGGTCGGCGGTGACCACCAGCTGTCCGGTTTCGCATGACCACGGATCGCCCACCGAATCCGGCGGGCGGTCGACAGGCAGTGCCGGAGCAGGCAGCGCCGGATCACCGATTCGAGACCAAAACGCTCCCCGCTCGTGCGGGCGCGCCGCCTATGCGGCGGGGGGCGACAGGCGGAGCATGAGAATCCGGGCGATTGCGCCGACGACGCCGCACCGGTACCCGAGGAGGCCGTGGTGAGCCGATTCACCGACAAGATGTTCCACAACGCCGTGACCACCAGCAAGGGCATGGTCACCGGTGAGCCGGTCGAACCGGTTCGGCACACCTGGCGGGAGGTCCACGAGCGTGCCCGCCGTATCGCCGGCGGCCTGGCTGCGGCCGGTGTGGGTCCCGGCGATGCAGTGGGGGTGCTGGCCGGCGCTCCGGTCGAGATCGCCCCGACGGCCCAGGGGCTGTGGATGCGCGGCGCGAGCCTGACCATGCTGCATCAACCCACCCCCCGCACCGACCTGGCGCACTGGGCCGAGGACACGACCAACGTCATCGACATGATCGAGGCCAAGGCCGTGGTGATCTCCGATCCGTTCCTCGCCGCCGCGCCGGTGCTGGCCGAGCGCGGCGTTCTGGTGCTGACCGTCGCCGAACTGCTGGCCGCCGAACCGATCGACCCGGTGGAGACCGGCGAGGACGACGTCGCGCTGATGCAGCTGACCTCCGGTTCCACGGGTTCGCCCAAGGCCGTCGTCATCACCCACCGCAACATCTACTCCAACGCCGAGGCCATGTTCATCGGCGCGCAGTACGACGTCGACTCCGACGTCATGGTCAGCTGGCTGCCCTGCTTCCACGACATGGGCATGGTGGGCTTCCTGACCATCCCGATGTACTTCGGGGCCGAACTGGTCAAGGTCACTCCGATGGACTTCCTGCGCGACACCCTGCTGTGGGCGAAGCTCATCGACAAGTACAAGGGCACCATGACCGCGGCGCCGAACTTCGCCTACGCGTTGTTCGCCAAACGCCTCCGGCGCCAGGCCAGCGAGGGCGAGTTCGACCTGTCCACGCTGCGGTTCGCCCTCTCCGGTGCCGAACCCGTGGAGCCCGCCGACGTCGAGGATCTGCTTGACGCCGGCAAGCCGTTCGGGCTGCCCTCCGGGGCGATCCTTCCGGCCTACGGCATGGCCGAAACCACCCTGGCGGTGTCGTTCTCCGAGTGTGGCGCCGGGTTGGTGGTCGACGAGGTCGACGCCGACCTGCTGGCCGCGCTGCGCCGCGCCGTGCCGGCGACCAAGGGCAACACCCGACGGCTTGCCACACTCGGGCCGTTGCTGCGCGATCTGGAAGCGCGCATCGTCGACGAGGACGGCAAAGTGCTTCCGGCCCGCGGGGTTGGGATCATCGAATTGCGGGGCGAATCGCTGACGCCCGGATACATCACCATGGGCGGCTTCGTGCCCGCCCAGGACGAGAACGGCTGGTACGACACCGGCGACCTGGGCTACCTCACCGAGGAGGGCCATGTCGTGGTCTGCGGCCGGGTCAAGGACGTCATCATCATGGCCGGGCGCAACATCTACCCGACCGACATCGAACGCGCAGCAGGCCGGGTGCCGGGAGTGCGTCCGGGCTGTGCGGTCGCGGTGCGACTGGACGCCGGGCACTCCCGCGAGACGTTCGCGGTCGCGGTGGAGTCCAATGACTGGGAGAACCCCGCCGAGGTGCGCCGCATCGAGCAGCAGGTCGCCCACGAGGTCGTCGCGGAGGTCGACGTGCGGCCGCGCAATGTGGTCGTCCTCGGCCCGGGCACCATCCCGAAGACGCCCTCGGGCAAGCTGCGCCGGTCCACCTCGTTGACGCTGGTGACCTGATCGGCGCATGACGCTGGTCAACCGTACGAACTTCGTGGCGGTCTAGTACGCTGGCGGCCAAGTCACTTCAGGAGAGGGCGGGCATGGCCAGTACTCGTAAAATTTGGGCGATCGTTGCGGCGGGCGTTCTCGCCGGTGGAGTCATGACCGGTTGCGCTAAGTCGGAAAGTCCGAGCAGCGAAACCAAGGCGAGTGAAACCACCGCCAGCGAGAGCAAGGCTTCCGAGACCAAGGCCGCTGGCGCCGAGGACATCTCGGTGGCTGTTGGCACCGGTGAGTTCACCGATACCGCCGGAGACGCAGACCCGGAGACCAACACCATCGTCGGTTTCACCGCCACCGCGGCGACCAACGACGAGGCGTCGGCGAAGGTGATCAAGGCCTGCGAGGACGCCGGCGGCGTCGAGTGCACCGCCGATGAGGTCACCAACGACAACGTCTGCATCGCCTCGGTCGCCTCCAGCGAGACCCATGTGGTGGCCGGTGGCGCCGGAGCCACGGTCGAGGATGCTCGACTGGATGCGATCAAGAAGTCTGAGGACAACAAGACGCCCCTCGGCGCGGATGCCGTGGTCATAATCTCGGCCTGCCCGTGATCCGCCTGCGGATGACGCATCGCGTAGCTACCAGGGCGGCAGCCCGAAAGGGGAAGTACATCATGACCGGTCGGTCCAAAGCGGCGACTGCTCTGGTGGCGGGTTTGGCTGTCGTGGCGGGAGTTTCGGCTCCCAGTGCCGCGGCCCGGCCAACCTGCCAGGACACTGCTACCAAGACCATCTGTCAGACCAACGGCAGCGTGTCGATCAAGGCGCGACCGGGAACCACGGCGCCGCCGGCCAATCTGCCGGTGTTCCCGTGGCTCGGCATGCCGGGGGCCCGCCGCTAGCGAGGGGTTTCCCGTCGCCGCCGACTGCTCGGCTCCTGCCGACGGTGTGTGCGCTGTTGAGTAGACTGACGCTCAGTTCTACGTGAGCGGGTGGATGTCGCCGCACGCTGGGGTGGCAACCGGGAAGGGAAGTGCATCATGGTCGGTCGGTCCAAGGCGGCGGTCGTGCTGGCGGGTTTGGCTGCGTTGACAGCGATTTCGGCTCCGGTCGCCGGTGCCCGGCCCACCTGCCAGGACAACAACACCAATACTGTTTGCCAGACCAACGGTAGCACCGCGATCAAGGCCAGGCCGGGTACCACCGCGCCGCCGGCCAACCAGCCGGTGTTCCCGTGGCTTGGTATGCCGGGAGCCCGTCGGTAGTGGCGGTTTCGGCTGCGTTGACTAGCGATTTCGGCCCCGGTCACCGGTCCGCCGTCCGCCCGCCGGGGCAACCAAACCAAGATTGTTTGCCAGACCAGCGTTAGCACCGCGATCAGGAATCGGCCGGTAATACCACCGCGCCGCCGGCCAATCAGCCGGTGCTTCCCTGGCCTGGTTTTCCCCGGGCGCGCTACCAGGCGTGCACGCGGTTCTGCGCGGTCTCCAAGCCCAGCTCGACGAGTAGTTCGGTGGCGTCGGCGGCCAATTCGCAGATCGTGGGAACCTCGGCGCGTTCGGCGGCGGTGAACGGTTCCAGCACGAACGCGGCCGGATCCTTACGGCCCGGTGGTCGGCCTATGCCGATGCGGACCCGCTGAAAGTCCTTGGAACCCAACGAGTTGGCCACCGAACGGAGCCCGTTGTGGCCGCCTTCACCGCCGCCGGACTTCAGACGCACTCGGCCGAAGTCGATATCGAGTTCGTCATGGATGACGATCACGTCCGCCGGTGCGACCGAGTAGAACTTCGCCAGCGGTCCCACCTGCCGGCCAGACTCGTTCATGTAGCAGCGCGGCTTGGCCAGCACGACAGGCCGGTGGCACAGGCGTCCGGTGAGCACGTCGGCACCGGAACGCTTGTGCACCTTGAATGTCGCCCCGATCCGAGCGGCCAGCAGATCGGCGACCATGAAGCCGATGTTGTGCCGGGTCTTGGCGTACTGCGGACCCGGGTTGCCCAAGCCGACGACCAACAGTGGCTCGGCCACGGCGGTTACTCGCCCTCGGCGGCCGCGTCCTCGGACTCCCCGGCCTGCTCGGCCTCGCCGCCCTCGCCTTCGCCCTCAGCCTCGAGGTCCTCGGCGGTCGGGGCCGCGACGATGTTGACCACCAGCATCTCCGGGTCGCTGACCAGGGTGACGCCGGAGGGCAGAACGACCTGACCGGCCAGGATCTGGGTGCCCTCCTCGGCGCCCTCGATCGACACGTTCAGGCTTTCCGGAATCGACAGGGCCTCGGCCTCGATCTCGATCGTGGTGGCGTCCTGGGTGACCAGGGTGCCCGCATCGGCGTCGCCGTCGAGGTGCACGGGCACCTCGACGGTGACCTTCTCGCCGCGGCGCACGATGATCAGATCGGCATGGGTGATGGTGCGCCGGATCGGGTGCATCGCCAGGGCCTTGGTGAGGGCCAGTTGCTCCTTGCCGTCGATGTCCAGGCTCAGCACCGCGTTGGTGCCGGAATGGCGCAGTACCGCGGCGAAGTCATGGGCGTTGAGCTCGAGGTGTTGGGGATCGGTGCCGTGGCCGTAGAGCACCGCGGGAAACCGGCCTTCCCGGCGAGCCTGCCGCGAGGCGCCCTTACCGGTGCGGGTGCGCACGTTCGCGGTGAGTTTGTTGGTGCTGGCGCCTTTAGCCATCTTCGATGCTCCTGCCTTCTCCGGGTTGTCTGCCGCACGGCGAAGGGGGCGTGAACGCTGACCTGGCAGCGAAAGCCTCGTCGATAACGGTGGCCGTTCCACCCTCGCCGTGACGCTGCGCCAAGGGTAGTCGACCGGTGGCCTACAACGGAAATCCGACCCCGGTGAGCTGCTCGGAAAGCTGCCAAAGTCCCGCGGCGGTGCCGCCGTTGCGGGCCAGCGGGCTGCGGCCGACCGGCCCGACGGGTCCGCGGGCGCCGAACTTCGGGCCGATGAAGCTGTCGCCCGGCAGATCCCGGGACGCGGCGTACAGGGTGGGGTTGGCGCCGAATTCGGGAGTGGTGCCGGCTAGTTTGTTGGTGAGCGACCAGAACCGGGTGCCGATCGGGTTACCGGTGTGTCCCTGCAGGTTGGTGGCGGAGTACCCGGGGTGGGCTGCGTGGGCCGCCAGCGGTGAGCCGACGGCGTCCAAGCGGCGCTGTAATTCGCTGGTGAACAGCAGATTGGCCAGTTTGGACTGGCCGTAGGCCA
The DNA here is from genome assembly GCA_020438905.1 of Mycobacterium sp. Lineage (GTDB taxonomy): Bacteria > Actinomycetota > Actinomycetes > Mycobacteriales > Mycobacteriaceae > Mycobacterium. The sequence goes on from JAGQTQ010000004.1 coordinate 41,713, forward strand.
GCCACGCGGAGTAGGGCCGCGCCTTCCAGTTGAGGTCCCTGAGGCTGATCACCCCGGTCCAGTGCATGATCGACGACACCGTCACCACCCGGTCGGCGATCTTGGGCAGCAGCAGGTTGGTCAGCGCGAAGTGGCCAAGGTGGTTGGTGCCGATCTGGCTTTCGAAACCATCACGGGTGAGCGCATACGGCACCGCCATGATGCCCGCGTTGTTGACCAGAACGTCGAGGGCATCGACCGAGTCGGCGAACGCCCGGACCGAGGCCAGGTCCTGCAGGTCGAGTCCGCGCACCTCGACGTCGCCGGTCATCGCGGCCGCGGCCTGGGCGCCCTTGTCGGCGTTGCGGCAGGCCAGGATCACCCGTCCGCCGACACGGGCGAGTTCACGGGCGGTCACCAGTCCCAATCCGCTGTTGGCGCCGGTGACGACGACGGTCTTGCCGGCGAACGAGGGCAGGTCGGCTGCCGTCCAACCACTCATGCTGTCCACCTACTCATGGGGGAACCTACTTGACCGCCACCGAGAAACCCTCGATGACCTTCTGGACGTCGGGTGCCTGCTCGGCGGCTTGTTCGGCCAGCGTCGTCACGGTGAACTGCACCAGGTAGCGCTGGAAGTCCGGTGTCACCGGGATCACGATGCGGTTGTAGGTGTGCAGCCGGGTGGACCCGCTGTCGTAGCTGCCCTCCACCATCGCCGACGGGAAACCGTCGAAGTCGGCGTCGGAGTAGTTCAGGCGTTTGAAGTTCTTGGTCAGTTCGGCGTCGTCGTCGGCGTACTCCAGCGCCGCCTCGACGTCGAAGTTTCCGTCGAGCTTGAACACCATGAGCAACGCGGTCGGATAGTTGTTGTCCTTGGCGATCGCCTCGGTTCCGGGCGAGAAGTTCGGGTTGGCGTAGGTGGTCCATCCTCGCGGTCGCGGCAGCGTCACGGTGAGATCGGTCAGCTCGTCCAATGCCACCTGCTGGCCGGTGACGCCGACGCCGGCCAGATACTGGGCGATCGGGGTCGGGGTTGCCGCGGTGGTCTCGGTGGTGCTGGGGGGGCTGGTGGTGGCCAGCGATGAGTAGTCGGCGGTATGGGCCTGGCACCCCATGGCCGTCATGGGCACCGTCAACAGGACGCCGGCAACCCAAGCCCGTCTGAAGAGGTTTGCGCGCACCGGAGCAATCACCGGACCGGTCTAGGCGTCGCCGTCGAAAAGGCTCGTCACCGAGCCGTTCTCGAATACCTCGCGGATCGTACTGGCCAGCAGCGGAGCGATCGAGAGCACCGTCAACTGAGCGAAGCGCTTGGAGTCTTCGATCGGCAGGGTGTTGGTGACGATCACCTCGCGTGCGCCGCAGGCGGCAAGTCGCTCGGCGGCCGGGTCGGACAGCACGCCGTGGGTGGCGGCGATGATCACGTCCTTGGCGCCGTCCTCGCGCAGCAGCT
>JAGQTQ010000005.1:0-22247 GCA_020438905.1 Mycobacterium sp.
GGCGGGCTGCACGATTTCACCGTCGAGGTCAACGAGGGCGAGGTCGTCCTCGACATCATCCACCGGCTCCAGGCCGAGCAGGCCCCCGACCTCGCGGTGCGGTGGAACTGCAAGGCGGGCAAGTGCGGTTCCTGTTCGGCTGAGGTCAACGGCCGGCCGCGGCTGATGTGCATGACCCGGATGTCGACCTTCGACCCCGCCGAGACCGTCACGATCACACCGCTGCGCACCTTCCCGGTGATCCGCGACCTGGTCACCGATGTGTCCTTCAACTACGAGAAGGCCCGCGAAATCCCCTCGTTCGCCCCGCCGAAGGACCTACAGCCCGGCGAGTACCGGATGGCCCAGATCGACGTGGAGCGCTCCCAGGAGTTCCGCAAGTGCATCGAATGCTTCCTGTGCCAGAACGTCTGCCACGTGGTGCGTGACCACGAGGAGAACAAGAAGGCCTTCGCCGGCCCCCGCTTCCTGATGCGCACCGCCGAGTTGGACATGCACCCGCTGGACACCCTGGACCGCAAGGACATGGCCCAGGAGGAGTTCGGTCTCGGCTACTGCAACATCACCAAGTGCTGCACCGAGGTGTGCCCCGAGCACATCAAGATCACCGACAACGCGCTGATCCCCATGAAGGAACGGGTGGCCGACCGCAAGTACGACCCGGTGGTCTGGCTCGGCAACAAGCTGTTCAAGCGTAAGTAGGTCCGGTCGCCTCGGGGCGGAAAGTCGCCCCGACGTGTCGCCCTAGCAGCACACGCTCTGCTGCGGCGGCTAGCTCAATCGGCGAAACCCGCTGCGATGGAAGACGATCGGGGCGATGCCGCCCCGCACCGTGACCTCCCGGATACGAAGGATCACGATGGTGTGATCGCCCGCCGGCACCTCCTGCTCGATGACCGTTTCCAGCCAGACGCTGGTGTCCCCGACGAACACCGCGCCCGCGCCCGAGGACACGGTCTCCAGTCCGGCAAAGCGGTCACCGGTCTTCGAGGCCAGCATCCGCGCGGCCTCTTGGTGCGCCTCTCCGAGCACGCTGATGCCCAGAACCGGGAGCCGTTTGATCCTCGGCCAGGTCTCGGAGCTGTTCTGGACACAGAACGACACCAGGGGCGGCTCCAACGACACCGGGACGAAGGTGCTGGCCGTCAACCCGATGCGGGTGCCGTCCGTTTCCGCGGCGATGGCGACCACCCCGGACGGGAAGTGGCTGAAGGCCTCACGCAACGACGCAGCGCTCAACGGTTTCGGTTCCGATGGCGGGTTGCCCACGGGCATCGCACTATCACTCGTTGAGTAGCCTGACGACATGCCAGAAGTCTCGATCCTGTCCGTGCTGCGTGAACGCGCTGGTCTCACCCCCGACGACCTCGCCTTCGCCTTCACCGACTATGACCGGGACTGGGAGGGCGTCGCCGAAAACCTGACCTGGTCGCAACTGTATCGGCGGACACTCAATGTCGCGCAGGAGGTCAGTAGGCACGGTTCACCTGGCGACCGCGCGCTGATCGTGGCGCCACAGGGCTTGGCGTTCATCGTCGCGTTCCTAGGTGCCATGCATGCCGGATTCATCGCCGTGCCCCTGGCCGTACCGGTGCCGGGTTCCCACGATGAGCGACTCGGTGCAGTGCTGAGCGACACCTCGCCAGCGGTGGTCCTGACCACCAGCGCGGTGTTCGACATCGCCACACAGCATGTCGACGACGGCGCAGCGGTCATCGCCGTGATCGCCGTGGACACCATGGACCTCGACGCCGAACCTCCTGTGCGTACTGAGGTACCCGAGGGCCCCGACATCGCTTATCTGCAATACACCTCGGGGTCGACGCGGACGCCGGCCGGAGTAATGATCGCGCACCGCAACCTGGTCGCGAATTTCGAACAACTGATGCGGGACTATTTCGCCCCATCGGGCGGCCGGATGCCATCCGAATGCAAGCTTGTTTCGTGGCTGCCGTTCTACCACGATATGGGCCTGATGCTCGGAATCGCTGCGCCGATTCTCGACGGGTGCGGCGCTGACCTGATGAGTCCGCTTGGATTCCTGTCACGTCCGGCGCGATGGCTACAGATGCTGGCCCGGCAGGAGAAGGCCTTCTCCGCAGCCCCCAACTTCGCCTTCGACCTCACCGCACGGCGCACGACCGACGCTGAGTTGGCCGAACTCGACCTCAGCGGCGTTGTCGGCATCATCAACGGGGCCGAACGCATCCACCCGTCAACCCTGGTCCGATTCAACGAGCGCTTCGGATCGGTGGGTTTCCGGCCGGAATCGGTTCTGCCGTCCTACGGCCTGGCCGAGGCGACCGTGTTCGTCGCGAGCGGCAGCAATGGCCGGGCTCCTGAAGTCGTCGAATTCGACACCGAGCAATTGACGTTGGGCACCGCCGTTCGCTGTCCCGGCGGTACGCCGCTCATGCGGTACGGAATCCCGAAATCACCCCTGGTGCTGATCGTCGACCCCGAAACTCGCCGTCAGTGTCCGGATGGCACCGTCGGGGAGATCTGGACTCATGGCGAGAACGTCTCGGCGGGGTACTGGCGCAAGCCGGAGCAGACCGGTTCGGCCTTCGACGCCACATTGGCCGACCCGTCCAACGGCTTGCCCGCCACCCGGTGGCTGCGCACCGGTGACCGCGGTTTCATCTCCGAAGGCGACCTGTTCATCGTGGGCCGGATCAAGGACATGCTGATCGTGCGCGGCCGCAACCACTACTCCGAGGACATCGAGGCGACCGTACAGGTGATCACCCGGGGTCGGGTCGCGGCCATCGCGATCTGCGATGAACGCAACGGCTCGGATGAACAGACCGAGCGGCTGGTCACGATCGTCGAACTCAAGAACGGCGGGGACCCCGATGCACTGGCGTTGGTGAAAACCGATGTGATCGCTGCGATTTCGCGGGCGCACGGTCTGCAGGTCGCCGACGTCGTTCTGGTGGAAGCCGGATCCATCCCGACCACCACGAGCGGGAAGATCCGCCGGTCGGCCTGCGTGGAACAGCACCGGCAAGGACGGTTTGCCCGGCTGGATGCATAGCTGACCTGCTGATGTGGATCACCCTGCTGGTGATGGCTGTGGCGGTGAGTCTGGAGCCGTTCCGGATCGGGATGTCGGTGTTGATGCTCAACCGTCCGCGCCCGCACCTGCAGCTGGCGGCATTTCTGTGCGGTGGCTTCCTGATGGGGCTGACGGTCGGCGCGGTGGTGCTGTTCGCCCTTGACGCCAGGCTGCCGGCGTCCGCCCGTTTCACCCTGCCCCAGGTGCAGATCGTCGTCGGTGTGCTGGCCCTGCTGGCCGGTGCGGTTGTCGCCACCACCAACGTCGGCAACCACACCCCACCGCCATGGCTGGCCCGGCTGCTCGGCGGGCAGTCTTTGTGGGTCGCCGGTACGGCGGGCCTCGGTATCGCGCTGCCGTCGCTCGACTATCTGGCCGCGCTGGCGGTCATCTCCGCCGGCGCCGGCACACCCGGGACCCGGATGGCGGCGTTGCTGATGTTCAATGCGGTGGCCTTCGCGCCGGTAGAGGTCCCATTGCTGGCCTACCTGGTGGCCCCGGATCGGACGCTCGCCGCTATGACCAGGCTGCACAGGTGGATCCGGGCGCGACAACGACGCGAGGTCGCCGGGCTGCTGGCGGTGGTGGGCGTGGTACTGGTGACGGCCGGGTTGCTGGGGTCGTGAAACCGCTCACCACACCGAGCCACCCAACTGCACCGAACGCCGTCAGCCCGGGCAGTCGTCAGCCTGGCGCCTCGGCCGCCAAGGGTGGCGGAGCGCCGACGCCGTCGTCGGCCGAGCCGAAACTGCTCAGCAGGGCCAGCATCTGCGAGAACGGATCGTCACCGACCTGATCTCCGTAGGTCGCCTTGGACGCCGGCGCAGTCACTGCGGCCGGATCGTAGCCGTTGACCGGATCCACGGTGATCGGCGCGGTGGCGGGGTCGTCGTTGCGGGAGTAACCGGCGTCGACCATCGGCTGCAGGACGGCGTCGAGCCGGTTGAGGGTGTCCTCGTCCACCCCGAGGTATTTGAGCGGCATCACCAGCGGTAGGTGCTGCTCGGGGATCATGAACGTCGTCGTCCTGCCACCGCGGGAGTTGACGGTCGTCCGGATGTTGCGGGCCGGCACGTTGCTCGGACTGGTGAACGCGACCGCCGTGTGTCCCGTCGCCAGACCGGCGATCGCGTTCAGCAGCGACATCCAGTTGTCCGGCCGGTCCGGCCAGTCGGCGATGCTGTCGTAGGCGGAGACGAACGAGTAGGTGTCGTACTGGCTTTCCACCGGAGCGGGAATCCGGAAGTCCAATGAGGGCACGACCTCACCCACGGCGAAATTCTGCCTCAGCCACCCGTCACCGAAGGCATGCTGTCCGATCGGGTCACCGTAGACCGCGAAGGACAGCTCGTCCTTGGGCGGAGCGTTGGGATCGGCGGCCAGCCGGGCCTGCACGGCGTTGACCACCATCGCCCCCTCCGACAGGCCGAGCACCGTGCCCGGGCCGTCCCGGTTCACCGTCTCGATGACGTTGCCGGCCCCCTGGTCCACCGACTCCCCGATGCTCGGGCCGTTCAGTCCGAGTCCCGGCAATGCCCGGTCGATACCGGGGAACAGGCGCTCAAGGGTGTAGCCCTGGACCTGGCCGGCCCAGTAGTCCACCTTCTGGCGCTGCAGATCCGGAAACCACTGCGCACCCGTCATACGGATGTACTCGTCGTACGGAATCCCTGGAACGTGGGCGCCGCCCAGCCCGTACCCCCGCGGGGGCGTGCCTTCCAGCGTGGTGGCGGTGCCTCCGGAAGAAAAATCGGGGAGCGAGAAGAAAGGAGCCGAGCCGTCCGGGGACGGGGGGGTCGGCGAGTCGTCGGCGGCGGCGGCGCCGGCGGATACCCCCAACAGCGCTGCCATGCCGACCAGAGCCGTCACCGTCGCGCACAACTTCCTCATGCCTGCGCCCTCCCCCGGGTTGTCAGCCGCGACGGCCACCAATTGGTCCTGCCCATCAGGGTAGCGATCGCCGGCACCAGGACGGTCCGCACCACGAATGTGTCCAGCAGGATGCCGGCGCCGATGACGAAGCCGCCTTGCACCACGGTGCCGATGCTGGAGAACAACAGGCCCCACATGGAAGCGGCGAAGATCAACCCCGCGGCGGTGATCACCCCACCCGTCGACGACAGGGTCCGGATGACACCGTAGCGAGTGCTGCGCGGAGACTCGTCACGCAACCGCGAGGCGAACAACAGGTTGTAGTCGGCCCCTACCGCGACCAGCACGACGAACGCCAGAGGCGGCACAGTCCAGTGCAGCGGCTGGTGCAGCCCGTACTGGAAAACCAGAACGCCGATCCCGAGAGCGCCGAAGTATGAAATCACCACGGAGCCAACCAGATAGAGCGGTGCGACGACAGCCCGCAGCAGGAGCATCAAGGTGATCAGGACGACGACGACGGTCGCGGCGACGATGAATCGGATGTCCTCGCGGTAGTAGTCGCGGGTGTCACGCAGGGCGGCAGGGTATCCGCCGATCGTGATCGTGGCGTCCTGCAGCGTTGTGTTGGGCTGGGCAGCCCGGGCGGTGTCCAGGATGTCGTTGACCTGGTCCATCGCCGCGGGGCTGAAGGGATCGAGCCGGGTGAACACCAAATAACGTGCCCAGTGGCCGTTCGGTGATAGGAACGTCTTGGTGGCAGCACGGAAATCGGCCGTCCCGAGTACCTCCGGCGGAATGTTGAACCCCGCCATCGAGGAACTGGCCGCATCGTCCTGCATCGCCAGCAGGAACGCCGCCGCCTGATCGAGCCCGGTGCGCATGGTCTCGATCTGCCGGACGACCTGATCCACACCGGCCGCCACTTCCTTGCTTCCGTCGGCGGCGCGGTCGGCTTGGGCCTGGAACTCATTCATCGCGCTCTGCGCACCGGCCGGGGTGTCAAGACCCATGGTGCGCATGACCGCCGTCAGCTTCGCGTAGGAATCCTTGATCTGGCTCAGGGTTGCGCTGAGGGACTGGGTGTCCTGAAGCGATTTCAGCTGTCCGGCAAGATCGTTGATCTCGTCGATCGCTCCCTGGTTGCGGGCGTCGACCAGACTCTGGAAATGCCCGCGGGTCTCGGCGCAGGAGGGGTTGAGGTCGCAGACCACGTTGCCGTGCAGCGCCGCGAGCACCGGGCCCACCCAACCGATGAGGTTGCGGCCGGCCTGGTAGCTGATGCCCATCGAGGTGCCCAGTTCGTTGATCGCCTGGACGAGTTTGGCCGCGAGCTCGACATTTTTCACCAGGTTGTCGCCGCTGTACGCGAGCTTCAGCGCGGTGAACGCGTTGACCATGCCCTCGATGTTGGTGGCGAGATCGCTGACCTCGAAGCGGACGTCGCCCAATCCGAGGGCCAGGGTGTTGGCCCCCTCGGAGAGCCGATTCAGACCATCCATGTTGTCGTTGATCGTCGCCGAGCCGTCGCTGAGCCGATCCCCGACGATGCCCGCCTGATAGGTGGCCCGGAACTCCTTGGGTACCTCCCCCAGCGGCCTGGTGACGCCGTTGACCATCGCGATATCCGGCAGCTGGCTGATGCGTTCGGCCATCTGCTCCATGTCGGCCAGTGCCCGCGGGGTTCTCAGGTTGCGGGGCGAGTGGATCAACACGTACGACGGCACGAACTGGTTGATCTGGAAGTGGCGCTCCAGCGCCGCGTATCCGACCGAACTCGGGTCCGTCCGCTGCACGGCCTTGCGGTCGTCGTAGTTGTATCGCGCCAGGCCGGCGCTGCCGGCCAGGAGCAGCAGGACAAGCAGACTGGCTACCAGGTAGGTGCGGGGCCGGTGCACGATCCGGATGCCCGAGCGGCGCCAGAAGCGGGCGGTGAGTTCGCGACGCGGCGCGATCCAGCCCCGCCGGCCCATGACCACGAGGATGGCCGGCAGCAGCGTCAGCGCAGCCAGGAACGCCACGCCGACGCCCACTGCCGAGGACACGCCCACCGTGGAGAAAACGCCCATCTTGGCGAAACTGATCGCCAGAAAGGTGAGCCCGATGGTCGCCGCGGACGCGGTGATGACCTTGCCCACCGAACCGAGGGCCTGACGGACCGCCTCGTCGGAACTGTCGCCGCGCCGAACGTAATCGTGGTAGCGGCTGATGAGGAATACGGCGTAGTCGGTTCCGGCACCGGCGATCATCGCGCTCAACAGGATGATGGCCTGGTTCGAGACCCCCAGGCCGGTGGCTGCGGACAGGCCCGCGACCGCGGACTGCGCGATCACCAGCGACATGCCGATTCCAATCAACGGCACCAACATGGTGATCGGATTGCGGTAGACCACCAGCAGCACCGTCAGCACCAGAACACCGATCGCGATCTCAATCGGGGTACGGTCGCGCTCACCGGCCACCGTGAGGTCGGCAACCGTCGACGCGGGACCCGTCAGATGCACCTGCAGCGGGCTTCCGGCCGTCTTCTCGGCGATGATCCCCGACACCCGCTGGAATGCCGCGTAGGACTGCGGTGTGCCCAACGCACCCGCCAGTCCCACCGGAATCACCCAGGCCTTGCCGTCCTTGCTGGTCAAAAACGTACGCAGGGCGGGAGTTTCGATGAAGTCCTGCAGCATTACCACGTCGGGGTCGTCGCGCAATGCCTCGACCACGTTGCGGTAGATCGGCTCGTCGCCCCGATCCAGTCCACGCTCATCGGCCAGGACCACGAGCAACAGATCGTCGGTTCCAGTCTCCTGGAAACCCTTGGTCATCTCCTGCGCGGCGACACTGGACGGCGCGTCTGCGGGCAGCATGGCCAGCGGATTTCTCTGAGCCATCTGGTCCAGGCTCGGGAACGTCTGCGGCAGCGCCACCGCCAGGGCCGCCCAGACCAGGATGACGGCCACCGGCCACCGCACGACGAACCCGGCCAGCCGTCCCATCACGGCCGCACCCCCGACGCCGGCACGAACCCACTTCTGGCGTTCACGGATCAGGTCGGACTCTCCGACGCCGGCCTAGACACCGTGCCCCCAATCGCCGCCGTCGGCGACCTGCCCGCACACCGATGCCATCGCCTCGATGTACCGGGCGATCGACTTCCTGGCGATCGGGTTGTCGGGGCCGAGGATCGACATCGCGGTGCCGCCCTCGTACAGGAACACGTAGATCGTCAGCTGATAGGAAAAACGCCCGTCCGAGTAGATGCCGATGTTGTTGGAGTATCCCAACTCGGTCGCCGCCAGAATCGCGTTGAGTGGCGCGGCACCCCCGTGCAAGAAGTTCGAGACCGGGAAATTCGGCCGGGGCTTCTCCAGCCATGGGGCCAACTCGAGCACGCGGTAGTAGGGAATCCGCGCCAGTTTCTGGCCGGAGTCGAACGACTCCTGTGCCGCCCATGCCGCCTCCGGGAACGAGGTCGCCGCGATCGGAACGGTGATCGGCACGAGGCCGGTGAACCAGCCCTGGGTGGTGAAGTTGTCCGATGTCCGGCGGGTGTCGCGGGGGGTGAGTCCGTAGTAGGTCGCCGCACCGGTGAACTCGTGTTCAACCTTGGCGCTGCAGGCGAACAGACCGCCCACGAAGCGCACGCCCGCCGTTGCGCAGGCCGCTTCGAAACGCTGGGTCTGTTCGGGATCCATGATCATCTCGCCGACCATCTTCGCGGCGGTGGGCTCTAGCGGATTACCCAGCGGAAGGGGGAAGTCCGGCACCGAGCCGTTGTTGTCTTCGGCAAACTCGATCCAGGCACGCACCTCGGGCGAATCCACCGTCAGCGCCGAGGTTGCCGCGCGTTCCTGAACACAGAAATCGTCGAAGCTGCCCGCGTCCGGTAACTCCATGGGCTGACCACTCAGCGTCAGCGACGTATACATCCCGTGCGCCTCGAGCATCGTGATGCCGATCAGCGCGGCGTCACCGTGAACGTGGTCGATACTGGCATAGAAATCGAAGTGGTCCTCGGACTGAACGATTCCGAAAGAGAAGCAACCCCATTCGAATGGCGTCGGAATGTCGACTATGTGCTTTTGCGCCTCTTCGGCCGACATTTCACCATGATCGACCGGCTCGAATTCGATGTCGTCAGGATCCGAAATCGTGCGCCGGACGATATCCCCGGTTCCGCTGTATTCGAACCAACTCCGGTAGGTGTCGTGGCGGCGAAGGTAGGCGTTGATGGCGTGGTTCATCGCCTGGACATCGCACTGACCGGGGACTTGACACGTCGCGATGATCTGCCGGGAATAGTCGAGTCCGGCGGCCTCCTGATGGAAAACACCCCGCAGGTGCTGCCCCTGCATGAAACTGACCGGGACTGGACTCACCGGTGCCTCGTGGGCTGTTTTCTTCGCCGCATCCGTGGGGTGCCAGGAAATCAGCTTGCCCGGACTCGGTGACCAATCAGCGACGGTGCCGACGGTAATCCTCGCGATCTGCAAATTCTTCCCTCCCCGACTCTGACCGCATCCGGCGGCTGCTCGGCGGCGCTCGCGGCGCGCCTCCAAGATAGCCTCCGCCACCGAAACGGGGGTTGCCGAATCGGGCCGACCGCCCCAAGTGCGCCTTTCCGCCTCGACCGGACGCCGGCGGCGGGCAATGCGCACCTCAGGCGGTACGCAGGCCGCCCTCGGCACCGACCGTGCAATACTGGCGTCCTGGAGATGTCGGGCCCACGACCCAATCCCCGGCCGCCCACCAAGCCGTCGGGACCGTGGCGCCGCACGCGACCGTGACGCGATCTCCCCTCATGACATCGACACATCACCGGCGGGAGCGGGGGTCCATCCTGATGGCGACTAACAGGCACCCGGCGGAGCGGACGCCCAGGTTCGCGATCATCGGCTACGCGGCCCGGCTGCCTGGTGCCGCCGATGCGGCCCGGTACTGGGAGGTTCTGCACGCCGGGCGCGACGCCATCTCCGAAGTTCCGGCCGACCGCTGGGATGCGGAGGAATTCTTCGACCCGGATCCGGCTGCGCCCGGCAAGGTGGTCACCCGCCGTGCGGGCTTCGTCGACGACGCGACCGGATTCGACGCGCCGTTCTTCGGGGTGTCAGCGCGCGAGGCCAAACTGATGGATCCGCAACACCGATTGCTGCTGGAGACGTCCTGGCGGGCCATCGAGCATTCCGGGATCGCACCGACGGACCTGGCCAACACCCGGACCGGCGTTTTCGTCGGCCTATCCACCCACGACTACCTCGGCATGTGCTCCGATGTCCTGACATATCCCGAGATCGAGGCCTACCTCGCGATCGGCACCTCAAGCGCGGCCGGCGCGGGCCGGATCAGCTACCGGCTGGGGCTGCAGGGGCCGGCGGTCACCGTCGACACCGCGTGCAGTTCCTCGCTGGTGGCCATCCACCAGGCCTGTCAGGCGCTGCTCCTCGGTGAATGTGACCTCGCCCTGGCCGGTGGAGCCAACGTCCTGCTCAGTCCGGCCACCATGATCGCCTTCTCGCAGTCCCGGATGCTGGCACCCGACGGCCGGTGCAAGACGTTCGACGCCGCCGCCGACGGCTATGTCCGCGGCGAGGGTTGCGGAGTCATCGCCATCAAACGCCTCGAGGACGCCGTCCGCGACGGTGACCGGATCCGAGCCGTGATCCGCGGTAGCGCGGTCAACCAGGACGGCGCATCGGGCGGTTTGACCGTGCCCAACGGCATAGCCCAGCAACGGGTGATCAACGACGCCCTCGACCGCGCCGGCCTGGTGGCCGACGACATCGACTACCTGGAGGCCCACGGCACCGGAACCTCGCTCGGTGACCCGATCGAGGTTCAGGCCGCCGCTGCGGTGCTGGGTAGAGATCGGGCCCCCGACCACCCGCTGCTGATCGGTTCGGCCAAGACCAACATCGGACATCTCGAAGCAGCGGCCGGCGTCGCCGGGGTTCTCAAGGTAATCCTGTCCCTGGAGCATGACGAGATCCCCAAGCACCTGAACTTCCGCAATCCATCCCCGCATATACCGTGGGACCGGATTGCGGTGCGGGTTGTCGACGAACCCGTCGCGTGGGAGCGCGGCGAGCGCCCCAGGATCGCGGGAGTGAGTTCGTTCGGGTTCTCCGGCACCAACGCACACGTCATCATCGAAGAGGCGCCCACGCCGTCTCCGACGGCCGCGCCCGAGACTTCCGACCCGCCGCGGTTCCGGGTTCTGCCCCTTTCCGCGCGCACTGCCTCCGCACTGGCCCAGACCGCGTCGGGCTACCGCGACTGGCTGGCTCACCACCCCGAGGCGAGCCTGGCCGATGTATGTCTGACCGCCGGGGCTGGGCGAGCCCACTTCGAGCGGCGGGCCGCACTGGTGATCAACTCGCCGGATTCGGCCCGCGAGTTGCTCGCCGCGGTGGCCGACGAACGGCCGGCACCAGGCCTGGTGCGTGGCGACTGCGCCGACGCACCCAAGACGGCGTGGCTGTTCCCCGGACAGGGAAGTCAGTACGTCGGCATGGCCCGGGAGTTGTTCGACGCCGAACCGGTGTTCGCCGAAACCATGCGCCGCTGCGCGGACGCCGTCACCGACCCGATGGACCGGCCACTGCTCGACGTCGTCTTCGGCGACCCCGACGACCCCGCCGACGTGGAGGCCCTGCAGCAGACCCGCCACGCGCAGCCCGCGATCTTCGCCGTGGAGATGGGTCTGGCCCGGCTCTGGCAGTCATGGGGTCTGGAGCCCGACGTCGTTCTCGGACACAGCGTCGGTCAATACGCGGCCGCCTGCGTCGCCGGAGTCTTCAGCCTCGAGAACGGCATCCGACTGCTCGCCGAACGGGGGCGGCTTTTCGGTGATCTCCCGGCTGGCGGGCGGATGGCGGCGATCTTCGCAGATCCCCTTCGCGTCGAGCGCCTCACCGACGAATTCCCGAGGCTTTCGGTGGCCGCGTACAACGGAGCCAACACCGTGCTGTCGGGACCGGCGGCAGACCTCGAAAAGGTGGTCGCCCGACTGACGGCCGACGGGGTGCGCTGCGAATGGCTGGAGACCAGCCACGCGTTCCACTCGGCGCTGCTCGATCCCGCACTCGACGCGTTCGAGTCCTTTGCGAGCGGCTTCGAATTCGGCTCTCCTCAAAGGATTCTGATCTGCAACCGGACCGGCGCGACGCTGGGCCGCAACGCCAAGCTGGACGGCGCCTACTGGCGGCGCCATTCGCGCCAACCGGTCGAGTTCGCCAAGGGCGTGGCGACCCTGGCCGGACTCGGCTGCAGCCTGCTGCTGGAGGTCGGCCCACAGCCGGTGCTCACCGCCGCGGCCCTGCGCATCTGGCCGGATTCGGCGCCCACCCCGACAGCGATCGCCTCACTGCGCCGAAACGTCGCCGACCAACGGCAGATCACGGAAGCCGTTGCGGGGGTCTACATCGCCGGACACCACCCAGACTTCGCCGCGCTGGCGGGCGGGCCCGCACATAAGCTCGACCTGCCGACCTACCCGTTCGAGCATCGCGAGTACTGGTTCACCGACAAGCAGTCCAAAACCGGGCACTCCCCCGGTCAGGACGCCGCCGCGCGCACCGAGGCGGTCCAGCTTCTCGAGGACGGCCGGATCGAGGAACTCGCCGCCCTGCTGGACAGCGCGGGTGGGCTGGACAGCGCGGGTGGGGGCCACACCACCATCGACGTCCTCAAACTGCTTGCCGCGCAACATAATCGTCAGCGCAGCGCCCAGTCGATCGCCGACATCCGCTACGAAGTCCGGTGGGAGAAGTCGGGCACCACCGCTGCCGTCGCCGGCGAGGATGCCCTCTGGCTGGTGGTCGGCGACGGCGCCGACGTCGGACCCCTGGTCGACGCACTGACCGCGGACGGCCATCGGCATCGTGTCATCGGGTTGCCCGGTTCCGACTCCGATGAGCAGAACCTGGTCGCCGAGTTGCGCGCGGCAGCCCTGGACGAGTCGGCCGTGCGCGTCCTGCACGTCGCGGCCCTGGACCCGGGCACCTCTTCGATGGGATCGCTGCTGCGGATGCAGCACCGTGTCCTGGGCGGAACCCAGAGACTGTTCCGCGCCGCCGCCACCGCGGATCTGCCCGGCTCCATCTGGGTATTCACCCGCGGCGCCCAGCGGATCACCGACGCCGACACGGTCGCCCCGGAGCAGACCAGCCTGTGGGGTTTCTGTCGCGCCGCGGCCCTGGAATACCCGCAGGTGTGGGGGGGTCTCGCCGACCTGGCAAGCACCGGGACCGACGAATGGCCCCGGGTGATCAGGAGAGTGGCGGCCCCACTGACCGGCGAGGATCAGATCGCGGTGCGCGAACGCGACGTGCACGTCCCGCGACTGGTTCGCCGGACCGGGCAGCCCAAGCCCGAGGACCTGCGGTTGCGCGCGGACGCCACCTATCTGGTGACCGGCGGCCTCGGCTCGATCGGCCTTGAGATCGCCGGGCACCTGGCCTCGCACGGCGCCGGCCAGTTGGTACTGACCAGTCGGCGCACACCCGAGGCCGCCACCGTGGCACACATCGACGAACTGAGTAAACGGCACGCGTGCGCCGTACGGGTTATCCCCGCCGATGTCGCCGACCCGCACGACGTCGCCCGGCTCTTGTCGACCATCCATTCCGAACTACCGCCACTGGCCGGCGTCATCCACGCCGCGGGTGAGAACTCGACCACGTCACTGCGTTCGTTGGACGAGGCCGAACTGGACCGGGTTTTCTCCGGGAAGGTTTGGGGAGCCTGGTATCTGAGCGAAGCGGTCGCAGATCTCCAGCTCGATTTCTTCGTGTCCACCTCTTCGATCTCATCGGTGTGGGGAAGCTACGGGCAGAGCGCCTACAGCGCGGCGAACGCCTTCCTCGACGGCTTGACCTGGCGCCTGCGGGAGCGCGGCGTTCCGGCCGCCGGCGTCAATTTCGGCCCCTGGTCGACGGGTATGGCCGACGCCGGTGCGCGTGCCCAACTCGAACTGCGCGGCGTTCACACCCTGTCGCCGACTGAAGCCCTCGCCGGCCTGGCCGACGTCGTGGTGGCAGCCGCTTCCGGCACGCCGGAGGGGGTCGTGGCACGGATCGACTGGTCCCGCTTCCTTCCGATCTACCTACAGGCCGGCCGACGCGCGTTGCTTGACGAGGTGGCCCGCGAGGTTCCCGCTCCGGTGTCCCCCTCAGCCGGTGCCACCGCCCTGGTGGAGCGGCTCACCGCGGCACCGGTGCAACAGCGCAGGAAGCTGGTGCTGGACTTCGTCCGCAACACCGTCGCCGAGGTCACGCGCGTCAACGTCGCCGAGATCCGCGAGGAGGCCGGGTTCTTCGACCTGGGCATGGATTCGTTGATGGCGATCGAGCTGCGCCGTCAGCTCGAGCAGGCGGTCGGCAGTGAACTTCCGGCCACGCTGGCGATGGACCACCCGCGGCTGTCCGACGTCGCGGACTATCTGCTCGGCGACGTGCTGGGCCTCGACGACCGGGCCGACTCCAGGACGGCGATTCAGGCGGCCCAGCCGACCGTCTCGGCGATGGACGAGCCGATCGCCATCATCGCGGTGGCGTGCCGATTCCCGGGCTCGCCGGACGTCGACGCCTACTGGGATGTGTTGTCCGGCGGGGTCGATGCGATCCGGGAAATCCCCGAGGACCGCTTCGACGTCGATGAGTTCTACGACCCCGATCAGCAGACGCCGGGCAAGATTTACACGCGCGAGGGCGGCTACCTCCAACGTGTCGACGAGTTCGATCCGGAGTTCTTCGGCATCTCGCCGCGCGAGGCCGTCTGGATGGACCCTCAGCAGCGCCTCATGCTCGAAATCGCCTGGGAGGGGCTGGAACGGGCCGGGTACTCGCCGGCGTCGTTGCGGGGTAGCCGGACCGGCGTTTTCGTCGGCGTGGGCGCCAACGAGTACGCCCACCTGATGTCGGGCGACTCGGTGGACAACCTCGAGCCCTACTTCATCACCGGTAACGCCCTGAACGCCGTCGCCGGACGGGTGTCGTTCACCCTCGGCTTGGAGGGGCCAGCGGTGGCGATGGACACCGCCTGCAGTTCGTCCCTGGTCGCCGTCCATCAGGCCACTCAGGCGCTGCACTCCGGCGACTGCGACATGGCCCTGGCCGGTGGCGTCAACATCCTGCTCAGCCCGGCGTCGATGGTCGCCGCATCCCGGGCCCGCATGCTCTCCCCCGACGGGCGGTGCAAGACCTTCGACGCCGCCGCCGACGGCTACGTGCGTGGCGAGGGCTGCGGTGTGCTGGTACTCAAGCGGCTCAGCGACGCCCGTCGCGACGGCGACCGGATCTGCGCGGTGATCCGCAGCAGCGCGGTCAATCAGGACGGTGCGTCCAGCGGTCTGACGGTGCCCAACGGTGGCGCGCAGCAGCGCCTCATCGCCTCGGCCCTCGCCCGCGCCGGACTGACCGGCCCCGACATCGACTACCTCGAGGCACACGGCACCGGCACCCCGCTCGGCGACCCGATCGAGGTTCAGGCGGCGGCCGCCGTCTACGGCGCCGGTCGCGACCCGGATCGGCCACTGCTGATGGGCACGGCCAAGACCAACATCGGGCACCTCGAGTCCGCCGCCGGCATGGCCGGCCTGATCAAGGTCGTGTTGTCGCTGCAGCACCAACTGCTGCCGCAGAACTTGCACTTCCACAAACCCAATCCGCACATTCCCTGGGAGTCCCTGCCCGTGCGGGTCGTCGACACGCCGACCCCGTGGCACCCGAGCGGCCGGCCGCGCCTCGCCGGGGTGAGCTCCTTCGGGTTCACCGGCACCAACGCCCACGTGCTGATCGAAGAGGCCCCTCTCACCGCCGTGATCGAGGAGGACGTCGTCGACGTCTCCGGTGACGACGAGGCGCCGCAGACCCCGCGTGAGCCGTGGAGCGTGCTGCCGCTGTCCGCGCGAACCGCACCGGGACTGCTGGCGCTCGCGAATCGTTACTCGACCTGGCTCGCCGAGCATCCCGAAGCGTCACTGGCCGATGTGTGTTTCATCGCGGGGGCGGGACGTTCGCACTTCGAGCACCGCGCGGCATTGGTCGCCAACTCGATCCATGAAACCCGGCTGCTGCTGGAGGATCTGCTGGCCAACCGCCAGCGACCTGGCGTGTTGCGCGGCGAGTGCACCGACCCGCCGACTACCGCGTGGCTCTTCCCCGGCCAGGGTAGCCAGTACCTCGGGATGGCACGCGAGCTGTTCGACACCGAGCCGGTGTTCGCCGACACCGTCCGCCGGTGCGCCGAGGCGGTCGACCCTATCCTGCCCCGCCCGCTTCTTGACGTCCTGCTGTCCAGTGACCGCGAGGCTGCGGAAACGTTGCGGCACACGTCGTTTGCCCAACCGGCGATCTTCGCCGTCGAAATGGGCCTGGCGCGGCTGTGGCAGTCGTGGGGTATCGAACCCGACGTGGTTCTGGGCCACAGCGTCGGCCAGTACGCGGCCGCCTGCGTGGCCGGGGTGTTCAGCCTCGAGGACGGGGCCCGGCTCATCGCCGAGCGCGGACGGCTCTTCGGCAGTCTGCCGGCCGGCGGCCGCATGGTCGCCGTGTTCGCCGACCCCGGGTATGTGCTTCAGTCCGCCGAGGCCTTCCCGCGTGTTTCGGTCGGCGCCTACAACGGCCGCAACACGGTGCTCTCCGGGCCCGGCGAGGATCTGGAACAGATCGTCGCGGCCTGCGGTCAGGACGGCACCCGCTGCACTTGGCTGGAGACTTCGCACGCGTTCCACTCCGAGTTGCTCGATCCGGTGCTCGACGAATTCGAGTCCTTCGCGGGGCGATTCAGCTATGCAGCACCGACCCTGCCACTGGTCTGCAACCGAACCGGTGCGGTGCTGAGCGCCGAGACGCCCCTGAACGCCCAATACTGGCGCAAGCATTCCCGTCAGCCTGTCCAGTTCACCGAGAGTGTCGCGACGGTCGCCTCGCTGGGGTGCTCGGTCCTGATGGAAATCGGTCCCCAGCCCATCCTCAGCGCCTCCGCGCTGCAGATCTGGCCGGAATCCGCGCCCGCTCCGAGCACCATCGTGTCCCTGCGCAAGGGATCCAACGCCCAACGCCAGATGACCGAAGCGCTCGCAGCGACCTACACCAGTGGACATCGACCGAACTTCGCCGCCCGGCAACACACGCCGGCCCGCACGCTGGAGTTGCCCACCTACCCGTTCCAGCGCCGCCGTTACTGGCCCAAGATCTCCGGCGTCTGGGCCGACGGTAGCGCCGCTTCGGGGATCCTCGGCAGTGCCAGGGATCTCGCGTCCGGCGACACCGTCTACAGCACGGTGCTGTCGGTCAAGACCCAACCCTGGCTGGCCCATCACGTCATCTACGGCACGGTGGTCGTTCCCGGGGCGACCTACGCAGCGATGGCGCTGGCCGCGGCCGGGGCGCCGGCACGGGTGAAGGACGTCTTCTTCTACGAGCCGATCATCCTGCCGGAGAAGGCCGCCCGTGAGGTGCAGCTGACCATGCACCCCCTGGAGTCCGAGAGCGGCTGGCGGTTCCAGGTTCACAGCCGGCCCTACGGCGTGCGCGACGCGGAGTGGTCGCTGAACTCAGACGGCACCGTCCTGGCCGGTGCGGCGACCGAAGCTCCCACCTCCGACACGACCGCGACCGCGCCGGTAGACGAGGCGATCGAACGGTTGACCCGTACCGGCCCGCAACAACTGTTCGAGACCTTCAACGACATGGAACTCGCGTGGGGCCCGACCTGGTCCACGTCACTGAAGTCACTGTGGGTCGGCGACGGCGAGGCGATCGGCGACGTCTCCGTGGGCGACGAGCTGGCCGAGCACCTCGGCAGTGAGCCGATGCACCCGGTGCTGCTGGATCTGTGCACCGGCGTGGCGTTCCCCGCGTTCCCCGCCCTGACCGCGGCCGAACACGGGGTGTCCGACCTGTTCCTGCCGTTGCGGTACGGACAGGTCGAACTCCGGGGGCGGATGCCGCGCCGGTTCTATTGCCGGGCCCGCTGGCACGCCGCCGGTGTCGAGGGCGAGACGCAAGTCTTCGACATCGACTTCCTGGACCGCGAGGGCGCCCGACTCGGCGGCATCAGCGAGTTCACCGTCAAGCGCGCACCCCGCGAAGCACTGCTGCGCGGGCTCGGCGGGGACGCAACCCGCCTGCTTTACACACTCGGCTGGCACGAGGCCCCGGCACCGGAGAGCGCTAATGCCGGCAGCACCGAGGGAACCTGGTTGATCGCCGGATTCGACGAGTTGGCGGCCACTGTGCCGGGATCGGTGACGCTGGATCCTTCCGCCGGTGCCGAGATCTGGGAACGGGCGTTCGCCGCGGCCACCGAGGACGGCAACCCGGTCACCGGCATCGTCTGGCGCAGCGCCGGACAACCCCGCGATGAGGTGTCCACCGACGACCTCGCGCAGCGCTTGGACGCCGACATCGTCGGCTTGCTCGGCGCCGCGCAGACCGCACTGGCCGCCGCGAAGCCCACCCTGACCGGAGGGCTGTGGATCGTCACCGAACGGGCGGTGGCGACCGAGCCCGGCGAACCGGTCGACCCGGTCAACGCGGCGCTGTGGGGCGTGGGACGCACCATCGTCGCCGAGCAGCCGACGCTGCGGTGCCGGCTGCTCGACCTCGACACCTCCGACTCCGCGGGCTGGTTGGCGGGGGCACTCCGAACTCCGGTTACCGAGCCCGAAATGGCTGTGCGGCAAGGGAAGTTCCTGGTTTCCCGGCTGCTGCACTGGGCGCGCAGCGGCCATCTTCCGATGCCGCGAAGCGCGGACTACATGCTGGCCCCGACCGAGCGCGGTGCCATCGACAATCTCCGCCTGATGGAGAAAGAGGTCTCGGCACCCGCCGCCAACGAGATTCAGGTTCGGGTGGAGGCCGCGGGCCTGAACTTCCGCGACATCCTCAACGTCCTGGGTCTGTACCCGGGCGATCCCGGCCCGATCGGCGGGGATCTGTGTGGCATCGTGACCGAAATCGGCTCGGAAGTCACCGGATTCGAGGTCGGCCAGCGCGTGTTCGGCTCCATGCAGGGCGCCTTCGCAAGCCGGCTGAACGTCCCGGCTCCGCTGCTGACCGCGGTGCCCGAGGGGATCGACCCGATCGGCGCGGCGACCCTTCCCGCCGCCGCGCTGACGGCGCGGTTGGCGTTCGACTGGGCCCAACTCAAGCCGGGCGACCGGGTCCTCGTCCACGCCGCCAGTGGCGGCGTGGGGATGGCGGCGATCCAGTTGGCGCGCCATCATGGCGCGACGGTGTTCGCCACCGCCAGCGCCCACAAGCGAGCCACGCTGCGCGAGATGGGCGTGGAGTACGTCTATGACTCCCGGACCACGGACTTCGCAGACCAAATCCTGGCGGACACCGATGGAGCGGGCGTCGACGTGGTGCTCAACAGCCTGACCAACGAGGGATTCGTCGAGGCGACGGTGCGAGCCACCGCCAAGGGCGGCAGGTTCGCGGAGATCGCCAAACGCGACATCTGGACGGCCGAGCAGATGGCGGCCGTGCGGCCGGACATCGACTACGGAGTCATCGCACTGGACGTAACGATGATGAACAACCCCGAACACATCCAGACGTTGATGGTCGAGGTGGCCGACGGGTTGGCCAAGGGCGAGTGGACCCCCGTGCCGGCCGAGGTCTACCCGCTGACCGAGGCGCGGGCCGCGTTCCGGCGCATGCAGCAGGCACGCCACATCGGCAAGATCATCGTCCAGATGCCGAAGCCCCTTCAGCCACGGGCGGATCGGACTTATCTGGTGACGGGCGGCCTGGGTGCACTGGGCCTGCACACCGCCGCGCATCTGGCCCAGCTCGGCGCCGGTGACATCGTGTTGACGAGTCGCAGCGGCCCGGACGCCGATGCCGAGCAGGCGATCGCCGCGATGACCGAGCGCTTCCACTGCCGGATACACGTGATGCTCGCCGACGTCGGGGACGAGACCGAGGCCGCCGGACTGCTGGGACGGATCCGGACCGAGTTGCCGCCACTGGCCGGCATCGCGCATCTGGCCGGTGTTCTCGATGACGCCCTGCTGCCGCAGCAGAGCCCGGAGCGATTCCGGACAACCCTGCGGCCCAAGGCCTACGGCGCCCATCACCTGCATCGCTTGACGCTGGACGACGACCTTGAGTTCTTCATTCTGTACTCGTCGGCGTCGGCAGTGCTGGGCTCACCGTCGCAGGCCAACTACGCGTGCGCCAACGCACTGCTCGACGGTCTGGTCGCCCACCGGCGAGCGAAGGGCCTTCAAGCGACCGCCGCCGACTTCGGCCCGTGGGGCCGCGGCGGCATGGCCAGTTCCCAGGCGGCGCTGGCCAACCTCAGCGCCCAGGGCATGATGCCGCTGGAGCCCAGCGCGGCGTTGGCCGCTCTCGGTGAGGTCGTCCGTCACGGAACGGCGCAGGCGACGGTGCTGAAAGCCAATTGGCAGCGCACGGCGAAGATGCTGGGCGGCATCCGCCCGCCGATGCTCGATCAGGTGCTTCCCACCGCCGACGGCGCGGTGGCCGGGGACAGCGAGTTGCTTCGGCAACTCCAGGAGATTCCGGAAGCCCAGCAGGTCGGGTTCGTCACCGAGTTCCTGCAACGCGAGGTGCAGGGCTTCCTGCGTCTGGCACAACCGCCCGCTGCGACCAGCAGGTTCCTGGACCTCGGAACCGACTCGCTGATGGCTGTGGAACTGCGCAACCGGTTGTTCGGTCAGTTCGGTGGCAAGTTCGACATCAGTCCGACAGCGGTCTTTGACTACCCGACCATCGGGGAACTCGCCGCGCACCTGGTCTCACAGCTGCCCGACACCGATTCGCAGTCGAACCCGACCGAGCCCCACCCGGGGCCGGACGGCGCGGCCGCCGATCCGCCCGGCCCGGAGAGCGCCCCGGAATCCGGGCCCTCGGCCCGCGACTGATCGCCGTTCGGAACCTACGGACCGGCCGCCACCTGCATGGCCTCGGTCACAGGCGTCTTGCGTTTGGGTTGCCGAGCGGTATAGTAATCGTGTTACTGGTGGGTAACTTATCCGAGTACCCAACCGCGAGTGGCGTTCTCATCGAGGAGGAATAGTGAGCCACTACAAGAGCAATGTCCGTGATCAGGTGTTCAACCTGTTCGAGGTCTTCGGCTTGGAGAAGACCCTCGGCGAAGGTCCGTTCAGCGATCTCGACGTCGACACCGCCACGGAGATGCTGGGCGAGATGGCCCGCCTCAGCGAGGGGCCGATCGCGGAATCCTTCGTCGAAGGTGACCGCAATCCACCGGTCTTCGATCCGGCCACCCACACCGTGACCCTGCCGGAGTCCTTCAAGGCCTCCGTGCGCGCCTTCATCGACGGCGGCTGGGACAAGGTCGGCCTGATCGAGGAACTCGGCGGCGTGCCGGCCCCCAAGGCTCTGCTGTGGGCCCTGCACGAGCATGTGCTCGGCGCGAACCCCGCCGTCTGGATGTACGGCGGCGGCGCCGGCTTCGCACAGATCCTGCACCACCTCGGGACCGAGGAGCAGAAGAAGTGGGCCGTACTGGCCGCCGAACGCGGCTGGGGTTCGACGATGGTGCTCACCGAGCCGGACGCCGGCTCCGACGTAGGCGCCGGACGCACCAAAGCGGTCAAGCAGGAGGACGGCACCTGGCACATCGACGGGGTGAAGCGGTTCATCACCTCGGCCGACTCCGATGACCTCTTCGAGAACATCATGCACCTGGTGCTGGCTCGCCCCGAGGGCGCCGGACCGGGAACCAAGGGCCTGTCGCTGTTCATGGTGCCGAAGTTCCTCTTCGACTTCGAGACCGGCGAACCGGGCGAGCGCAACGGCGCTTTCGTCACCAACGTCGAGCACAAGATGGGCCTGAAGGTTTCGGCCACCTGTGAGCTGACCTTCGGCCAGCACGGCGTGCCCGCCAAGGGCTGGCTGGTCGGCGAGGTCCACGAGGGCATCGCGCAGATGTTCGACGTGATCGAACAGGCGCGAATGATGGTGGGCACCAAAGCCATCGCCACGCTGTCCACCGGTTATCTCAACGCCCTCGAGTACGCCAAGAACCGCGTGCAGGGTGCCGATCTGACCCAGATGATGGATAAGACCGCACCGCGCGTCACCATCACCCACCATCCCGACGTGCGTCGCAGCCTGATGACTCAGAAGTCCTACGCCGAGGGCATGCGGGCGCTGTACCTGTTCACCGCCACCTACCAGGACGCCTCGGTGGCTCAGACACTGCACGGCGTGGAGCCCGAGTTGGCGGTCCGGGTCAACGACCTGCTGCTGCCGATCGTCAAGGGCGTGGGTTCGGAGCAGGCCTACGCCAAGCTCACCGAGAGCCTGCAGACCTTCGGCGG
>JAGQTQ010000005.1:22284-35510 GCA_020438905.1 Mycobacterium sp.
TCCGCGACGCCAAGATCGACTCGCTCTACGAGGGAACCACGGCCATCCAGGCGCAGGATTTCTTCTTCCGCAAGATCATCCGCGACAAGGGTCAGGCCCTGGCGCACGTGGCGGGCCAGATCGAGGAGTTCGTCAAGAACGAGTCCGGCAACGGCCGGCTGAAGACCGAGCGCGCCCTGCTGGCCAAGGCTCTGGAGGACGTCCAGGGTATGGCCGCTGCGCTGACCGGCTACCTGATGGCCGCGCAGGAGGACCCCAAGAGCATCTACAAGGTTGGTCTGGGATCGGTTCGCTTCCTGATGAGCGTGGGCGATCTGGTCATGGGCTGGTTGCTGCTGCGGCAGTCGGCGGTGGCGATGGCCGCCCTCGACGGTGGCGCGACCGGCGCCGATCGCAACTTCTACGAGGGCAAGATCGCCGCGGCGTCCTTCTTCGCGAAGAACTTCCTCCCGCTGCTCAGCGGAACCCGCCAGACGGTGGAGTCGGTGGACAACGAAGTCATGGAGCTCGACGAAGCGGCCTTCTGAGAAAACCGGGAACCGAAGGCGCCGGGGTCACCACCCCGGCGCCTTCGGCGTTTCCGGGGGCGCGCAGGCGGAGCGCACGCCCTGTGCCGGACGAACGTGTGACATAGGCCTCTTACCGGCAGCCCAGTGCTTGCTACGGTCAAGACGTGGCGATGCCCCAGAGCACCCCCGGGCCCCAGAGCACCCCTGGGCCCCAGAGCACCCCCGAGCCCCAGAGCACCCCCGGAAGCAACCCACCCGGCAGCGGCGGTGCCGATCGCCCCCGAACCGGGCGCGGCACGTCGGCCGCCGCCAACCGCAACCCGTTGGAGAACCTCGTCGGATCGTTCGCCAAGGCCGGCGGCTACTACGCGCGGTCCTGGGGCGCCTACATCGGTGGGGCCCACAGCGAACTCCCGGTGGCGCGACCCACCCTTTCCCTGGCCACCCACGCACTGCGCGACGAACTCGTCCTGGTCGGATTGCTGTGGCGGCGCCCGTTGAGCGACCCCGACCAGTACGAGCAGATCGACCGGGAGATCCACCAGGCGATCGACTACTACGGGACCCGGGGCTGGCTGGACGATCCGCAGGGGTTCTTCACCGCTCCGCAGCAGGCTCCCCACGACGTCTCGATCCGCTCCCACACCACCCGCAACCGCACCCACGAGCGGATCTCCTTCGACAGCGGCTACCAGCCGCACCCCGGCGAACCCGGGGCCGAGCGCTGGATGAGCTACACCGGCAACCGTCGCGGCTACGCGTTGATGTTGCGGCACCGCGACGAAGCCGGCACCGCACCCCGGCCCTGGCTGGTGTGCGTGCACGGCACCGAGATGGGCCGAGCCGGGCTGGACCTGGCCCTGTTCCGGGCCTGGCATCTACACGAGGACTTCGGCCTCAACGTCATCCTGCCGGTGCTGCCCATGCACGGCCCACGGGCCCGGGGACTTCCCAAGGGAGCGGTGTTCCCAGGCGAGAACGTGCTCGACGACGTGCACGGCACCGCCCAGTCGGTGTGGGACGTGCGCCGGGTGATCTCCTGGATCCGGGCCCGGCACCCGGACGCCAGGATCGGCCTCAACGGCATCTCCCTGGGCGGGTTCGTCGCCGCCCTGGTCGCCGGACTGGACGACGACCTGACCTGCGCCATCCTCGGCGTGCCCCCGTCGAACCTGGTCGAGCTGCTCGGGCGGCACTCCGGGCTGCCCGCCGAGGATCCCCGCCGCACGACGCTGGAGTTGGCCAAGCCGATCGGCCGGATGGTCTCGCCGCTGTCGCTGGAGCCGAAGGTGCCCGCCAAGGGGCGGTTCATCTACGCCGGGGTCGCCGACCGGATCGTGCATCCCCGCCAGCAGGTCATGCAGCTCTGGGAACACTGGGGCCGGCCCGATATCGGCTGGTACCGCGGCGGACACACCGGGTTCTTCCAGGCCCGACCGGTGCAGCGTTACGTCGACGCCGCGCTGGTGCAGTCGGGCCTGGCCGTCGGCGACACCGGACGGACCGGACCGCCCGGGTCCTGAACCTCCCGACAAATGACCGCCGCTGGAGTCCCCTCCGCTCCAGCGGCGGCCATCCGGCCCCCCGGCTCGGCCCAAGGACGCTCCGCGTCGCCGCCGGGTCGGGGGTCAGACGGCGATGCGGAGCCATCCAGACAGCGGGTTACCCGGCCCGCGGCTCCTTCAAACCAGTGAACCGCCCGGGGGGTCAGGCCTCCAGAATCGCGGTGACGCCCTGACCACCCGCGGCACAGATCGAGATCAGCCCGCGGACGTCCCGGCCGGTTTCGGCCTTCTTCTCGGCCAGTTGTTTGGCCAACTGCGCCACGATCCGGCCGCCGGTCGCCGCGAACGGGTGCCCGGCCGCCAGCGAGGATCCGTTGACGTTGAGCTTGCCGCGCTCGATCGCACCCAGCGGCCCGTCCAGTCCCAGCCGTTCCCGGCAGTACTGCTCGGACTCCCAAGCCTGCAGATGGCACAGCACCACCGAGGCGAACGCCTCGTGGATCTCGTAGAAATCGAAGTCCTGCAGGGTCAGTCCGTTGCGGGCGAGCAGCCTGGGCACCGCGTAGGTCGGCGCCATCAGGAGGCCGTCGGCCCCGTTGACGTAGTCCACCGCGGCGGTCTCGGCATCGATGAAGTACGCCAGCGGGGCCAGTCCGCGGGCACGCGCCCAGTCCTCACTGGACAGCAGCGCCACCGAGGCGCCGTCGGTCAGCGGTGTGGAGTTGCCGGCGGTCATGGTCGCGTCGCCGCCCTTGACCCCGAACACCGGCCGCAGCGCGGCCAGCTTCTCCTCGGTGGCGTCGGCCCGCAGATTGTTGTCCCGATACAGCCCGAGGAATGGGGTGATCAGATCGTCGAAGAACCCGCGGTCATAGGCGGCGGCCATATTGCGGTGGCTGGCCGCGGCGAGGCGATCCTGGTCGACGCGCTTGATACCCATTTTCTTCGCGGTGATCGCGGCGTGTTCGCCCATCGACAGGCCGGTGCGCGGTTCGCCGTTGGCCGGAATATCCATGCCCAGGGCGGCCGGCAACGCCCCGACCAGTTTGAGCCGCTCCAGGTTGGATTTCGACCGGCGCAGCGCCAGCAACGCTCGGCGCAGATCCTCGCCCAGGCCGATCGGGGCGTCGGAGGTGGTGTCGACTCCGCCCGCCGCGGCCACCTCGTAGCGGCCCGCGGCGATACCGTCGGCCGCGCTGACCGCCGCCTGCAGTCCGGTGCCGCAGGCCTGCTGCAGGTCGAAGGCCGGAGTGCGGGCCGACAACGCCGTTCCCAGCACCGACTCCCGGGTCAGGTTGAAGTCCCGGCTGTGCTTGAGCACGGCGCCGCCGATGACAGCATCGAGTTGCTCCCCCGCCAGACCGAAGCGATCCACCAGGCCATCGAGGGCGGCGGTGAACATGTCCTGATTCGAGGCCTCGGCGTAGGCACCGTCGGAGCGTGCGAACGGGATGCGGTTGCCCCCCAGCACGGCGACCTTGCGACGGTTCTGGGCCACGTCAAACCTCCGGTTGTTTCTGCGAACGAATCGGCTTCCGGCGCTGGATCGGCCTGCGCGCGGACCCCAATACTACGCACCGTTCTTACTCTCCAGTAAGTTAGCCTCGTGGCTCCCGACCTACTGTCGCAGGTGATCAATTCCGCGCCGGGCTCGTTCCTGGCCAAGCAGTTCGGCCTGCCGGCCCCCGAGACGTTGCGGCGCTATCGGCCCGGCGACCCTCCGCTGGCCGGCTCACTGCTGGTCGGCGGGGACGGCCGGCTGGCCGAGCCGGTGCGCACCGCCCTGGCCGATGACTACGAGATCGTCGGCAACAACCTCGGCGGCCGCTGGGCCGACACGTTCGGCGGTCTGGTGTTCGACGCCACCGGAATCACCGACCCGGCCGGGTTGCGCGGCCTGTACGAGTTCTTCACCCCGTTGCTGCGCAATCTCGGGCCCTGCGCCCGGGTGGTGGTCCTGGGCAGCACCCCGGAGGAGGTGAGCGACACCGACGAGCACATCTGCCAGCGGGCGTTGGAGGGATTCACCCGCTCGCTGGGCAAGGAACTCCGCCGCGGCGCCACCGCGGCGCTGGTCTACGTCTCCCCGGCCGCCGGCCCGGCCGCGACCGGCTGCGAGTCCACCCTGCGCTTCATCCTGTCGGCCAAGTCGGCCTACGTCGACGGCCAGGTGTTCCGGGTGGGTGCCGCCGACTCCGAACCACTGGCCGATCCGGACAAACCGCTGGCCGGCACGGTTGGGATCGTCACCGGAGCGGCCCGCGGGATCGGCGCCACCATCGCCGAGGTGTTCGCCCGCGACGGCGCCCGAGTGGTCGCCATCGACGTCGAGGGCGCAGCGCAGGCCCTCGAAGAGACGGCCGCCCGGGTGGGCGGCACCGCATTGACGCTGGACGTCACCGCCCCCGACGCCGTCGACCGGATCACCGCCCACCTGGCCGAGCAGCACGGCGGCCGGGCCGACATCCTGGTCAACAACGCCGGTATCACCCGGGACAAACTGCTGGCCAACATGGACGACGCCCGCTGGAACGGAGTCATCGAGGTGAACCTGCGCGCTCCGCTGCGGCTCACCGAGGGACTGGTGGGCAACGGCACCATCGGCCGGGGCGGCCGGGTGATCGGCCTGTCGTCGATGGCGGGCATCGCGGGCAACCGCGGGCAGACCAACTACGCGACCACCAAGGCCGGGATGATCGGCATCACCGAGGCGCTGGCTCCGTCGCTGGCGGCCAAGGGAATCACGATCAACGCCGTCGCCCCCGGCTTCATCGAAACCGCGATGACCGCCGCGATCCCGTTGGCCACCCGCGAGGTGGGCCGCCGGCTGAATTCGCTGCTGCAGGGCGGCGAACCGGTCGACGTCGCCGAAACCATCGCCTTTTTCGCCAGTCCCGCCTCCAACGCGGTGACCGGCAACGTCATCCGGGTCTGCGGCCAGGCCATGCTGGGAGCCTGAGTCGTGCCGCTGAACAGCATGATCCGCGCCGCCGTCGGCGCACTGCCGCTGATTCCCCGCGGGGACCGGCTTCCGGATCGGACGCTGACGGTCGATGAACTGCCCATCGACCGGTCCAACGTGGCGGACTACTGTGCGCTGACCGGTCTGCGCTACGCCGATGCGGTCCCGCTGACTTACCCCTTCGCGCTGACCTTCCCCACCGTGATGGAACTCATCACCGCCTTCGACTTCCCGTTCTCCGCGATCGGGGCGGTGCATGTGGAGAACGTCATCACCCGGTACCGGCCGATCGCGGTGACCGACACCGTACGGGTGACGGTGCACGCGGAGAACCTCCGCGAGCACCGCAAGGGACTGCTGGTCGACGTCATCACCGAACTCGCGGTCGGCAACGAGACTGCCTGGCACCAGGTCACCACGTTTCTGCATCAGCAGCGGACCAGCCTGTCCGACGAACCCAAACCGGAACCGCCGAAACAACCCAAGTTGCCGCCGCCGAACACGATCCTGCGGATCAGCCCGGGACGGATCCGCCGGTACGCGGCCGTCGGGGGCGACCGCAATCCCATTCACACCAGCATGGTCGGGGCGAAACTGTTCGGCTTCCCCGCTGTCATCGCGCACGGGATGTTCAGCGCGGCCGCCGTACTGGCCAATATCGAGGGTCAGCTGCCCGACCGGGTTCGCTACACGGTCAAGTTCGGCAAGCCGGTCATCCTGCCGGCCGCCCCGGGCCTGTGGATCGACCGCGCCGGGGACGGCTGGGACATCGCCCTGCGCAATGTCGTCAAGGGCTACCCCTATCTGACGGGCACCATCCGGCCGCTCTGAGCGCGAAGTCGAGGAGAGCTCAGGCGCTCCCGGCCCCCTTGAGCCCACGCCAGAACAGGTCGATCAGCAACTCCGAGGCCTCGTCCACGTCGGCGTCACCGGCACTGACCCGGGCCGCCACCGCCTCGCCGGCTCCCACCAGCGCCACCGCGGTCATATGAAAGTCGTTGCCGGACTGCCTGTTCCGCGTCCCGGTCTCCAACAGCCGGGCAACCAGGTCGATGACTTTTTCGCGTCCTTCGCGGACGGTGTGCGCGAACGCCTGCGAGCTGGTCGCCTGGGTGTAGAGCACGATCCAGGACGCCCGATTGGCGTCGATATAGCGCAGCACCGACAAGATGGTGCGCCGGAGCAGTTCGTGCGGGCTCTGCTGGAGGTCGATGTCCTCCCGGACGGCCTCGATGAAGCGGCCCAGTTCCCGGCTCAGGCAAGCGCCGAACAGATCCTCCTTGGAGCCGTAGTACAGGTACAGCATCGGCTTGGAGATCTGCGCCCCGGCGGCGATGGCATCCATCGACGTCTCGTGGTAGCCGTTGGCCGAGAACAGCTGCACAGCGGCGTCGAGCATCTGCTGCTCGCGCACCGCGCGCGGCAGCCGCTTGGTGCCGCCGGCCATCTCGGCAGCGGCCCTAACCGCCGCAGCGCGCGCTGGGGCCCTTGGCCATCCGCAGGATCGACCCCTCGACGGCCGGCATCGCCAGCTCGCCGGCCTCGACCGCGCTCTCCAGCCGGTCCAGCACCGCGGGCACCTCATCGGTGGTGATCCACAGCGCCACGTCGCTGCCGGCCTGCAGGGCACGCAGCACCGCCTCGGCCACCCCGTAGCGCGACGAGATCGCGGCCATGCTCGACAGGTCGTCGCTGAACACCGGACCGTTGAACGGCGGGCCGCCGTAGCCCCCGCTGCGCAGCAGGTTCACCGCGGCGGCGCTGAGGCTGGCCGGGGTGTTGCCGGTCAGCCCGGGCACCTCGAGGTGACCCATCATCACCGCGACCGGCCCCTGGGCGGTCAGGGTGCGATACGGCACCAGGTCGCTCTCCATCAGCTCGGACAGCGGCGGGGTGCTCACCACCCCGGCGGTGTGCGAATCCCCCGAGCCGTGACCGTGGCCGGGGAAGTGCTTGAGCACCGGCAGCAGCCCGGCGTCGCGCAGGCCGCGGGCGAACGCCCCGGCATAAGCGGTGACGGTCGCCGGGTCGTTGGAGAACGATCGGTCTCCGATCACGGTGTTGGCACCCTGGTCGGAGACGTCGACGACCGGCGCGAAGTCCACGGTGATGCCCAGCCCGCGCATCTGGCGCCCACGTGCCAGGGCGATCTGGTAGACCTCCTCGGGCGTCTTGGTCTGGGCCAGCGTGCGGGCCGGCGGGATGGCCCCGATCAGCGAGGACAGCCGCGAGACCCGGCCGCCCTCCTCGTCGACGCTGACCGCCAGCGGCACCGGGCCCAGGTTGGAGATCTCGGCGATGGTGCCGTCGGTCAGCATCGACAGGTCCGTCCAACTGCCGATCATGATGCCGCCGACGTGGTGGTTGCCGACCACGGCGCGCGCATCGGCGGCGCCGGTGACCCCGACCATCAACGTCTGCGCCAGCTTGTCACGGGTGGACATCGACGCCAGCAGCGCCGAGCCGTCGCCGCAGGCCGGAGGGGCCGGCGCGGCGGGCGCCTGGATGGGGCCCGACATCGGCGTGACACCGGCGGACTGCGCCGGGGCGGACTCGGTCTCCGGCGCCGAGGAGGCGCCCTTCTCGGGGGAGGTGCAGGCGGCGAGAACCACGGGCACAACGGCCAGGGCCGCGACGGCGCGGACGGGGAACACGCGATTGAGCATCCGCACATGCTGTCACGACGTTCGCCGGACTCCAACCAAAGGTCGGTGGCCGCGGTGTCTCGTGCTAGGTTGACCAGCAGTCTTGACCCTCAGGCAAGGAGTGCACATGACACGGTTCGTGGTGCCCGCCGCCGCCAGCATCGTGGTCGGCCTGCTGCTCGGAGCGGCATCGGTGTTCGGCGCGACCCTGATGATCCAGCAGGACACCAAGCCGCCGCTGCAGCCGGGGGATCCGGCCTCGTCGGTTCTCAACCGCGTCGAGTACGGCAACCGCGGCTAGCCTGAGCACGCTCACCGTCCCCCCGCCCACGGTCGCGGAGCAATCCGCCACCGAGGCTCCGCTCTCCCGTCGTTGGCTGGCCGGGATCTTCGCCGCCGCGCTGCTGCTGTGTTTCCTCCAGGCGCCCGGATTGATCGCCCCGGACACCAAACTGGACCTCACCGCCAACCCGCTGCGGTTCCTGATGCGCGCGGCCAACCTGTGGAACAGCGATCTGCCGTTCGGCCAGGCGCAGAACCAGGCCTACGGCTACCTGTTCCCGCACGGCGCGTTCTTCCTGCTGGGCGACAGCCTCGGCGTGCCCGGATGGGTGATCCAGCGGCTGTGGTGGGCGCTGCTGCTCACCGCGGGATGCTGGGGACTGCTGCGGGTGGCCGAAGCCCTGGGCATCGGAACCCGCTCCTCACGACTGGTCGGCGCGGCGGCCTTCGCGCTGTCGCCGCGGGTGCTGACGACCCTGGGCTCGATCTCCTCGGAGACGCTGCCGATGATGCTGGCGCCGTGGGTCCTGCTCCCGGTCATCCTGGCGTTGCGGGGCTCCGGGACCTCACCGCGGGTGATGGCCGCGCGGGCCGGTATCGCGCTGGCGCTGATGGGCGCGGTCAACGCCGTGGCCAGCCTGGCCGCCTGCCTGCCAGCGGTCATCTGGCTGCTCTGCCACAAGCCGAACCGGCTGTGGTGGCGCTTCGCCGCCTGGTGGGCACTGGCCTCGGCCCTGGCGATCACCTGGTGGGCCGTCGCCCTGGTGCTGCTCGGCCGGATCAGCCCGCCGTTCCTGGACTTCATCGAGTCCTCCGGGGTGACCACCCAGTGGACATCGCTGACCGAGGCTCTGCGCGGGACGTCGGCCTGGACCCCGTTCGTGGCCCCCACCGCCACGGCCGCCTCATCCCTGGTGACCCAGCCGGTCATGGTGCTGGCGACCACCCTGGTGGCCGCCGGCGGACTGGCCGGACTGGCACTGCGGTCGATGCCGGCCCGCGGCCGGCTGGTGAGCATGCTGCTGATCGGCCTGGTGCTGCTGACCGCGGGGTACGCCGGCGGCCTCGGCGCCCCGCTGGCCCATCAGGTCCAGGAGTTCCTGGACGCCGCCGGCGCCCCACTGCGCAACATTCACAAGCTGGAACCGGTGATCCGGATACCGCTGGTTCTCGGCATGGCGCATCTGCTGGGGCGGATCCCGTTGCCCGGCAGCGTCGCCCGCCCGGTCTGGATCCGCGCGTTCGCCCACCCCGAGGACGACCGGCGGGTCGCGGCCGGGATCGTCGTCCTCACCGCACTGGCGGTCGCCACCTCGCTGGCCTGGACCGCCCGGCTCACCCCGCCGGGTTCGTTCCGGGCGCTCCCGGACTACTGGCACCAGGCCGCCGACTGGCTCACCGAGCACACCGAACCCGGTCCCACCGCGGGCCGGGTGCTGGTGGTGCCCGGCGCGCCGTTCGCCAACCAGGTGTGGGGCAACACCCATGACGAGCCCCTCCAGGTTCTCGGCGAGTTCCCCTGGGGGGTGAGGGATTCCATTCCGCTGACCCCGCCGCAGACGATCCGGGCGCTGGATTCGGTGCAGCGGCTGCTGGCCGCCGGGCGGCCCTCCGCCGGGTTGGCCGACACGCTGTCCCGGCAGGGCATCTCCTACCTCGTGGTGCGCAACGACCTCGACCCGGAGACCTCCCGCTCGGCCCGGCCGCTGCTGGTGCACCGGGCGATCGACGGGTCCCCCGGCCTGCCGAAGGTGGCCGAGTTCGGCGAGAAGGTCGGCCCCGGGACGGTGGACGGCTTCATCAGCGACTCCGGCCTGCGCCCGCTGTTCCCCGCCGTGGAGATCTACCGCGTGCAACCCGCCGGCACGCCGGCGACGGACAACCCCGCGGCGCCCTATCTGGCCCCGGCCGCCGCGATGGTGCGGGTGGCCGGCGGCCCGGAGTCGCTGTTGCGCATCGACGAACGGCGCCGACTGCTGGGCCGCCCGCCGTTGGGACCGATGCTGCTGACCGCCGACGCCGACCGCGCCGGACTCGGCACCCCGCCCGGGCAGGGCGTGATCGTCACCGACACCCCCGCCGACCGGGAGACCGACTACGGCCGCGTCGACAACCACTCCTCGGCGATCCGCGCCGACGGCGACCGCCGCAACACCTTCAACCGGGTTCCCGACTACCCCGCCCCCGGCACGGCCCCGGTACAGGGCCTGTGGTCGGGCGGCCGGCTCAGCGCATCGAGTTCCTCCTCGGACGCCACCGCGCTGCCCAACGTCTCCCCTGCCAGCGGTCCGGTGGCGGCGGTGGACCGCGATTCGGCGACGGCCTGGGTGTCCAACTCCCTGCAACCGGCGATCGGCCAGTGGCTGCAGATCGACTTCGACCGTCCGGTCACCAACGCCGTGCTGACCCTCACCCCGAGCGCCACCGCGGTCGGCGCCCAGGTGCGGCGGATTCAGGTGTCCACCACCGGCGGCACCACGACCCTGAGCTTCGACAAGCCGGGCGAACCGCTGACGGTCGCGCTGCCCTACGGCGAAACACCGTGGGTGCGCGTCACCGCGGTCGGGACCGATGACGGATCTTCGGGCGTGCAGTTCGGGATCACCGATCTTTCGGTGACCCAGTACGACGCGTCGGGGTTCGCCCACCCGGTGGAACTGCGCCACACCGTGGTGGTGCCCGCCCCACCGGCCGGCACCCCGGTGGCGGCCTGGGATCTGGGCCCGGAACTGCTCGGCCGAGACGGGTGCGCCGATTCGCCCGACGGCGTGCACTGCGCGGCCTCGATGGCCATCGCACCCGAGGAACCGGTGACGCTGAGCCGAACCTTGACCGTGCCGACCGCGATCCAGGTGACCCCCACCGTGTGGGTTCGGGCCCGCCAGGGCCCCCGGCTTGCCGAACTCGTCGCCCAGCCCGGTACCACCCGGGCCAGTGGCAACTCGGATCTGATCGACGTGCAGGGCTCGGCCTACGCCGCCGCCGACGGCGACCCGCGCACGGCGTGGACCGCACCCCAGGGGGTGGCGCAGCAGCAGTCCTCGCCGACCCTGACCCTGACCCTGCCCCGCCCGACCGAGGTGGCCGCGCTGCGGCTGGAGCCCAGCGGCTCGGCGCTGCCCACCCATCCGACGATGGTGGCCGTCGACCTCGGCGATGGGCCGCAGGTTCGCAGTCTGGAGGCCGACGGCGGTCCGCAGACGGTGCCGCTGCATCCCCGGGTGACCGACACCGTGCGAATCAGCCTGCTGGACTGGGATGACGTGATCGACCGCACCGCTTTGGGGTTCGACCAGCTCAAACCGCCGGGCCTGGCCGAAGTCACCGCCCTGGCGCCGGACGGCACACCGATCGGGGCCCCCGACGCCGCGGTGAACCGGTCGCGCACCGTCGAGGTGCCCTGCGGGCAGGGGCCGGTGATCGCGGCCTCCGGGCGGTTCGTGCAGACCTCGGTGTCGGCCACCGTGGAGGAGTTGCTCGAAGGCCGCCCGGTCGCCGCGCGCGCCTGCGATCCCACCCCGCTGGCGCTGCCGGCCGGCAGCCAGGAACTGCTGATCAGCCCCGGCCCGGCGTTCATCGCCGACGGCGCCGACCTGAGCGGACCGCTGGCGGCCAAGCTGACCGGCACCGCCGGAACCCCGGCCGATGTCACCGGCTGGTCGGCGGACCGCCGGCAGATCTCGGTGGCGCGTTCGCCGGGCACCCGCGTCCTGGTGGTGCCCGAGAGCGTGAACCCCGGCTGGGTCGCCCACACCGCCGACGGGGCCCAACTGACCCCCGTCATCGTCAACGGCTGGCAGCAGGGCTGGGTGCTGCCGGCCGGCCTGCAGGGCACAGTGACGCTGAGCTTCCCCTCCAACACCGCCTACCGCACCGGGCTGGCCGCCGGGCTCGCGCTGCTGCCGGTGCTGGCCCTGCTGGCCCTGGTGCCCTCACGTCGCAGCCCCCGGCGCGACGAGCCGGCCCACCCGTGGGCGCCCGGTCCGCTCGGGGTGGCCGGGCTGCTGGCGGCGGGCGCGCTGATCGGCGGGGTGGGCGGGCTGGCGGTGTTCGCCGCCGCGCTGACGACCGGCTACCTGCTGCTGCGTCGACGGCCGCAGTGGTCGGGGCGGCTGACCCTCACTGCGGCGGCCGGCGGTCTGATCCTGGCCGGAGCAATCCTGTCCCGGTACCCGTGGCGCTCGGTCGACGGGTACATCGGTCACTCACCGTGGGTGCAGTTGCCGGCGCTGATCGCCCTAGGCGCCCTGGCCGCCTCGATGCTGCCGGAGCCCGCGGAGCGACCGGAGCCCACCGAAGCACTGGACGAAGATCCGGAAGCGGAAAGAGACGCCGACACCGCTTCGCCGTAGTGCACTTCGCCGTACTGTCGAAGCCATGAGCACGCGGGTGGACACCGTGCGGGGTCCCCTATCGGCAGCCGAACTGGGTGTCACCCTGATGCACGAGCACGTGTTCGTGCTCTCGCCCGAGATCATCGCCAACTACCCGGAGGGTTGGGGCGAGGAGGACGTTCGCGAACAGCAGGCCGTCGACAAGCTCAACGCGCTCAAGGCGGCGGGCGTGGACACCATCGTCGATCTCACCGTCATCGGCCTGGGACGGTACATCCCGCGCATCCAGCGCGTCGCGATGCGGACCGACCTGCAGATCGTCGTGGCCACCGGGGTCTACACCTACAACGACGTCCCGATGTACTTCCACTTCAGCGGTCCCGGGACGGGCATGGACGGTCCCGAGCCGATGGTCGAGATGTTCGTCCGTGACATCACCGAGGGCATCGCCGGAACAGGGGTCAAGGCGGCGATCCTCAAATGCGCCACCGACGAGCCCGGGCTGACCCCCGGGGTGGAGCGGGTGCTGCGGGCGGTCGCGGTCGCCCACCGCGCCACCGGGGTCCCGATCAGCACCCACACCCATGCCCGCACCCGGCGCGGCCTGGAGCAGCAGCGGGTTTTCGCCGAGGAGGGCGTGGACCTGACCCGGGTGATCATCGGACACAGCGGGGACACCACCGACCTGGACTACCTCGAGGAGCTCATCGCCGCGGGCTCCTATATCGGCATGGACCGCTTCGGCTTGGACAACATCCTGGGGTTCGAGGACCGGGTGGACACCGTGGCGAGGATGTGTGCACGGGGCCACGCGGACAAGATGGTGCTCGCCCACGACGCGTCGTGCCACATCGACTGGCTGCCGGAGTCCGCACTGCCAATCGTCCTGCCCAACTGGCACTTCCAGCACATCCACAACGACGTCCTGCCCGCACTGCGCGAGCGCGGGGTCACCGAGGAGCAGATCACCACCATGCTGGTGGACAACC
>JAGQTQ010000005.1:35533-60965 GCA_020438905.1 Mycobacterium sp.
TGATGAGCCAGCCCGAACCGGTCCCACCGATCGGCACCCAGATGGGCCGCCTCGCCGCCGAGGCCCCGGACGCCCCCGCGGTCACCTGCGACGGTCGCACGCTGACCCGCGGCCAACTGGAGTCGACGACCAACCGGCTGGCCCGGGCCTACGCCGACCGTGGTGTGCGACAGGGCGACTACGTCACCATCGCGCTGCCCAACTCCATCGAATGGGTACAGGCCGTCGTCGCGGTGTGGAAACTGGGCGCGATCCCCCAGCCGTTGTCGGCTCGGCTGCCCGACCCCGAATACGCCGCCCTGCTCGATCTCCGCGAGCGGGCCCTGCTGGTCGGCAGACCCGACCCGCGCGGGCTGGTGCCGTCGGTCCCCGGCGACCTCGACCCGGGCGACGTCCCCGACGGCCCACTGCCGGAAGCGGTCTCGCCGGCGCTGAAGTCGATGGCCTCCGGCGGCAGCACCGGTCGGCCGAAGCTGATCGAGGCCGGCACCGACAGCCGGTTCGCCGGTTCGGTGGTGACCGCCATCATGGGCGGTACCGACTGCGACACCCAGTTGGTGTCGGTGCCGCTGAGCCACAACACCGGCTTCACTTCGGCCACGATGGCGCTGGGTACCGGCCAGCACCTGGTGCTGATGCGGCGCTTCGACGCCGACGAGTTCCTCCGGCTGATCACCGAGCACCGGGTCAGCTACCTGGCGACGGTGCCGACCATCATGCAGCGGCTGCTGCCGGTCTACCGCGCGGGTGACTACGACCTCTCCTCGGTACGCCGGTGGTGGCATCTGGCCGCCCCCTGTCCGCCGAAGGTCAAGGAGGCCTGGATCGAGATCCTCGGGCCGGAGGTGGTGTGGGAGCTCTACGGCGGCACCGAACTTCAGGCGCTGACCTTCATCAGCGGCACCGAGTGGCTCACCCACCGCGGGTCGGTCGGGCGGGTGGTGTCCGGGGAGATGACGGTGCTCGACGACGACGGCAAACCGTGCCCGCCCGGCGTGGTGGGCGAGATCTACCTGCGCCCCAAACCCGGCGCCGGACCCACCTATCGGTATATCGGCAGCACCGCCAAACACCGGGACGGCTGGGACTCGCTGGGCGATCTCGGCTGGTTCGACGCCGACGGCTATCTGTATCTCGCCGACCGCCGCGTCGACATGTTCACCGTCGGCGGCCGCAACGTCTATCCCGCCGAGATCGAGAACGCACTCTCCGAACACCCCGCGGTGCTGTCCTGCCTGGTCGTCGGGATCCCGCACGACGACCTGGGCCAGGTTCCACACGCCCTGGTCCACGCCGAGCAGGGCCACGACCTCGACGAGTCCGGGCTGAGCGCCTTCGTCGCGCAGCGCCTGGCCGCCCACAAGGTGCCGCGCAGCCTGGAGTTCGTCGGAGCCCCATTGCGCGACGACGCCGGCAAGGCCCGCCGCAGCGCGGTGCGCGACGAGGTCATCGCGCGACGACGGGCTCCGGGGAATCGTTGACCGAGCTGTCCAGCGGAGGCACCGGTACCGGGTGGCTGCCCGGTCCCCTGCGCTGCGCCCGCCGGTACTCCCAGCGCCGGAACGCGTTGCGGCACGGGGACTCGATCAGGGCGTAGCTGACCGCCGCCATGGCGAATCCCAGCACGGTCGTCAGCACGAAGATGACCACCAGGTCGCCGTTGAACATGAAGGTTCCGATCATCGGGAACACCATCACCAGGGCGGCCAGGTGCCAGATGAACAACCCGTAGGACCACCGGCCGAGGGTGACCATCACCCGGTTGCCCAGAATCCGGTGCCGGTCCCCGGGACGGTCCAGCACCAGCGGCGCCAACAGCGCTCCGGCGACGACGGCCCCCATCGAGGTGCGCACCACGAACTGGGCCAGGGTGGCCGGAACCAGGTCTTTCGGCCCGGCCAGCGGCGAGGCCGAAATCAGGTAAGCCACCCCCGCGATGCCGTAGATCATCCACGGGTTGCGGGCCAGCCGGTGCGGCCAGCCGATCGGGCTGACCGTCCACTCCGCCAGCAGCATTCCGGCGGCGAACCAGGACGCGTACGCCGGCGGCCAGTTGAGGAAGTTCACCCCCTCGGCGGTATGGATCGGCAGCATGCCCCAGCCCAGGCTGGCCACGGCCACCGCCGCGATCACCGGCACCCGGGCCCGCACCGGCAGCCGGTAGGCCAAAAAGGCGAGCAAGGGCAGCGCCAGGTAGAAGCTGACCTCCACCGACAGGCTCCACATCTGGGTCAGCCCGGCGGTCAGCGTCAGCGGGACGTAGACCTGGGTGAGGGTCAGGTTCGCCAGCCAGACGGTGCCGCTGGCGTGGTTGGCCTCCGGCAGCAGTGTCAGGATCACCACCACCGCTACCAGATAGCCGGGCATGATCCGCACCAGCCGGGACCGCAGGTAGTGCCCGGTCGGCGGCCGGTGCCGCATCTCGCGGGCGGCAGCGGCGTGCCCGCGCCACAGCAGAAACCCCGACAGTGCGAAGAACACCGCGACCGCCAGATCGAAGCGGT
This sequence comes from Mycobacterium sp., assembly GCA_020438905.1. Taxonomy (GTDB): domain Bacteria; phylum Actinomycetota; class Actinomycetes; order Mycobacteriales; family Mycobacteriaceae; genus Mycobacterium. The sequence continues at coordinate 38,038 of JAGQTQ010000005.1, forward strand.
GCAGCAGCCGTCCCACCACACCGCCCTGGGTTCCGGTCTGGAAGGCGACGTGGGTGAGCACCACACCCATCGCCGCGCAGGCGCGCATCCCCTCCACCGCCGGCAGGAAGCTGCGGGTGCCGCCGACCTGATCGGGCACCGGTTTCATGACAGCCAGTGTGCCGGTTTGCGGCGGCACCCCGGGGATGGGGTGGTGACGGAATCCGTGCGCTGGGCGATTCGGCATGGTTTCTGCTGTTAGGGTCAGACCCGGCTCACTGAGGTTTTTGCGACGACAGCACGAGGAGGCCCGGGCAGCGTGAACCGCGCAAGCATGCTGCGACTGGCGGCGTTGGTCATCATCGGCCTCGGTTCGGCGCTGCTCATCGCGGCGCTGCTGCTGTCCACCTACACCGCCGGCAAGATCGAGAAGATTCCGCTGAACATCGACCAGACGCTGGTCGCCAGCGGGACCGGCACCGCCTTGGACCCGGCCTCGCTGTCAGCCGGACCCGGCGCGAAATTCGTCGTCGACCAGAACGTTCCGCTGGTGTCCCAGCAGGCCGAGACCGTGGAGACCCCGGCCAACGCCGAGGTGGTGACTCTGCAGGTCGGCACTACGGTTCGCCGCACCGACAAGCAGAAGGACAACGGCCTGCTGCTGGCCATGGTCGACACGGTGACGCTGAACCGGACCACCGCCGAGGCGGTGTCCGACGAGGACCGCCCCGGCGGCTCGGTGCAGAAACCCCGCACCATCGACGACGATCAGCCGCCGACGAACATCGCGCTGCCGCACGAGGGGCTGTCCTACCGCTTCCCGTTCAACACCGAGAAGAAGTCCTACCCGTACTTCGATCCGATCGCCCAGAAGCCGTTCGACGCCAACTACGACGGCGAGGACGACGTCAACGGCCTGACCACTTACCGGTTCACCCAGAACGTCGGCTACGACGCCGACGGCAAGCTGGTCGAGCCGATCAAGTACGCCTCGCTCTACGACAAGGACGAGGACGGCGAGGTCACGGTGCGGGCCGAACTGTGGGGCATCGGGGACGTCGACCCGTTCGAACCGATCACGATGACCCGCTACTACGCCGCCCAGCGCACGTTCTGGGTCGACCCGGTCACCGGCACCATCGTCAAGTCCGAGGAGCACGCGAACCACTACTACGCGCGGGATCCGCTCAGGCCGGAGATGGCGGTGGCCGACTACAAGGTGACCTCCACGGAGGAGACCATCGAGTCGCAGGTGGCCGCCGCACGCGCCGAACGCGACCGGGTGGCGCTGTGGTCCCGCATCCTGCCGATCAGCCTGGCCGCCGCCGGCGTGGTCGCCCTGGTCGGTGCGACGCTGCTCGGCATGTTCAGCGTCCGCGTGGAGTCGGTGCTGGCCGAGCCCGGTGAGGACGATATCGACATCGGGTTGTTCGGCAAGGACGAGACCGGGCCCATGCCCGCCGCCCAGGCCCCGACCGAGAAGATCCCCACCCGCCGACCGGAGCCCCCGCCGACGCAGCGGTGACCCCGCCGCAGCAGACCCGCCGGGCAGCCCGGTGGGCGGTACCGGGCTACGCGCTCGCCTTGTCCTTGCTGGTGACGGCGCCACTGCTGGCACCCGGCTATCTGTTGTTGCGCGATGCGGTGTCCACGCCGCGGTCCTATCTGTCCGATGCGGCTCTCGGCCTCGGCGAATCCGCACCCCGGGCGGTACCGCAGGACGTCGCGCTGGCGGTGGCCTCGTCAGTCGTCGACGGTGGGTTGGTCGTCAAAGCGCTGCTGATCACCGGCCTGCTGCTGGCCGGCTGGGGTGCGGCACGGCTGGCTCGCCAGGTACTGCCGGAGACCGGCGTGGCCGGGCAACTCGTCGCCGCCACGGTCGCGGTGTGGAATCCCTTCGTCGCCGAACGGCTGCTGCAGGGGCACTGGAGCCTGCTGGTGGGCTACGGCTGTCTGCCCTGGGTAGCCGGGGCCGTCCTGCGACTGCGAACCGACGGCCCCGCCGCGGGCGCCTGGGCGGCGATGGTGTTCTTCGTCGCGTTGGCGGGGCTGACCCCGACCGGCGTCCTGCTGGCCGCCGTCGTCGGACTGGTGTGTGTCGCCGCCCCCGGACCGGGGGTCGGGCGGGTGCGCTGCGCCGTGCCGGTGCTGGCCGCCGCGGTGGTCACGGCCGGGCCGTGGTTGGCCGCTTCGGTGCTCGGCGGGGCCCTGCGAAGCCCGCAGGATTCCGGCCTCGCACCGTTCGCGGCCCGCGCCGAACCGTTCCTCGGCACCCTGGGAAGCCTGGCGGGCCTGGGCGGCATCTGGAACGCCGAGGCGGTACCGCAGTCGCGCGCGACGCCCTGGGCGGTGGCCGGGACGGTCGTCCTGCTGTCGGTGGTGGCGTGCGGGATCCCGGCGCTGCTGCGCCGTCGCGTCGCCACACCGCTGCTGGCGCTGGCGGCGGTGAGCGTCGCGCTTCCCGCGGCGATGGCCACCGGCCCCGGCCTGGCGCTGCTGCGGGCGGGCACCGAGGCCGCCCCGGGGCTGGCGATGCTGCGCGACGGGCAGAAGTGGGTGGCGCTGGCGATGCCCGGATACGCGCTGGCCGGCGCGGGCGCAGTGCTGCTGCTACGGCGCTGGTTGCCCCCGGCGGTGGCCGCGCTGCTGTGCTGCAGCGCGGTGCTGGCGGGGCTGCCCGACCTGGCCTGGGGCGTGGGCGGGGAGGTGCGGTCGGTGCACTACCCGGCGGGCTGGCACCAGGTGGCCGACCGGATCAACGCTGATCCCCAGCCGGTGGCGGTACTGCCGGTGGAGAGCATGCGCCGGTTCGGCTGGGCCGGACACGCACCGGTCCTCGACCCGCTGCCGCGGTGGGTTCACGCCGAGGTGCTCTCCACCGGAGACCTACTCGTCGGGGGCCGGACGGTGCTCGGTGAGGGCGGCCGCGCCCGCCAGGTACAGCGGCTGCTGTTGTCCGGCGCCGATCCCGCGGCGCTGCGCGAGGCCGGCGTCGGCTGGGTGGTGCTCGAGACCGGCACCCCCGGGACGACCGGTTCGGCCGAGGCCACCCTGCGCCGGCTGCCGGTGGTCTACCGCGACGCGGATCTGACGTTGTACCGGGTCGGCGGCCTCGGGCGCCAGTGGAGCGCGCCCCAGTGGAAGCGGGGCGCGGTACTGGCCGCCCACCTGCTGTGGGGCGGTCTGTTGGTCGGCGGCGCGGCGGTTCTGGCTAGAACGGGGCTGGTCAGGTCGGGGCTGGTCAGATCACGCCGCTGACGCGGTCGCCGGCGTGCACCGACTCCAGCACGCTGCGCATCGCAGTGGCGCTCTGCGGCCAGGAGAACTCGCGGCTGCGGGCCGCGGCCTTGGCACCGAGCTCCTCGCGCAGGACCCGGTCACCCAGGAGTTGCTCGAGGCCGTCCACCAACGCGTCGTGATCATCGACCAACAGTCCGGTGACCCCGTCGACGATCGAATCGGTGAGCCCGCCGGAGGATCGGTAGCCGATCGTGGGCACGCCGTGCTGCGCCGCCTCGATCACCGCCAGGCCCCAGCCCTCCTTGGCAGAAGGCAGCACATGAACCCAACTGCGTTGCACGACGGCATGTTTGGTCTCCTCGTCGACGTGGCCGTGGAAGGTCACGGCGTCGGCGATGCCCAATTCCTCGGACCGGCGCACCAGCGGATCGTGCCACCATCCGCCGCCGACGACGTCGAGGCGCAGATCCGGCACCCGGGGCCGCAGCGCCGCGACGGCCTCCAGGGCGTCCTCGATCCGCTTGTGCGGCACCAGCCGGGACAGCACCACCACCGTCGGCGTGGCCGACCGTTCGGCGCTCAGCGTCTGCGGGGGAGCCTCGTCGAGACCGTTGCGCACCACGGCGACCCGCCCGGTGTCGATGCCAAGATCGGCCAGATCACGCACCGAGGGCAGCGACACCGTGACGTACTGGTTGCGCCGGTGCAGCCGGGGCGAGAGCCGGGACTCGACCCACCAGCCGACGCGGCCGAGCACCCGGCCGGCCACCGGCCACTGGTCGCGGTGGCAATGGTGAACCAGCACCACGACCCGGCGCCCGAACGCGAGACGGGCCAGGAAGGGCAGACCGTTCTGGCTGTCGATCACCACGTCGGGCCGGGAATGGCGCAGCGGGCCTATCCCCAGCCGACCGGCCACCATGGCCAGGCCAGCCCGGATGTAGACGGTGTAGTGCCCGCCGCCGCGGCTGATACGCACCCCGTCGACCACCTCGTCACGGGCGGCGCCGTCATAGGCGGCGGTACGCAGCGTGACGTCGATCCCGGACTCGGCCAGCAGCGCGCCGATGCGCTGCAGATAGGTCTCGCTGCCGCCGCCCTGAGGATGGCCGGTATCGCGCCAGCACAGCAACAGCACTGAGCGAACGGTGGACGGTGGAGAGGGCATCGGGCCCAGCCTATCGCCTAAGGTCATGAGCCGATGGCCGTCACCGACCTGTTCGCCCGGCGTGCGACGCTGCGCCGATCGGCTCGGCTACTCAGCGGCTTCCGCCATGAACAGAGCGATCCGCCGCGGTTCTACGGCGCGCTGGCGGCCGACACCGCGGCGATGGTCACCGACCTGTGGACCGCCGCCCGACCGGAGAGCCACCGGGGCCGCACCGTCCTCGACGTCGGCGGCGGACCGGGCTACTTCGCCGCCGCGTTCACCGACGCGGGCTGGAACTACATCGGCGTCGAACCCGACCCCCGGGAGATGCACGCTGCCGGGCAGGTGGGTCGCGGCGGACCCGGCACCTTCGTGCGGGCCTCGGGGCTGGCGCTGCCGTTCGCCGACCACAGCGTCGACGTATGCCTGTCGTCCAACGTCGCCGAGCATGTGGCCCGACCCTGGCAACTCGGGGCGGAGATGCTGCGGGTCACCCGTCCGGGCGGCCTGGCGATCCTGTCCTACACGGTGTGGCTCGGCCCGTTCGGCGGGCATGAGACCGGCCTGCTGTGGCACTACCTGGGTGGCGCCCGCGCGGCCCGGCGCTACACCCGCCGCCACGGCCACCGGCCCAAGAACGACTACGGGTCGTCGTTGTTCGACGTCTCGGCCGCCGACGGACTGCGCTGGGCCGCCGGCACCGGCTGTCTGGTGGCCGCTTTCCCCCGCTACCACCCGAGATGGGCCTGGGGGCTGACCGCGGTGCCCGGTGTACGGGAGTTCCTGGTGAGCAACCTCGTGCTGGTGCTGACGCCCCGTTGACGCCCAACTGATACAGGTTCTCGCGGGCCGGGATGGTCGGTAATGTGGATCACATGACGCAGTCCGCCTACACCACCGAGTACGACAAGCTCTTCATCGGCGGCAGGTGGGTAGAGCCCTCCACCTCCGAGGTCATCGAGGTGCGTTCGCCGGACACCGGCGAGTACGTCGGCCGGGTGCCGCTGGCCGCCGCCGCCGACGTCGACGCCGCCTGTGCGGCCGCGCGGGAGGCCTTCGACTCCGGCCCCTGGCCCCGGATGACGCCGGAGGATCGCCAAGCCGTGATCGCCAACGCGGTCAAGGTGATCGAGGACCGCGCCGACGAGTTCAAGTTCCTGCTCAAGGCCGAGACCGGTCAGCCGCAGATGATCGTGGACATGCTGCAGTACGGCGCCGCGGTGTCGGGTTTGCAGTACTACGCGGCGGCCGCGGACAAGTTCGTCTGGAAGGACGTCCGGGACGGGATCTACGGCCAGACCCTGGTGCTGCGCGAACCGGTCGGGGTGGTCGGCGCCGTGGCGGCCTGGAACGTGCCGATGTTCCTGGCCTGCAACAAACTCGGTCCGGCGTTGCTGGCCGGGTGCACCGTCGTGCTCAAGCCGGCCGCCGAGACCCCGTTGAGCGTCAACCTGCTCGCCGAGGCGTTCGCGCAGGCCGGCCTGCCCCAAGGGGTGCTGTCGGTGGTCCCGGGTGGCCCGGAGACCGGGCGGGCGCTGACCGCGAACACCGACGTCGACAAGTACACCTTCACCGGGAGCTCGTCGGTCGGCCGGGAGATCGGCCGGCGGGCCGCCGAGCGGCTCGTGCCGTGCACCCTGGAGCTGGGCGGCAAGTCGGCGGCGATCATCCTCGAGGACGCCGACCTGGACGCCACCCTGCCGATGCTGCTGTTCTCCGGGCTGATGAACTCCGGGCAGGCGTGCGTGGCCCAGACCCGGATCCTCGCACCGCGCTCCCGCTACGACGAGATCGTGGAGAAGGTGGCCGCGGCGGTGGCCGCGATGCCGGTCGGGCTGCCCGACGACCCGGGGGCGGTGATCGGACCGCTGATCTCGGAAAAACAACGCGACCGGGTGGAGGGCTACATCGCCAAGGGCCTCGAGGAGGGGGCCCGGCTGGTGGCCGGCGGCGGGCGCCCCGAGGGTCTGGACGACGGCTGGTACGTGCAACCGACGGTGTTCGCCGACGTCGACAACCACATGACCATCGCCCGGGAGGAGATCTTCGGTCCGGTGCTGTCGATCATCGGATACGAGGACGAGGACGACGCCGTCCGCATCGCCAACGACTCCCCCTACGGTCTGGCCGGCAGTGTGTGGACGACCGACTACGACAAGGCCATCGAAGTCGCCTCCAAGATCCGCACCGGGACCTACGCGGTGAACATGTACGCCTTCGACCCGGGCGCACCGTTCGGCGGATACAAGAACTCCGGGATCGGACGGGAGAACGGCCCGGAGGGTATCGAGGAGTACGTCGAACTCAAGAGCGTGCTGCTGCCGTTCGGGTACACGCCGAAACTCTGACCCGCCCCCCCTGCGCGAACAGACGCAAAAGACCCCGACACGCGCGGCGTGTCGGGGTCTTTTGCGTCTGTTCGCGGGGAAACCGGGGGACGGGGCTAGAAGATCACCCGAACGATCATCTCGGCCACCGCGGCGGGCTTGGCCGCGCCGTCGATCTCGACGGTGTGCCGGACGGTCATGTTGACGGTGTGCTCGTCCACCGCGGTGGCGTCGGCCAGTTCTGAGCGGACCCGGATGCGGCTGTCGACCGGGACAGCGGCCAGGAAGCGGACCTTGTTGAGTCCGTAGTTGATGGCCAGCTTGGCGTTCTCGACGCGGAAATTGTCCTTGCTCAGAGCGGGGATCAGCGACAGCGTGAGAAAACCGTGCGCGATGGGCGCCCGATAGGGGCTCTCGGCCTTGGCCCGCTCGACATTGACGTGAATCCACTGGTGATCCCCGGTGACATCGGCGAAGTCGTTGATGCGCTGCTGGTCGATCGCCAGCCAATCGCTGACGCCGAGTTCGGCTCCGACCAACCGCTGCGCGTCGTCGATAGACGTGATCACCTTCATGGACAACCTCCTCGAACTATGAGCGGCAGCATACAACCCGCAGGTCAGTGCGGCCGTCGTCGAGTTGTTATCGAGATGATGCCCGCTCACGTTGCGACCCCGTCGGGGCGCCACTATGTTCCTAACCATAGTTACGGTCCTCATAGTTATCGACCGCGCCTGCGCGGTTCAGATCGGGAGGCAGTCGATGTGGGTCGTCGAGTTGAACATCGCCGGCATCACCATCCGCCGGAAAGCCCGCAAGCGCCGACAACTTCTGGGTCCCGGCTTTCTCGCGCCCCGGGCGATCGTTCGTCCGTCCGGCACCGTCTGAGATGAGCGCGCGCGGATCGACCCGCACCGCCATGCTGGTCAGCGCGGCCGGGCTGCTCCGCGAGCGCGGCGCGGCGGGGGTGACCATCGACGAGGTTCTCGCGCGCAGCGGCGCCCCCCGCGGGTCGGTGTACCACCACTTCCCGGCCGGGCGCAGCCAGATTCTGCGTGAGGCCCTACAGTTCGCCGGGCAGGAGATCACGGCCAAGATCGACGCCGCGGCCGGGGACAGCGCGGCCGCACTGCTGCATCAGTTCGTCGCGATGTGGGGCGAGGCGCTCATCGAGAGCGACTACACCGCGGGCTGCCCGGTGCTCGCCGCGGCGATCGGTTCGGGCCAAGACGAACAGCAGCTGACCGCGCTGGCGGGATCTATCCTCGGTAGATGGCGCGACGCGGCGAAGCAGGCTTACATCCGGGAGGGGTTCGGCCCGAACGAGGCCGGCGCGCTGGCCGACACCGCGATCGCGGCGCTGGAGGGTGCGGTGGTGCTGTGCCGGTCCACCCGGAGCCTGGAACCGCTCAACGGCATCGCCGGACAACTGGAATTCCTCATCAGGGCAAGGGAGTTCGTCGACAGGTTCGGCGTGCCGCCGCCGACCGCCTGAACAAGTGAACGTCATGGCCGACGATTTCGTCGCCCTCTGCGCGAACGAACCCGAACTCGCCGCATTGCGCGGCTCGTTGCGGGATTTCCTTACCGCCGACCGGGCTGCCTTCGGCTGGCAGCCCAGCGTGGACGCCTGGCTGTCGAGTTGGGACGAGGATTTCAGCGCCCGACTCGGCGATGCCGGGTTCCTGGGTCTGACCATTCCACGCGAGTACGGCGGCCGGGGGTTGGGCCATCTGCACCGCTATGTGGTGACCGAGGAGCTCTTGGCCTGCGGTGCGCCGGTGGCCGCGCACTGGATCGCCGACCGGCAGGTGGGACCGGGACTGCTGGCCTACGGCACCGAGGAGCAGCGACGGCGGATACTTCCGAAAATCGCTGCGGGCCGGTACTTCTCGGCTATCGGGATGAGTGAGCCGCAGGCCGGCTCGGACCTCGCGGCCTGCGTGGCGCGGGCCACCCGGACCGACGGCGGCTGGCTGTTGTCGGGAACGAAGGTGTGGACCAGCGGCGCCCACCTGGCCCACCAGATCGTCGTGCTGGCGCGCACGGACCCACCGGATCCTCAACGTCGCCATGCCGGCTTCAGCCAGTTCATCGTGCCGACCGAGTCCCCCGGAATCGACATCAGCCCGATCGTTCTGATGTCGGGCGAACACCACTTCAACGAGGTGACCTTCGACGAGGTGTTCGTCGATGACGCCAACCTGCTCGGCCGGGTCGGCGATGGCTGGCGGCAGGTCACCGCCGAGTTGTCCTTCGAGCGCAGTGGACCGGAACGGATTCTGACCACCGCCCCGCTGCTGACCGCGCTGGTTCGACTGCTGGCCGAACGCGACGATCTCGACGACCATGCCACCGCGGCGCTGGGCCACCTGCTGGCGCGCGTGATCTCGCTGCGCCAGCTTTCGGTATCGGTGGCCAGCGCCCTGGCCGCCGGACAATCCCCGGTGAACGAGGCGGCACTGGTCAAGGATCTCGGCACCCGCTTCGAACAGGAATCGGTCGACCTGGCCGCCGACCTGCTCTCCTACGCCGCCGATGACTCCCCCGGCCGGGACCGGGTCGCGGCGCTGGTCGAGATGGCGCAACTACACGCCCCGCTGTTCACACTGCGGGGCGGCACCAACGAGGTGCTGCGCGGCATGGTGGCCCGAGGGATGGGGTTGCGCTAACCGATGAATGTTCTCAGCGGCGGCGTCTTCGCGACCGGGACCGATGATCTCAGCGATTTGCGCCGCCTGGTCGACGACATCGGCCGGCGCTCGTTCCAGGCCCGGATCGGGCGCCGGGCATTGCCGGACCCGTTCGACGCGACGGCGTGGGGCCACCTCGCCGAGGCCGGGCTGACACGGCTGGACAGCACCGCCGACTCCGGCGGCGGACCCACCGAGGTCGCAGTGATCCTTCGGTCGTTGGCCCGCCATGCCGTCACGGTCCCACTGGCCGAGACCGACCTGATGGCCGGCTGGCTGGCAGACCGGGCGGCCCTGCGCATACCCGACGGCGCACCGGCCACCGTCGCGCTCGGAACGGCGGCGAGGCACGGCGCCCGGGTTCACGCCACGGTGGCGAACGTGCCGTACGGAGCCGAGGCGGCTGCCGTGGTGCTGGCACTGCGCGACGATGACCGCCTGCTGGTGGCGGTGGCCGACCCCGCTGATCTGACGATCACCGGCGGTTACAACTCCGGTGGCGAACCGCGCTCAAATGTTGTCGTCGACCGCGCCGCCGAGTCCTTCGCCGTCCTGCCCGGCGCCGCCGCCGAACTGATCCGCCGCGGCGCCTGGGCGCGCTGTGTGCAGACCATCGGCGCGCTGGATGCGGCCGTCGAGTTCTCGGTGGAACACACCCGCACCCGGGAGCAGTTCGGCCGTCCGCTCAGTGCCTTCCAGTCCGTCCAGCACACCCTCGCGGGGATGGCGGGCGAGGTCGAACGTGCGCGCGCCGCAGTCAATCTCGCGGTCGCCGCGGCCGCGGACGCCGGTTTCGGCAGTCCCCGCACCGACTACGCGGTGACCGTGGCGAAGGTGACACTGGGTCAGGTGGTGCCCGGTGTGGTTACCGCGGCGCATCAGTTGCACGGCGCCATCGGAGTGACGATCGAGCACCGCCTGTGGTTGGCCACCATGCGGGCCCGCAGCTGGGTCGAGGAGTTCGGCGACACCGCCCACTACGCCCGCCGACTGGGCCGGCTCGCGCTGTCCGCCGCGGACCCCTGGGACGTCGTGATCGGAAACCTCGACTAGAAAAGGCACCGGTTAGAAACGGCAGCGGTTAGAAACGGCACCGACCGTGGTCGGCCACTCCCGTCGCAGTCGACCGGCGCAGTCGATCCCACGGGCTGGCCATATATCTTTGCCCACCTTCGAGCGACACAGAGTCGGCGTACCGGTTGGACGGGTGGCCCCGGTGTGCCGGCAGTTGTCGCTCGAAGGTGGGCAAACTACGGGGTACTCCCCCAACGGCGCCCTCCCCTGACTGCGCCCTCCCCTGACGTGTCCCGGCGCGGGGCTGAACCACTCCAACCGGCGCCGCCGGCTCAGGTCCCGGTCCAGTTCGGCGAACGCTTCTCGGCGAAGGCGACCGCACCCTCCCTGGCGTCCTTGGAGGCGAACACCGGCATGATGATCTTCAGCTGCTCGCGCCACTGATCCTCCGCGCTCCACCCGCGCGATTCGGTGACGATCCGCTTGGTGGCCGCCACCGCCAGCGGGCCGTTGGCGGTGATCCGCGAAGCCAGTTCGATCGCCGCCGCCAGTGCCTGCCCCGGCTCGGCCAGAACGTTGACCAGACCCAGTTCATGGGCCCGCCGGGCGGGCAGCGGATCACCGGTCAGGGCCAGCTCCATGGCGATCTGGTACGGGATGCGCTGGGGCAGGCGCAGCAGGCCGCCGCCGGCCGCGACCAGGCCGCGTTTGACCTCGGGGATGCCGAACGCGGAGTTGTCGGCCGCCACGATCAGGTCGGTGGCCAGAGCCAGCTCGGTCCCCCCTGCCAGGGCATAACCCTCGACCGCGGCGATCAGCGGCTTGGCCGGCGGGCGTTCGGTGAATCCCAGCCCCCGCCCCTTGACCGCGACGTTCTCGCCGCGCGCGAAGGCCTTGAGGTCCATCCCGGCGCAGAACGAACCGCCCGCACCGGTGAGGATGCCCACCGAGAGCCCCGGATCCTCGTCGAGGGTGTCCATGGCCGCGGCCAGGGCGTGGCTGACCGCGGCGTTGACCGCGTTCTTGGCCTCGGGGCGGTTGATGGTGACGATCAGGATCCGGTCGCGCCGTTCGGTCAGAACCGGATCGACCGTGCTGGCTGCTTCGCTCATCCGCCGATCGTAGCGACCCGGCTAGTCCGGATCGCCGACGAGGACGCCCTCGACAGCACCCTCGTTCGAGACCAGCAGGCCCCGTCCGGGACGCAGTTGCTGGGCGCTGATCCGGCCGAAAACCTTCACGGCCTGCGGGTCGTTGTCCATGAACAGCGTCGGCGCCCGCGAGCCGGTCATCTTCTGCAGGAACGGGCTCATCGCCGATACGCCCGCCCAGTTGCCCGGCAGCCGGGAGGCGATGACGTGCAGGCCGATCTCCCGTCCGCGCTCGATCAGGTTCCACAACGGAGCGGTCGCGGCCGGCTTGCCGAGGACCCCGTTGGGCCGGAGTTCCTGCTCATCGTCGATGAGCACGAAATGGTGCGGGCCGTTCCAGGACTCCCGGTTGAGCAGCTCCTCCTGGGTCAGCCCGGAGGGCGGGAGCCGGTCGCGCATGATCCCGGCGATCTCCTCAAGAACGCGATCGATGTCGTCGGGGGTATAGGCGTAGGCCCGAACATTGCGGTCCGGGATCCGGCCGATCAGGCTGGTCTTCGGGTCGATCAGGGTGATCTGGGCCTGTTCGGGGGTCAGCCGGGCGGTGATCGCCTGGCCGATGGCCGCCAACGCCGTCGTCTTACCGCAACCCTGGCGACCGACCACCAACAGGTTGGGCACCTGCCGGGTCGGCAGGGCCACCGGTTTGAGCGCGCTCTCGCCGAGTCCGAACGGGATGCTGAACACCTCATCGGCCGCCCCCGGCCCGGTCTGCTGTCCGACGGTCTGGAACGCGGAGACGATGTCGGACAACGGGATTCGCTCAGGAAGCCGGGCGAGGGTCTCGACCTTGCCTGCACCTGTCTGACCGGCGATCACCGCCCCGACCGCCCGGGTGGCGACCCGGGTTCCCTCCGGCCCGGTGATGTCCGGCACGCCGATCAGCAGCTCGTGTCCGGTCCGGGAGACCCCGAAGCCGGGACGGTCCAGCGTCTGCCGGGCCGCCCGGCGATGATCCATCCCGGTGCCCATCTGGGTTTCGTCGGGATTGCTCAGCCGGAGCTGGATACGGGCATTGGTGACGTTCAACAGGGCCTGCTTCTGCCCGACCAGCCAACCGCTGGCGCTGGCGATGACGTGCACCCCGTAGGACAGGCCCTGCCGTGCGATGGCGATCGCGCGGTCGCCGAGGCCGTTGTCCTTGTCGTAGAGATCGCCGAAGTTGTCGATCACCAGGAACACGTCGCCGAACCTGTCCTCCGGGTCCGTCCCCCCGCCGCCCAGCACCCCGAACCGGCGGTCCCGGAACTCCGCGATGTCGATCTCGTAGCGCTTGAACGACGCCTCGCGGGCGCGGATCAGTCCCTCGACGGTCGCGATGGTGCGCGAGACCCCCTCGGCGTCGGTCAGGCTCACGACACCGGCCACATTCGGATAGTCCTGCACCGGATGCAGCGAGGCGCCCATGCAGAAGAAGCTGACCCGCTCCGGGGTGTACATCAGCGCCGCCGAGGTGACCAGCGTCATCAGCGTCGTCGACTTGCCGCGCTGGGCGGTGGCCACCACCATGACGTTGTCCATCTCGGCGTCCACCACGTGCACGCGCTGGACGTGCTCCTCGGGGAAGTCCTCGATCCCCACCGGGAAGACCAGCCCAGGGTTCTGGCCGTAGTCCTGCCACCACGGCTTTCCGCGCCAGCGCCGCACCAACGCATCGGCGCTCTCGCCGGTCTCCAGCGGAGGCAGCCAGATCCGGTGCGGCGCCCGGGCCGGGTGGGCCACCAACGACTCCCGGATCACGTCGAGCAGCTTCTTTCTCTTGAAACCGTCTGCGTGGTAGAGGAATTCGTCCGGTTCCGCAGGCTGTTCGGCACGGGTGAGCACCTCGCCGTCAGCGCAGTCCAACGGCTGATACTCCCAGGTCAGCGAGCGCGGGCGACTGAACCCGACCGAGACCGTGCGGTCAGCGATCGGCGCCTTCTTGGGCACGACGAACGGCGCCGAGACGTAGAAGCACCGGAACTGCTCGAGCTCGCGCGGGCCGACCTTGAGCAGTCCGTAGCCGTTCTCCTTCGACGGCAGGTGCAGGGCGGCGTCGCTGCCGATGACGTCGCGGCTGTCCTCGGCGGTCTCGGCCCGCAGCGCGACCCGAAAGGCGATGTTGCTCTTGGCCTTACTCAACGAGGACAGGTCGAGGCGCTGTCCGCCCAGAGTGAAGAAGACGTTGCAGCCACGGCCCTCCTGGCCGATGTGGATGATCAGTTCGATCCATTCCGGATGGTGATGGAACAACTCCAGGTACTCGTCGACGATGACGAGCAGGATCGGCACCGGTTCGAGTTCCCGTCCGGCCAGCCGCATCTCCTCGTACTCGTTGGCGTCCCGCGCGCCGGCCGCCTTGAAGAGCGCGTAGCGGCGGGCCATCTCGCCGTCGATCGCCTTGCGCATCCGCTCGGCGAGATGGCGGTCGTCCTTTCCGAGATTGGACAGTGAGGCGGCGACGTGTGGAAGGCCTTCGAGATCCTGGGCCGCCGACTCGAACTTCATGTCAACGAAGATCACGATGAACGCCTCGGGCGAATGGGTCAGTGCGATCCCGTTGCACAGCGAGAGGAAGTATTCGGACTTGCCGGAACCGGATGTGCCGATCACCACGGAGTGGAACCCGTAGCCGCCGAAGTCCTTGGCGCGCAGGATGACGTGCTGAAGTTCCCCTCCGGGTTTGACCCCCACCGGGATCATCGCCCAGCGCGAGTCGCCCCGGCCGCGGCTGTTGGCCCACAGTCTGTCGACGTCGAGACGGCGGGGATCCTCGACGCCCAATGCGTGCAGCAGTTCGGCGCCCTGGCCGCCGGTTTCGGGCAGTTCGCCCGCCGAGGCCGGCGACCAGCGGGCCAGCGCCCGCGCATACCGCTGCGCAGTGCTTTCGGCGAGCATGTCCGCGACCGCGAAGAACGCATCGCGGTGGCGCAGCCGGCCCTCGCGAAGCTCGAAACCCTCACCCGGGACGCTGAATCCGACGCCGTCGCCGGGCCGGGTGGCCAGCCGCAGGACGGTGATTCCCGCCATGCCCTTCTGTCCGGTCACCGACTCCCACTGATCCGGAGTCCCGGTGTTGTCGTCGACGATCACCCAGTGCGGGCCGAGGGCGCAGACCGGGTCGGCGATACCCGGGGACAGCGTCGTCGTCGGACTCGTCCCGCTCGGCGGGGACCACGGACCGCGGCCCTTTCGGTGCAGTTCCGAGTCGAGGGCCTCCTCGAGGTCTTCCGGGGAGCTGAACACCAGTCGGCGCAGTCCGCAGGCGTCGAACATCTCCTCGTGCTGATTGTGCGGAAGCCACACCAGCCACGACCAGCGTTCGGGGTGCCGGGTGACGACCATGAACTTGACGTCGGCGGGGCTGTGGTACACCGCCAGCGAACACAGCAGCGATCTCATCAGCGCGTGCAGTTGCGCCATCTCGGTGCCCAGGAAGCTGAATCCGGGCCGGGCGCGCAGGCTCAGAACCCGGCCGATGTCGCGAATCCTGCTCTGTTCCAGCATGAAGTCGCGCAGCGCCCGGCCCGTCACCGGTTCGAGTTCCTCACCGACCGGAACCTCGGGCCACTGCAGCGACACCCCGGAGTCCGCAGCCGATGCCACCCCGATACCCAGGCGAACGTCGAGGAAGTCCGGATCGCCGGGGCGGCGTTCCCACATCCGCGGGCCGCCGATGACGGTGTCGAGGGCCTGCGGGTCGGTGTGGACGAACGCCTGGATCCGGCGCAGCTCCCCCGCAGCGCGCTGGACCTCTTCGCGGTCCTCGTCGAGTTGGCGCAGATAACTGCGCCGTTGTTTCTCCTGTTCTCCCCAACTGATCCGCCGGCCCCGGCCGAACCGGCCGCTGAACATCAGCGCCCCGAAACCGACCAGCCCGATCAGCGGGAAGAACCCGGACTGCAACGAGCGCACCCCGGACCCGTACATGACGGCCAGGGTCCCGACGATGCCCACCAGCAGAACCGGCGCGGCGATCATCAGCAAGATGTTCCGTGGTTCGCGTTCCGGCAGTGCCAGCGGCGCGGGAACCGCGACCCGTACCGGCGCCGCGCTCGGCACCGGGGTCCGCGGTCCACGGACGAATCCCCTTTTCGACAACGTTTAACCTCCTGAGCCGCCCGGGTGCGGAAGCGCGGCCGCCGGCCCGGCCGGCCGGATCGCGTCCCGCGCCAGCAGCGCGTTCGAACGGCTGACGGCCGGTCCCGGCGCGAAGGTCCGCAGAATGGGCCACGGCGCCTGCACGGCCCTGCCCGGGTCGATACCCAGGGCCGCAAACGTGTTCTGGTCGCGTTCGATCCCGTATCGGACCCCCTGCGGCGACACCCAGAAGAAGCTCTCCCGGGTGTCGGCCATGACCCCGGCGGCGGTGGTGGCGACGAAGTTCGCCGCCCCCGGCAGCACGAGGGTCTGCTGGGCCTCGACGGAATCGGCGGCCCGGGTGTCGCGCACCAGGGCCACGATGCGCGAGTCGAACTGCTGCGGGGTGGGCAGCCCGGCGCCGGTGAAAACGGTGACCGTCGCCTGCGGGTCGGTGGACAGCTTTCGCCAGCTCACGCAGCTCACCGGATTCGCCGCGGTATCGACGAAGCGCAGCTTGCCGGTGGGATAGAAGCCGACGTTGAGCGCCTCGACTTCGGGGATGCCGACGAGTCTGTCCGGGGGGATCAGCTGCGCTTCGGTGGCGCCCTGGCTGTTGGCGGTCCGCAGCAGGTCCGCAACGAACGCCGTGACCTTCTGAATCCCGTCGGGCAGCAGCACGTAGAAGCCGCTGACCGATCCGCCCGCGTCGCGGGTCTGCAGGACACGTCCGACCACCGATCCGGCCAGCAGCCGCGAGGGACGCCCGGCACCCGGAACCGCCGGCACCACGAGGGGTTCGGTCGCCGGCATCGCGTCGAAGAGCGCGTTGGACATCTCGACGGGCCGATGGGCGCCCGGATCCAGTCCGAGGTTGAAGGTGAGCACCCGGTTGGCCCGGTCGATGCGACTGCGCCGGCCGTTCCAGATCAAGTAGTCGGCCCCGCGGTGGGTGGCCAGAATCGCCTGATCCGATGTCATCGGTGCCGCCCGGCCGGCGCCGGAGATCTCCCCGGCGATCGCGGTGACGGTGACGGCCCCGGGCCGGCCCGGCGCCGGGGCGGTGTCGCAGACCGACCAAGCCGAGACGGGGTTGGCGGAGACACTCAGATCGTCGGGACCGCCGGGGATGCCGATCATCGGCGCGGTCGGGTATCTGCCGATCTCCTCGGCCTTAACCCAGGCCGGTGAGCCGGGACTACCGGTGGCCAGCCTGGCGGAGGTGAGGTTCAGAGCGGGGTGCAGGCGGCCGTCGATCCGGGCGTAGAGCGCACCGGTGTCGCGGTTTCCGACGATCTCGGACTGCCCCGCCAGTCCGCTGGGCTTGAGGACGTTGAGCAACGCCATCCAGCCGCAGCCCAGCGCCACGAAGACCAGCGAGAGCGCAACTGCCGCCTGCTGCTTGCGGTCGTCGTGCTTCATGCGCACCGAGAACCGGGTGATCGCCGCCCGCAGCCGGCGGTTGTAGAACAGATAGCCGGAGTTCTGGTCCCGGTTGGACAGGTTCAGCGGCACGGCGGGAATCCTCTGCTCACCGCAGGTCCCCGCCGTATCGGGCCCGGTAGTCGTCCTGGACCTCTTCGCGCAGCGCGGCGAAGGCGGTGTTGAGCCGGTCGGCCAGCTCGGTGTGGGTGTAGCCGGCGGTGACCTCGGGATGCAGGGTCAGCCCGACGAGTTTGCCATCGGAGTTGGCCACGGCGCGGACATCGCCCATGTCGACGCTGTAGGTGACGGTTTCGGACTGGGCGACGAGGGCCTCCCACCGGTCCGCGGCCTCGGCCAGATCTCGAAGCACGGTATCGACGAGTTCCTTCTCGCTAATCCATCCACCCCCGGCCGCCACCTTCATGCGCACAGTATGTCGACGCCCATGAACTGGGTCAATTCGGCTCGTGCAGTAAGTCGGCTTATCCCATTCCGGGGTTCCTCAGCAACCTTGGAAAGTTTGCCAGCCCGCGGTGGCGGCCCGGTTGGCGTCCCCGGCCGCGGCAAATCGGCTCCGCAGCGCGGCGGCCGGGGCTACGGTGCGTCCATGGATGGAAAATGGGGTACCCGCGCCGGCGTTGCGGCGTTCGCGGTGGGTGTGTCGATGGCGGGATCGCAGGCGCTGAATCTGGGCCTGGGAGTGGCCGCGGCGGACACCGGCAATTCCGAGGCGGCGGGCGGCTCCTCATCCTCCGAGGCGGCGCCGGCCCGGCCGGGCCGGAATGCCTCCGGGGCGGGCGCGTCCCGGGCGGGGGTGCCAGGCGCCGGATCACGCGCGGCGGCCCAGTCCACCCGGCCGCGTTCGGCGGCCGCCGAGCGCCCCAGCCCGGCCCCTGCGGCGGCTGCCGCTGTCGAGTCCGGGTCGGCCGGCCTGCATCCGGTGGCCCCGGTGGTCCCGGTGCCGACCGTGCCGGACCTCGCGTCGGCCGTCACGTCGACCGAGTCGGCACCCGTCGCCGTGGTGGCCGATCCGGCCCCGGTCTCCCAGGCTCCGCAACCGGCCGCTCCGGCGCCGGTCTCCCGGGCGGCGAAATCGACTCTGCGGGTAGCACTTACGCCCGCACCGGCCGGCGCGGTCGCCACCGTGGCCACCGCCGCACCGGATGATGCGGTCACCGACCGGGTGTCCGGCCGGCTGCCGGTCGTCCCCACCGCCGACTACCTGTCCGGGGCGCTGCTGCTGGCGCGCCGGGCGCTGCTGGGCCCGGGCGCCGCGGCGGCGGTGTCGGCGCCCGCGGTCACCGTGGTCGACCCCAACCAGCACGTGCTGCTGATCGGCATCGACGGCACGAACCTGAGCGCGATCCTCGCCGACAGCTACAACCAGGCCTTCTTCGACCTGATGGACACCGGCACCACTGGTGTGGCCACCATGGTCGGCCACACCACGATCTCCAACCCCTCGTGGACCGGGATCCTGACCGGGGTCTGGAGCGAGACGGCCGGGGTGTCGAACAACGTCTTCACCCCGTGGACCTACGACACCTGGCCGACGGTGTTCAACCAGCTCGAGGCGGCCGACTCGAACGTCGCGACCACGGTGATCGGCAACTGGGAGGTCATCGCGCAGATCGCCGGGGCGGGATCGCACCCCGCCGACACCATCGTGTTCTACCCGCAGATCAACGACAGCTGGGAGGAGACCGACGACGCGGTGGGCGCCCGGTCCATCCAGGCGATCCAGGACACCGTGGCCGGGGTTCCCAGCTTCCAGATGACCTACTTCGTCGGCGTGGACGACACCGGGCACGACACAGGTGGTGCCGGAACCCCGGAATACGCCGCAGCGTTGCGCAACGTCAATGACAACATCGCCGAGATCATGGCGGCCGTGGACGACTGGGAGGCCGCCAACCCCGGCGAGGAATGGACCGTCATCGCGGTCACCGACCACGGTCAGGTGCTCAACGCACCGCTCTCGCCGATATTGGCAGGCCTTCTGGCACACGGCTTCCAGTCGCCGATCGAGACGACGGTGTTCGTGATCGCCGACGGCCCCGACTTCCGCGACGGCCACATCAACAACACGTACTCGCAGATGGACATCACTCCCACCATCATGAGTCTGTTCGGCCTCGCTCCGGAGCCCTACTCGGTGGGCAAGCCGCTGATGGACAAGTCCGCCAGCGACTACATCCCGGCCCTCCCCGGCCAGGCGGCGCTGCAGAACGCGCTCAGCGACGCGATCTCGATGTACGGCTATCCCGACGTCCTGACCGACATCGCCCTGACCGCGCGCACCATCGCCGCGACCATCCCCTACGCCATCTACACCGGGGTCGTCGCGCTGACCGACGCGCTACCGGATCTGCTGAAGGCCCCGATCGAGTTCCTCGGCGCGGTCATCTACCAGCTGGTCAACATCCCCGTCCAGATCTTCGTCCGGTTGACCGGGGTGACCGGCAACAGCATCATCCCGCCGCAGTGGTGGCCCTTCTACCCGGTTCCGGGGACCCAGCCGGTGCCGGCGGAGGTTCTGAGCCCGGCCGCCGTAGCGGCGTGAGGCCGGGACCGCCGCAGATCAGGTGAGCAGGCCGTAGCGCATCAACTCGTCGGCGGTGACGAGCCGTTCCTGCTCGGCGGGGAAATCCCGGCTCTTGACCGGGTGGCGCAATAACGACCGGGCGAAACGTCCGGCGCGAGTCAGTGCCAGCGGGTTGGGGATCGGGTTGAGGAACACGACACCTCTCTCCAATGGTCGACGTCGTTGACAACCGGGAACACCCTAACCGCAGCGCCCCACTGCAGCAATTAGATCTGCATCACACCCGGATTGCCGGGAGGCGCGCCGTGGCTGCTCAGCCGTTACTGATGTTACGCAAGTGGCTAACGTTGCGGTGCCGCGCTCGGCGCGATCGGTGCCGGCAAAGCTGTATGGCCCATCAGGAAGCGGTCGACGCCGGCCGCGGCGGCACGGCCCTCGGCGATCGCCCACACGATCAGCGACTGCCCGCGACCCATGTCGCCGGCCACGAACACCCCGGGCACCGAGGTCTCGAAGTCGGCGTTGCGGGCCACGTTGCCGCGATCGGTGAGTTCCACGCCGAGGTCGGTGAGCAGGCCCGGCTTCTCCGGCCCGACGAAGCCCATCGCCAGGAAGACGATGTCGGCCTCGAGTTCGAAATCGCTGCCCTCGACCTTCTCGAACTTCCCGCCGGACATCACCACTTCGTGGGCGCGCAGACCCGTGACCTTGCCGTCCGCACCGAGGAAGCGTTCGGTGTTGACCGAGAACACCCGCTCGCCGCCCTCCTCGTGCGCCGAGGAAACCCGGAACATCAGCGGATAGGTCGGCCACGGGGTGGAATCCGCCCGCGCCTCGGGGGGCCGCGGCATGATCTCGAACTGATGCACGCTGGCAGCGCCCTGGCGGTGGGCGGTGCCCAGGCAGTCCGCCCCCGTGTCGCCGCCGCCGATGATGATGACCCGCTTGTCCTTGGCGGTGATGGGCGGCTGGCCCTCGGAGTCCAGGACCGGGTCGCCGTGGCTGGCCCGGTTGGCCCACGGCAGGTACTCCATCGCCTGATGGATGCCGTCCAGTTCCCGGCCCGGGATGGGCAGGTCGCGCCATGCCGTCGCGCCGCCGGCCAACACCACCGCGTCGAAGCGCTCCCGCAACTGATCGGCGGTGATGTCCACCCCGACGTCGACGCCGGCGCGGAACGTAGTGCCCTCGGCGACCATCTGCTCCAGGCGGCGGTCGATGTGGCGCTTCTCCATCTTGAACTCGGGGATGCCGTAGCGCAGCAGACCGCCGATGCGGTCGGCCCGCTCGAAGACCGTCACCTCGTGGCCGGCGCGGGTCAGCTGCTGGGCCGCGGCCAGGCCCGCCGGCCCGGATCCGACGACGGCCACCGACTTGCCAGTGACCAGGTGCGGCGGCTTGGGCCGCACCCAGCCCTCGTCGAAGGCGTTGTCGATGATCTCGACCTCGACCTGCTTGATGGTCACCGGGTCCTGGTTGATACCCAGGACACAGGACGCCTCGCACGGCGCCGGGCACAGCCGACCGGTGAACTCGGGGAAGTTGTTGGTGGCGTGCAGCCGCTCGATCGCGTCGCGCCAGCGGTCCCGGTAGACCAGGTCGTTCCACTCCGGGATCAGGTTGCCCAGCGGACAACCGTTGTGGCAGAACGGGATTCCGCAGTCCATGCAGCGCGAGGCCTGTTCCCGCAGCGCCTCGTGGTCGAAGTCCTCGTAGACCTCGTTCCAGTCGCGCAGGCGCAGCGGCACGGGCCGCCGTTTGGGGGTCTGACGGCGGGTGTGCTTCAGAAAGCCGCTCGGATCAGCCATGGGACGCCGCCATGATGGCCTCGTCGACGTCGGCGTCGTTGCGCTCGGCCTCGGCGATCGCCTCCAGAACGCGTTTGTAGTCGCGTGGCATCACCTTCACGAAATCCCCTGCCTTCCGTGGCCAGTCGGCCAAGATCGCCCGCGCCACAGCCGAATCGGTGGCGTCACAGTGCGCACCGAGGATGCCGCGCAACCATTCGACGTCGTCGTCGCCGAGTTCCTCGAGATCGACCATCTCGGCGTTGAGGTTCTCCGGCAGACGGCCCTGCGGGTCGTAGACGTAGGCGACCCCACCCGACATGCCGGCCGCGAAGTTGCGCCCCGTCGGACCGAGGATCACCACCTTGCCGCCGGTCATGTACTCGCAGCCGTGGTCGCCCACCCCCTCCACGACGGCGTGGGCACCGGAGTTGCGCACCGCGAACCGTTCGCCGACGACACCGCGGATGAACGCCTCCCCGCTGGTGGCGCCGAAGAGGATTACGTTGCCGCCGATGATGTTGTCCTCGGCCACGTAGCCGGCCGGGGCGTCGTCGGAGGGCCGCAGCACGATACGTCCGCCCGAAAGCCCCTTGCCCACATAGTCGTTGGCGTCGCCGTAGACCCGCAGCGTGATTCCTCGGGGCACGAAGGCGCCGAAGCTGTTGCCCGCCGAACCGTCGAAGGTGATGTCGATGGTGCCGTCGGGCAACCCGTCGCCGCCGTGGGCCTTGGTCACCTCGTGACCGAGCATGGTGCCCACGGTCCGGTTGGTGTTGGAGATCTTCATCGAGAACTGCACCGGCTTGCCGGAGTCCAGCGCCTCCCGGGACCGCACGATCAGCTGCTGGTCCAGCGCCTTGTCCAGCGCGTGGTCCTGGCGCGAGCTGCAGTAGAGGTCCTGGTTCATGAACGCCGACTCGGGCTCGTGCAGCACCGGGGCGAGGTCCAGCTTGCGCGCTTTCCAGTGCGCCACCGCCCGGGCGGTGTCGAGGGCGTTGACCTGGCCGACCATCTCGTTGACGGTGCGGAAGCCCAGCTTGGCCATCAACTCGCGAACCTCTTCGGCGATGAACATGAAGAAGTTCTCGACGAATTCCGGCTTGCCGGTGAACCGTTCGCGCAGCACCGGGTTCTGGGTGGCCACGCCCACCGGGCAGGTGTCGAGGTGGCAGACCCGCATCATGATGCAGCCCGAGACCACCAGCGGGGCGGTCGCGAAGCCGAACTCCTCGGCGCCGAGCAGCGCGGCGATCACCACGTCGCGGCCGGTCTTGAGCTGACCGTCGACCTGAACCACGATCCGGTCGCGAAGTCCGTTGAGCAACAGCGTCTGCTGCGTCTCGGCCAGGCCCAGCTCCCACGGCGCGCCGGCGTGCTTCAGCGAGGTCAGCGGGGTCGCTCCGGTGCCGCCGTCGTGGCCGGAGATCAGCACCACGTCGGCGTGCGCCTTGGAAACACCCGCCGCGACCGTGCCGACGCCGTTCTCGCTGACCAGTTTCACGTGGATGCGGGCCTGCGGGTTGGCGTTCTTCAGGTCGTAGATCAGCTGCGCCAG
>JAGQTQ010000005.1:61002-63735 GCA_020438905.1 Mycobacterium sp.
GCGGCGGGGAGATCAGCCCGACCCCGGGTGTGGAGTGCCGCACCTCGGCCACCCACGGGTAGACCTTGTGGCCCGGAAGCTGGCCGCCCTCACCGGGTTTGGCGCCCTGGGCCATCTTGATCTGGATGTCGGTGCAGTTGGTCAGGTAGTGGCTGGTCACCCCGAACCGGCCGGAGGCGACCTGCTTGATGGCGCTGCGCCGCCAGTCGCCGTTGGCCTCCGGCTCGAAGCGGCTGACCGCCTCGCCGCCCTCACCCGAATTCGACCGCGCGCCAAGGCGGTTCATCGCGATCGCCAGGGTCTCGTGCGCCTCGGCGGAGATCGACCCGTAGCTCATCGCACCGGTGGAGAACCGTTTGACGATCGCGCTGGCCGGCTCGACCTGCTCGATCGGCACCGGCGGGCGCACGCCCTCCTTGAACATGAGCAGACCGCGCAGCGAGGCCATCCGCTCGCTCTGGTCGTCGACCAGCGTCGTGTACTCCTTGAACACCGAGTACTGCCCGGTGCGGGTGGAGTGCTGCAGCTTGAACACCGTGTCCGGGTTGAACAGGTGGTACTCGCCCTCGCGGCGCCACTGGTACTCGCCGCCGACCTCGAGTTCGCGGTGCGCCCGCTCGTCGGGACGGTCCAGGTAGGCCAGCTGGTGCCGGGCGGCGACGTCGGCGGCGATGTCGTCGAGGTCGATCCCGCCCACCGGGCAGCTCAGCCCGGTGAAGTACTCGTCGAGCACCGACTGGGAGATGCCGATCGCCTGGAACAGCTGGGCGCCGGTGTAGGAGGCGACGGTGGAGATGCCCATCTTCGACATCACCTTCAGCACGCCCTTGCCGGCGGCCTTGATGTAGTTGCTCAGCGCCTTCTCGCGCGAGATGTCGCCGAGCAGGCCACGGTCGACCATGTCGCTGATCGACTCGAAGGCCATGTAGGGGTTGATCGCCCCGGCGCCGAATCCGACCAGCATGGCCATGTGGTGGACCTCGCGGGCGTCACCGGACTCGACCACCAGACCCACCTGGGTCCGGGTGCGCTCGCGCACCAGGTGGTGGTGCACCGCGGCCACCGACAGCAACGACGGGATCGGTGCGTTCGATCCGTTGGACTCGCGATCGCTCAGGATCAGGATCCGCGCTCCGCCGGCGATGGCCGCACTGGCCGCCGCCCGGATGTCGTCGAGGGCCCGGCGCAGACCGGCACCGCCCTTGGCCACCGGGTAGAGACACGGGATGACCGCCGAGCGCATGTCGTGGCGGTCGCCGTGGACCACGTCGTCGGGGTTGAGGTTGACCAGCTTGGCCAGCTCGTGGTTCCGCAGGATGGGCTGCGGCAGCAGGATCTGATGGCAGGACTCCGCGGTCGGGTTGAGCAGGTCGCGCTCCGGGCCGAGGGTGGCCGACAGGCTGGTCACCACCTCCTCGCGGATGGCGTCCAGCGGCGGATTGGTGACCTGGGCGAACAGCTGCTGGAAGTAGTCGAACAGCATGCGCGGGCGCGAGGAGAGCACCGCGATGGGGGTGTCGGTGCCCATCGAACCGAGTGCCTCGGCGCCGGTGCGCGCCATCGGCGCGACCAGCAGGTTGAGCTCTTCGTAGGTGAAGCCGAACGCCTGCTGGCGGGCCACCACGCGGTGGTGCGGCATCCGGATGTAGGGCCCTTGCGGCAGGTCGTCCAGATGGAACTGCTCGGTGTCCAGCCATTGCTGGTAGGGATGTTCGGCGGCCAGCTCGGCCTTGATCTCCTCATCGGAGATGATCCGTCCCTGTTCGGTGTCGACCAGGAACATCCGGCCGGGCTGCAGGCGCAGCCGCTGCACGACGCGGGCCGGGTCCAGTTCCAGCACGCCGGCCTCCGAGGCCATGACCACCAGGCCGTCGTCGGTCACCCAGATCCGGGAGGGCCGCAGTCCGTTGCGGTCGAGCACCGCGCCGACGACGGTGCCGTCGGAGAAGCACACCGAGGCCGGGCCGTCCCAGGGCTCCATCAGCGCCGCGTGGTAGGCGTAGAACGCCCGCCGGGCCGGGTCCATCGACTCGTTGCGTTCCCAGGCCTCCGGGATCATCATCAGCACGGCGTGCGGCAGGCTGCGACCACCCAGGTGCAGCAGTTCGAGCACCTCGTCGAAACGCGCGCTGTCCGAGGCGCCGGGCGTGCAGATCGGGAAGACCTTCTCCACATTGGTGCCGAAGACGTCGGTGTCGATCAGCGCCTCGCGGGCCCGCATCCAGTTCTCGTTACCGGTCACGGTGTTGATCTCGCCGTTGTGGGCGATCCGGCGGAACGGGTGCGCCAGCGGCCACGACGGGAAGGTGTTGGTGGAGAACCGCGAGTGCACGATCCCCAGCGCGCTCTCCAGCCGGTCATCCTGCAGGTCGAGGTAGAAGGCCTTCAGCTGCGGGGTGGTCAGCATCCCCTTGTAGATCATGGTCGTGCCGGAAAGGCTGGGGAAGTAGACGGTTTCGCGGCCGGGGCCGTCCTGTCCCGGACCCTTGGTGCCCAGTTCGTGCTCGGCGCGCTTGCGGATCACATAGGCCTTGCGCTCCAGTTCCATCCCGGAGGCGCCGCCGATGAACAGCTGCCGGAAGGTCGGCATGGCGTCCCGCGCCAGCGCGCCCAGCGAGGAGTCGTCGGTGGGCACGTCGCGCCAGCCGAGCACGTCGAGCCCCTCGGCTTCGACGATCTTCGCCACGCCCTCGCAGGCGGCGGCGGCGTCGCGCGAGGACTGCGGCAGGAAGG
>JAGQTQ010000005.1:63751-81309 GCA_020438905.1 Mycobacterium sp.
CCTCGGCCGGCAGTTCGATGCCCTGTTCCGCACACACCGCGCGCAGGAACGAGTCCGGGACCTGAAGCATGATGCCCGCACCGTCGCCGCTGTTGGGCTCGGCGCCGGCGGCACCGCGGTGCTCCAGATTCACCAGCGCGGTGATGGCTTTGTCGACGATGTCGCGGCTGCGCCGGCCGTGCATGTCCACGACCATGGCGACACCGCAGGCGTCGTGTTCGTATGCGGGGTTGTAGAGCCCGACATTAGTAGGCATACGCACCTGACCCTTCTGTCGCGCGGCGATTCGTAGACGGCACCGCGACCCGCGGGTTCCTCCGTGCGTCGGCGAACGGCGACCCTATCTCTGGTGTCAACAGGTATAGAAACGATATGTTCGCGGCGGCGGACATGCCAACTTAGGTCAGCCTAATCGGCTGCCACGGGTGCCGCTCGCCGCAGATTCCGAACTTTGCGCGAATTCGCCCACACCGCCAACGTCCCAGATGAGAAGCTGAATCCTCATCCACAAACGCTGCGCTGAAAGGGACACTTGATGACCGCTCCGACCATGACGCACCGCCTCGCCGCGGAGCTGATCGGCACATTCTGGCTGGTGCTGGGCGGCTGTGGGGCCGCGGTGTTCGCCGCCGACCCGGCCGGCGACCTTTCGATCGGCATCGGCTACACCGGGGTGTCCCTGGCGTTCGGCCTGACCGTGCTGACCGGGGTCTACGCGTTCGGGACCATCTCCGGCGGGCATTTCAACCCGGCGGTCACACTCGGGGCGGCGATCGCCAAGCGGGTGGAGTGGGCGGCGGTCCCGCGCTACTGGGTGGCACAGGTTATCGGCGGCCTGCTCGGCGGCCTGGTCATCCTGGTCATCGCCAAGGGCCGGCCCGAATGGAGCCCGGCCGGCAATATGGCCGCCAACGGCTACGGCGCGAACTCCCCGTACTTCTACTCCCTAGGCGCGGTGCTGCTGGCCGAAGTGGTGCTGACCTTCGTCTTCCTGCTGGTCATTCTGGGCGCCACCGACGACCGCGCCCCCAAGGGCTTCGCCGGTCTGGCGATCGGGCTGACCCTGACCCTGATCCACCTGATCTCCATCCCGATCTCGAACACCTCGGTCAACCCGGCCCGGTCGACCGGTGTGGCCTTCTTCAACGCGGCGGGGGCCCCCGGACAGTTGTGGGCCTTCTGGCTGGCACCGCTGGTCGGGGCGGCGCTGGCCGGTGCGCTCTATCCGGTGCTGTTCGGACGCAACGAGGAACTGGCCGAGCGCCCGGTGCGCGACGCCGCGCTGGAGGGCTAGAGCCGACTGATCCGCTGGACCGGCAGCCGCGCCCCCCGACGGGGCAGGTAGGCCATCCGGCTGACCTCAAGCGCCCGCACCGCCCGATAGCGGTGCGGGCGCGTCGGTTCGAGCAGTTCGACCATCGCCGCATCGTCGATCGGGTGGCCCAGCAACGTCCAGCCGATCATGGTGGCCAGGTGGTAGTCGCCGATCGAGAGCGCGTCGGCGTCGCCGAAAGCCCGTTGTGCGGTTTCGGCGGCCGTCCACACTCCCACGCCGCGCAGCGCGGTCAACGCCTCGCGCGCCTGGTCGGCCGGGCGGGTCGCCAGACGCTCCAAAGATGAGGCCCGTTCGGCGCACCCGATGACGGTGCGGGCCCGGCCGGGGTCGACATTGGCCCGGTGGAACTCCCAGGACGGGATGCGGCGCCATACATCCGCCAGCGGCGGAACGCGCATGGCGGCCGGAGCCGGGCCCGGGGCCGGCGTGCCGAACCGGGTGACCAGCAGCCGCCAGGACCGGAACGCGTCGACGCCCTGCACCCGCTGCTCGAGCACCGCGGGGATCAGCGCCTCCAGCACGCGGGCGGTGCGGCCGATGCGCAGATGCGGGACCTTGGCCTTGGCAGCGGCCAGGACGGGATGCTCGGGCTGGAAACCCGCCGCATCGTCGTCGTGTCCGAGCAGGGCGGGCAGGTTGTCGAGGAACTCCTGGGCACCCGAGCCCCACGCCTGAGCGCGCACGGTGTCCGGCGCCAGCCGGCTGATCCGCGCGGTCACCGGGCCGCTGTCCTGCAGGCTGGTCCGCCAGATCGCGCGCTCGGCGTCGATCTGGAAACACGGGTCGCCCGGGCCGCGCCGCTGCGGTGCCAGGGTGTGCCCCGGACTGGCCGGTCCGGGGAAGCTCACCGTGCGTTCCAGGGGTGGATCCACCGGGGCCGAGTCCATCAGGGGCGCCGCGCGATCCGGTCGGCGAGAGCAGCCACCGGGGAGGTCGCGGATCGGCCGCGGGCCTCGTGCAAGTCGGCGATCCGGTAGCCGGTGTAGAGGGCGCGCACCCCCAGCCAGCGCAGCGGTTCGGGTTCCCACGCCCTCGACCGGTGCTCCACCCACGGCTGCCCGGTCAGCTCGGTACGGCGACCGAGCACCAGATCGGCCAGCGTGCGCCCGGCCAGGTTAGTCGCGGTGACGCCGTGTCCGACATACCCGCCGGCCTCGCCCAGCCCCGTCTTCCGGTCGAAGCGCACGGTCGCCGTCCAGTCCCTCGGCACGGCGAGCACACCGCACCAGCCGTGCGCGATCCCGACGCCGCGGGTCTGCGGCAACACCGTGTGCAGTACACCGGTCAGATGCTTGACGGTGGCGTGACTGACCGCGCCGTCCCGGTCGATCCGGGACCCGTAGCGGTAGGGCGCCGCCCGGCCGCCCAGTGCGATCCGGCCGTCGGCGGTG
The DNA here is from genome assembly GCA_020438905.1 of Mycobacterium sp. GTDB lineage: Bacteria > Actinomycetota > Actinomycetes > Mycobacteriales > Mycobacteriaceae > Mycobacterium. The sequence goes on from JAGQTQ010000005.1 coordinate 66,479, forward strand.
CGCTGAGCGTAGAAGAAGCCGTGCGCGGTATCGCCGAGAGTTTCGCAACCCGCCCAGCCGATGTCGTCCCAGAGCCGCTGAGGCAGTGGATCCGTCGCGATCATGGCGCTGTTCATCGGCAGCCAGCGCCGCCGCAGACCGGGCATCCGGGCGGTGAAGCCCTCGGTGGCGCGCAGGACGACCGGCGCTTTCAGGACACCCAGTGGAGTCACCGCGTGGCCCGGACCGATCTCGGTGACCGGGGTCTGTTCGTAGATGCTCACGCCGAGCCGTTCGACGGCATCGGCTAGACCGCGCGCCAGTTTCGCGGGCTGGATGCGCGCACACTGCGGTTGCAACGCCCCCAATTCGGCCGAATCGACCCGCACCCGCGCGGAGGTCTCGGCGGCACCCAGAACCTCGATTCCCCGAACACCCCAGCGCCGGTCCTCCTCGACGGCCGCACGCAATCGCCGGGCCTGGGCGCGGTTGCGGGCCACCTCGAGAGTGCCGCCCTTGACGACGTCGGCGTCGATCCCCTCCCGGGCTGCAACGTCGATGACCTCGTCGACGGCCGCGTCGAGCATCTCCTGCCAGCCGATGACGGCGTCGCGGCCGTGCCGCTGGGCCAGCAGGCCCCGGTGGCCGGGAGCCAGCGCGCTCAGCCATCCGCCGTTGCGCCCCGAGGCGCCGAACCCGGCGAAGCGTGCCTCGGCCACCACGACCCGCAGGCTCGGATCTGCCTTCTTCAAGTAGAAGGCCGTCCATAAACCGGTGTAGCCCGCGCCGACGATGCAGACGTCGACGTCGCGGTCACCGGGCAACGCGGGCCGAGGTGCGGGCAACTGCGCGAACCAGTGCGAGACAGCGCCGTTTGTCGGCATAGCAGGATTTTCGCAGACCGGCGGCCGGGTAGTCACATTAAGCTACAAATATGGCTACACCGACGACGACGATACGTGTGAGCGTCCGCACGCGCGATCGGCTCGCAGCCCAGGCCCGCCAACGCGGCATTTCCATCCCGACGCTGTTGGCCGAGCTCGCCGGCCAGGCCGACCGGGACGCCGCCTTCCGGGAGGAACGCAGCGCCGAACTGATGGACGCCGCGTCGGCGGAGGTTCGGCAGGAGGAGCAGGAATGGGCACAGGCGGCCGATGACGGCCTTGCCTGAACCCCGCCGCGGCGAACTGTGGCTGGTCAGCCTCGGCGCCTCCCGACCCGGCGAACCCGGCAAACACCGGCCCGCGGTGGTTGTATCGGTGCCCGACCTGCTCACCGGCGTTGCCGACGAGTTGATCGTGGTAGTGCCGGTGTCCAGCTCGCGCTCCGGCAGCCCGTTGCGGCCACCGGTCTGTCCCGCCGAAGGCGTCGACACGGACAGCGTCGCGATCTGCCGCGGCGTCCGCGCCATTGCCCGAACCAGGCTCATCGAGCCGCTTGGCACCGTGACGTCGGAGGCCATGGGCGCAATCGAGCGGTCCCTGGCCCTGATCCTCGGGATCAACGTGTCTGACTGATCGGCAACTGTGCCGTTACGGCCGCCTGGCCGCGCGCAACGCCACCCACCACCGGGCCGCCTCTGCGATGGACTCCTCGACCGGACGCGGATGCCAGCCGAGCTCACGGACGGCCTTGGAATGGTCCACCGGCGCCTCGGCACGCATGAGGCGCAGGGCGTTGAGGGTCAGCCGTTCGTCGCTGCCGCGAATCCGCGCCTTGGCGGTGCCGAGTGCGGCCAGCAGGTAGGACACCGGCAGCGGAATGACCCTGGCGGGCGGCGCCACCCCGGCCGCCTCGGCGGCGATCCGCACCACGTCGGCATTGGTGATCATCTTCTCCGAGATCAGGTAGCGCTCGCCTGACCTGCCACACTCCGCGGCCAGGATGAGTGCGGCGGCCGCGTCGTCGATGCCGACCGCCTCCAGTTCGATGCCGTCGAGGATGAACGGCAGCTTGCCCAGCGCGGCTCCGGCGATGATCGCCCCGTGCGGTGTTCGCCCCCAGTCGCCCGCGCCATAGGTGGTGGCGACGCACATCGCCACCGCGGGCAGCGCGCCGTCGCGGGCGCGCTGTAACACCATCCGCTCGGCCTTTAGCCGGGAACACACGTAGTCGGTGAGTCCGCGCTCGTCGGCGATCTCGTCGGCCTCGGTGGCAACGGTGCCGCGGCGGCGGTCGACGGTGGCGTAGCTGCTGGTGAACACGAAGCGGCGCAGTGGCTTTCGCCGGTGGACCGCACAGGCGGCGTCGAGCACGCTGCGGGTGCCCTCGACATTGGTGCGATACAACGGCTTGGGGTCGGACAGCCACCCGCGGGTGTCCACCACACAGTGGTAGACGTCGTCGCATCCGGTAATCGCCGCCCGCAGGGTGTCCTCGTCGAAGACGTCGCCGACAAACCGCTGCGTGTTCAGGTCGTCGATGCCGACGGTGTTCGCCGAACCGCGCACCATCACCCGGACCTCATGGCCCGCCGCGACGAGTTGGCGAGTCACATGCGAGCCCAGGAATCCGTTGGCGCCGATGACGAGTTTGGGGCTCATTGGCCGCCCCCGTACCGGCGCATCCAGTCCGCGGCATCCTCGTCGAGGGTGCCCAGCGTCTGCGCCCTACGACACCACCTCAGCCCGGCCTTGAGGAAACGCAGCGGGTTGTAGACGTCTTCCTGGCGGGACCACAGACCGTCGCCGGCGTAGGTGATGATCGAGATGTTGGTGGCGCTGATGACGCTGCCGTCGCCGGGGTCGCGCATCGGGTTGTCCAGTTCGCAGATCACCCGGCCGCGGTCGGTGTCGATCACCGACCACAGCGACGGGAAGGCGGTCATGTGGCTGCCCGGAAACGTGGTCATGGTGCGCTGAATCCAGTCCCGAACCTGCTCGCGGCCCTTCATGACCCCCTGCGCGTGTTCGATGTAGTCGACGTCCGGGGTGTAGTGGGCCACCCAGGCGTTCCAGTCGCGGGTGCGCGCGGCGGTGTCCACCGTGGCTTCGAAGACGGCGAAGGCGTCGGCCAGTTCAGATCTGGTGAACCGGGGTGCCGCCATGCCTGAAAATAGAACACGTTGCAGTGCTGGTTGTCGACCATGTGCGCCGTGGCAAATTCGTGGCATGGCACGCACACGCCTGAGTACCACCGTCGACTCGGATCTTGTGACCGCGGCAAGGAGCCTCCGGGCCGGCACAACCGACGCCACGCTGGTCGATGACGCCCTTCAGGCCCTGCTCGCCCGACATCGCGCCGGAGAAATCGACGCGTCTTTCGCGGCCTATGACGAGCTGCCCGCCGATCAGCCTGACCAGTGGGGGGACCTTGCCTCGTGGCGGCAGGCGGCAGGCGCCTCGTGAGTTCGCTTCCGCGCCGCGGCGAGGTGTGGTGGTGGGATTTGGAGACCTGCGGAGCCAACGGAGTGGCCCTAGCAACCCGGGCACGATTGCCGCGCGTTGTGCGCTCGATCTCGACTCTTTCGAGAGTGTGTCGGTCGGCGTTCTGGTGGACCGGATCGGGTTGTCGGCCGATGATCGGAGGCGACAACTGTGTATGGGCCCCAGGCTTGCGGTGGACTGTTTCGAGACGGGCCCTCGTTCGGGCTGGTAGAGGAAGGTGGCAATGAGCGACTACGAGACGGCGATCCTGGCCGGCGGCTGCTTCTGGGGGATGCAGGACCTGATCCGCCGCCAGCCCGGCGTGGTATCCACCCGGTGCGGCTACACCGGCGGACAGAACGCCAACGCCACCTATCGCAACCATCCGGGGCACGCCGAGGCCGTCGAGATCGTCTATGACCCCGCGGTCACCGACTACCGGGCGTTGCTGGAGTTCTTCTTCCAGATCCACGACCCGACCACGGTGAACCGCCAGGGCAACGACGTCGGCACCAGCTACCGCTCGGCGATTTTCTACTCAGACGAGGAGCAGAAGCGCATCGCCGAGGACACCATCGCCGATGTCGACGCCTCCGGCCTGTGGCCGGACAAAGTGGTCACCGAGGTAGTCCCGGCGACGGACTTCTGGCAGGCCGAACCCGAACATCAGGACTATCTGGTGCGCTTCCCGGGCGGATACACCTGCCACTGGCCCCGGCCCGGGTGGAAGCTGCCCAGGCGGCCAGCGGGCTGAGCCTCGCGGGGCCGGGAGTTTCACGGCTCGGTGCCGCGTGGCAAATCCGGGACCCGATGGCGGTCGCACTTCGCTGCGCCGTCTAGTCTGGTCAGCAACATTTCCAGGTTCGAGGAGAGAATATGCGTGTGGTCGCGTTCGCGCCGTCACTGAGCGCCGTCGAGGAAGACGCCGGCGGGGTCAACATCAAGGGTTTCCCGATGACCAGCTGCTATGTGAACAACTTCCCGGCGCAGATCACCGTTCCGATGGTCGTCGCGGTCACCGCCCTCGGCGGCACCGACTACGACCCGGTGAAGTACATCATCGCGACCTCGCCGGAGGGCGAGCGAGTGGGCAGCCTGGAGTTCGGCTGGCACTGGCGTGACAACCCGCCGACGCCGGTCAAGTTCCGGGTGTTCGCCCAGTACCTGCCGATGCGCGCGGAGGCTGCCGGCGTCTACACCGTCGGTCTGTACGACAGCCTCGAGTCCACCGAGACCGACATCCTCTTCCCACTTCCGGTCCTGAAGAGCAATCCGTTGCTCCGGAACCAGATGTCCTGACGCCCCGAGTTATCGCTGAGGAGCATTGATGTCCGAGAGTCCGCGTGGCGACGTCGTCGCACAGCAGTACCAGAAGTGGCAGTACCCGGAGCCGATCCAGAACCTGGAGACCTGGCTGACCAACAATTGGCAGTGGTTCGACCCCAGCCACGCCCACCGGCTGATGTGGCCCGACCGGCCGCTCAACCCCGAGATGGACATCCTGATCGCCGGGTGCGGCACCAACCAGGCCGCTCAGATCGCCTACACCAACCGCGCGGCCAAGGTGGTGGCAGTCGACGTCAGCCAGCCCTCGCTGGATCACGAGAAGTTCCTCAAGGACAAGTACGGGCTGAAGAACCTTGAGCTGCACCTGCTCCCGATCGAAGAGGTGCCTTCGCTCAACCGTGACTTCGACCTGGTGATGTCGACCGGCGTTCTGCACCACATGGCCGAGCCGAAGACCGGCATGAAGGCCCTGGCCGACGTGATGCGTCCCGACGGGGTCGCGGCGATCATGCTCTACGCGCGATACGGTCGCGCCGGTGTCGAGCTGATGCAGGCGATCTTCCGGGAGATGGGTCTGGAGCAGGACGAGGAGTCCCTCGCGCTGGTCAAGGCCGCCGTGAACTCACTGGCGGCGACTCACCCGGTCAAGAGCTACATCAACATCGCACCCGACCTGAAGTTCGACGCCGGGTTGGTCGACACCTTCCTGCACGGCCGTGACCGCAGCTACACCGTCGACGACTGCGTGGACCTGGTCACCTCGGCCGGCCTGGTGTTCCAGGACTGGTTCCTGCGGAAGTCCTACTACCCGCCGACGCTGACCGAGCCGGCCAACGAGTTCTATGCGGCGGTCAGCCAACTCCCGGCCGAGAAGATGTGGTCGGTGATGGAGAGGGTCAACACCCTCAACGCCTGCCACTTCTTCCTGGCCACCAAGCCGGAGCGGCCGCAGTCCAGCTACCGGATCGACTTCTCGGCGCCGGACGCCTTGGACTACGTCCCGCTGCTTCGGCTGCGGTGTGGCATCAGCGGCCAGGAGATCTTCCGCCCGGGCTGGCGCATCCGCCTCGATCCCACCCACCTCGCCTTCGTCCAGCACGTCGACGGCGAGCGCTCGATCCGGGAGATCGCCGCACGCGTCGCGCAGTCCGGCGTTCTGGGTCGGGCCGATGAGACCGAACTCGAATACATCGGCCTGGAACTCTTCGAGGGCCTGTGGCGGATGGACTTCGTGGGGGTGGAGCTCCGCAGTAAAGCGGTCTGACGACTTCCTGAAGCACCCGGGGTCAATAGGCCCAGTACTCAGTCTCAGCGGTCGGCCCGGACGGGCCGGCCGCTGAACTGTCTACGGGGGTTCTCGATCGCCCACCGGCGGGCCGTTGTCCTCGGTCTGCGTAGTATGTCGCGCCTTTGCCCGGCGGCTGCGGGGCCACCCCGTAGCGGCGGTCCATCACCTAACACCCGCGGATGGTTCCGGGCCGCGCTCTGCGGAACGACCGGTATCGACCGGCCGGTGGCCGCAGCAGCGGTTGACTGTACTTGCACGCGAATTCCGCCACAGCACCCCCGGCCGCAACTTCGTGACTGTCCTCGTCGGCTGGGCACCGGGGAATGCCGGCCTCGCACCCGGACCCATCCACCCCCGATGTCTGTTGGGTGGCTGCTTCAAGAAGGGCCAGAATCGACCCAGCGGGGGTTGTCGGCTTGCGCGCGGCTCCGATCCCCGGCACAGCGCCGGTAGTGGTGCCCCTTCGGGCATCCGATATGCCGCCTGGCCGCGCCGCCAGCCCACCCGCGCGGCAGTTCGGCCGCGGCCGTCGCAGCCCCCGTGGTTAGGCCGACAGTACCGGCCATGTCCGAGCTGCGGTTGGATCACCCTCTGCGGGATTCTGGGATCTGACCGCCTACGGTCACGCCGGGCCTACCGCGCCGCACCCGCCCCGGTGTCCCCTCTCCTGGTGAGCCAGCGCACCCCTTCCTTGACGGGAACCGTGCGACTCGTTGCAGTGGGAGCCCGGAACCGGTGCACTATCACCAACGAAAATCGGCCCCCTCCCGAAGGAGGGGGCCGATCTTCCGATTGGGGGCCGGAGGCTTAGTTGCCGTCGAACCCTTGGACGGCGGTGCCGCCACCGATTGCCGTCGCGACGCCACCGGTGCCGGGGGTGCCGGTGCCCTGCTTGTCGCCACCGTTACCGCCGGTGGCAGTCGCCAGCACACCGCTGTCGACGACGGCGTTGCCGCCGTTGCCACCGTTGCTGTTGCCACCGGTGCCGCCGTTGCCGCCGAGGCCACCGTCTGCAGTGGTCACACCCGGGCTCGTTGCCAGGGCCGTGCCACCCGCACCTCCGGCACCACCGTTGCCAGCAGCGCTGGTGCCGCCGGTGCCGCCGTCGCCACCGACCGCGGCCGTAGCGGCCAGACCGTTGGTCGACGTCGCCGCACCGCCGGTGCCGCCGGCGCCACCGGTGCCCGCGCCGGTCGACGCACCACCGGCGCCACCCTTGCCGGCAAATGCCGCCGCGGCCGCGGTGGTCGTTGCCGCACCGCCGGTGCCACCGGCGCCACCGGTGCCCGTGATGGTCGTGCCGCCGACACCGCCGACGCCGCCGATGGCGTTCGCCTTGGTCGAGGTGGCTGCACCGCCCGCGCCGCCGGAGCCGCCGTTGGCACCGGCCACAGTGCCGTTGCCGCCGGCGCCGCCCTCGCCGCCGGTGGCGGTTCCGGTGGTCGTGGTGGACGATCCGCCCGTGCCGCCGGCGCCACCGGTCCCGGTAGCGGCTTGTGCAACGCCACCGGCGCCGCCCTTGCCACCGGTCACCGCAGTGGTGCCGGTTGCCGCACCGCCGACGCCGCCAGCGCCACCGTTACCGGCAGAGGTGCCGCCGGCACCGCCCTGACCGCCCTGACCGCCGTTGCCGCCATTGCCGGTGCCACCGGCACCGCCGGCACCGCCGTTGCCGTAGTCGCCGCCGTCACCGCCCTGGCCGCCGTTGGTTCCGGCACCGGCAGCGTTGTTGTAGCCAGCGCCACCGGCACCGCCGTTGCCACCGGAGGTGACCGCAGTACCGGCCTTGCCGGCAGTGCCGTCATCGTCGAACCCGGTACCGAACGCCCCAGCCGCACCCGCAGCGCCCACGTCGCCGCCCTTGCCGCCGGTGCCACCAACACCACCGGACCCGGATGCACCGCCCGCCGCGCCACTGGTCGGCGCACCGGCGTTACCGCCGCTGCCGGCATTGCCGCCGGTTCCCGCAGCAATACCGGTGGCGTCGCCGCCGTCGCCGCCCTTGCCGCCGTTGCCGCCGTCGCCGCCAGCGCCGCCGCTACCGCCGTTTCCAGTCGTACCGGCACCGGCCAGTCCGGCGGTTCCGCCCGCAGCACCTGCAGCGCCCGTGCCGCCGTTGCCGCCGACACCGGTCGTCGCCGTGCCGCCGTTGCCGCCAACGCCGCCGGATCCACCGTCGCCGGCGTCACCGCCGTTGCCGGTTCCAGCCGCATCGCCACCGTTGCCCGCGACGCCGGCAGCGCCGCCGGCGCCGCCGTTGCCGCCGACACCCTCGGTAGCGGTACCACCGTCGCCGCCAAGGCCACCGGAGCCACCGTTGCCGGCATTCGAGGCGTTGGGCTCGTCATTGGATGCGAAGCCGTCGCCGCCGTTACCGCCGGCACCACCAGCGCCACCGGCACCGCCGTTGCCCGCAGTGCCCTCGATGGCATTGCCACCGGTACCACCGCCACCGCCGTTGCCACCGGACGTACCAGCGGTGGCCGCCGTACCTGCGCTGGCGTCGACGCCGACGTAGCCGGCACCACCCTTGCCACCAGCACCACCGTTACCGGCGTCGCCGGCGCCACCGCTAGCGCTGCCGCCGGCACCGCCCTTGCCGCCGGTGGACCCGGCGTTCGAGACGTTTCCGTCGATACCGGCACCGCCCGCGCCGCCGTTGGCGCCGTTGGCATCGTCACCGGCGTAACCGGCATAGCCCGCCGTGTAGCCGGCTACGCCGCCACCGGCCGCACCGTAGGTCCCGCCGAGACCCGCGTTGCCGCCGGCACCGCCGATACCACCGGCCGTTGCGATCACGGTCGCAGCGCCGCCGGTACCACCAGCCGCGCCGTTGGTGCCGTTGGCACCGTCGCCACCGTCGCCGCTCGTGCCGGCAGCTGCATAGGCGTACCCGCCTTCGCCGCCTGCGCCACCGGTGCCACCGGTACCGCCCGCACCGCCGGTGTAACCACTGGTGCCATCGCCGCCCAGGCTGTTACCGCCGGCGCCAGCGGTACCCGCTGTACCGCCGTTGCCGCCCGCGCCGCCGGTGCCCGTGAAGGTGAAGCCACCCTTGCCGCCCACACCACCGGTGCCGCCGCTACCGCCGTCTTCACCCGCAGAGTAGACCGTCGGGGAGAAGCCGTCGCCGCCTGCGCCACCGTTTCCACCGGCACCGCCAGTGCCACCGGCACCGCCGGTGCCAGTTCCGAACGCGCCGCCGCCCTCGCCGCCGGCACCGCCCTTTCCGCCGTTCGTACCGGCCGTGGCAGCACTGCCCGCGGTCGCATCGGCTCCAACGTAGCCGGCACCGCCAGCACCACCGGTACCACCGGCACCGCCGCCGTAGGTTCCGGTTCCGTAACCGCCGATGCCGCCGTCGCCGCCTTGGTAGCCCGCGACGCCGACCGACCCGGCCAGACCGGCGCCGCCGGCCCCGGCCGCGCCACCAGCGGCACCGACACCGGCATCACCTGCGGTCCCGGCTTTACCCAGGCCGGCGCCTGCAGCGCCAGCCGTACCGGCGAAGCCCGCGTTGCCGCCGTTACCGCCGGCACCGCCGTTACCCACGGTGGAAACACCGCCCTTGCCGCCGACGCCGCCGGCAGCGGCGTCGCCGCCGTCACCACCGTCGCCGTTGGTGCCGCCGTTTCCGGCACTGCCACCGGTACCACCGGCACCGCCGGTGCCACCGCGGCCGGCGTTGCCGCCGTCCGGGCCCAAGCCATCGGCTGCAGTGCCGCCGTTGCCCGCGGTACCGCCGTTGCCGGCGTCGCCGCCGTTGCCGCCGGTACCGCTGGTGGCCGTGCCACCGGCGCCACCCTGGCCGCCGTTGCCGCCGTTGCCGCCGTCTTCGGCTGCTGCGTTGGATCCAGTGAATCCGTCGCCGCCGTTACCGCCGGCACCACCGTTGCCGCCGGTACCGCCGTTGCCGCCGACACCCGTGGTGGCCGTGCCACCGGCACCGCCCTTGCCGCCGTAGCCAGCGGAGGATCCGGCAACCGCGGCGCTACCCGCCGTCGCGTTGACGCCGGTGAACCCGGCCCCGCCCTTGCCGCCGTCGCCGCCGTTGCCGGCAGTGCCTGCGGTAGCGGTGCCGCCGGCGCCGCCCTGGCCGCCGGTTGTGCCGCCGTTGCCGGCCGTACCGTTCGCACCTGCGCCGCCGTTACCGCCGTTGCCGCCGTCGCCAGCGTCACCGGCGTCGCCCGCAGTGCCCGCAGTTCCTGCGCCCGAGCCGGCCACGCCGCCCGCACCGGCCGAGCCGGCGTTGCCGCCGTCACCGCCGATACCACCGACAGAAGCAATACTCGTCGAGGCACCACCGTTGCCGCCGAGGCCGCCGGTACCGGCGTTGCCGCCGTCACCGCCGTTGCCGTTGACCGCGGAGCCGGATCCACCGGCGCCACCGGCGCCACCTGTGCCGCCGTTACCGGCAGTTCCGCCTGCTTGTCCGGCGTTTCCTGCGGCAGCGGCAACGCTATTGCCGCCCGCACCGCCGTTGCCGGCATCGCCACCGGTTCCGCCGTCGCCGGCCGTGCCTGTGGACGCGGTGCCACCGGCACCGCCCTGACCACCGGAACCGCCGAGGGCACCGTTGGCGCCCACCGCGCGAACCAGCGTGGCACCGGCAAAGCCACTGCCGCCGCTGCCGCCCTGGCCGCCCGCACCGCCGTCACCACCATCACCGGCAACACCCGACAGGGCCGAACCGCCTAGGCCGCCCTTACCACCGGTTCCACCTGTGGTGCCGGCAAAGGCGTTGGCACCGGCCGAGGCATTGGTCCCGTTGAAGCCGGCGCCGCCCTTACCGCCGTCGCCACCGTGACCGGCCGTACCGGCGGTCGCATCGCCGCCTTCACCACCGGTACCGCCGTTACCGCCATTGTTGCCAGCGATACCGGCAGCACCGGCACCGCCGTCGCCGCCGTTGCCGCCATCGGCATCGGTTCCGGCCTTGCCGCTTCCGCCCGCTCCGGTACCACCGGCACCCGCGACACCGGCGTCACCGCCGTTGCCGCCGTTACCGCCGTTAGGCAGCGGGCCGATGTTGAAGCTGCCATCGCCACCGGCACCGCCGACGCCGCCGTCACCGGCGCTGCCGCCCTGGCCGCCGACCCCGTCGATTCCGCTACCGGAGTTGGCGCCGACACCGCCGTCGCCACCGGTGCCACCGGTACCCGCGTTACCGCCCGTACCGGTCGCGCCGGCGTCGCCGCCCTTGCCACCGGTGCCAGCGTTACCGCCTGCACCACCGTTGCCGGCGTCGCCGGTCGAGGCAGTGCCGCCGTTGCCGCCGAGGCCGCCGTCGCCACCGTCGCCACCGTTGCCGCCGCTGGCGCCCGAGCCGCCAGTGGCGGATCCGGAGCCGCCAATACCGCCCGCAGCGCCGGCGCCACCGTCGCCGCCGATACCGGCCGTGCCGGTCAGGGTGACGCCGCCGTCGCCGCCGTTACCGCCCGCGCCGCCGTCCGTACCGCTGCCAGCCTTATCCAGGAGAGTCCCGGAGGTGCCCACGTAGCCGAGGCCACCCTGGCCACCGGAACCGCCGTTACCGGCCTGAGCGGCGGCCGAGTCGCCACCGGAGCCGCCATTGCCGCCCTTGCCACCGTCGACGCCCACCGTTGCCGAGGCACGGCCGGCACCGCCGTCACCACCGTTGCCGCCTGCGCCATCGGCGCCCGCGTTACCGGCTACCGCACCGGAGCCACCGGCCCCGGCGACACCGGCGTTGCCACCGTCGCCACCGTCGCCACCGTCCAGCGTGGCCGCACTGCCCGAGCCACCGGCGCCACCCAGGCCGCCGTTGCCGGCGTCGCCGCCGTCGCCACCGTTGCCATCGTTACCGGCCGTCGAACCGGCACCACCGACATTGCCCGCGCCACCGGCGCCACCGGTGCCACCCTTGCCGCCGTCGCTGGCGTTCTCGCCGGTGTTCGCGCCACCGGTGTAGCCGTTGCCGCCGTTGCCGCCGGAACCACCCACACCGCCGTTGCCGCCGTCGCCGCCGATGCCCTGATCGCCGGCCGCAGCCGATCCGCCGCCGGCACCACCGGCGCCACCGACACCACCGAAGCCGCCGTCGCCGGCGTTGCCGCCGTTTTCACCGGTAGTTCCATCGGTGGCCGAATCCGTGCCGTCGGTTCCGTCATCGCCGTTAGCGCCGTTACCGCCGACACCGGCGTTGCCGCCGGCGCCGCCGTTACCGCCCTTGGCATCAGCACCGGCCGCGGCGGCGCCGCCGCCGTTGCCGCCGGTACCACCGGCACCGCCGACACCACCGGTGCCACCGTCACCGGCGTTGCTGCCGTCTTCGCCGGAGGTCGCGCCCGTGTAGCCGTCGCCGCCGACGCCGCCGGCGCCACCGGTGCCACCGAGGCCACCGTCACCGCCGACACCGTCCGTGCCGTTGCCGGCGGAGCCGGCGCCGGTGCCTCCGGCGCCGCCGTTACCACCGTTACCGCCGATACCGCCCTTACCACCGGTTCCGCCGTCGGTCCCGTCAGTCAGCGGGTCGGTGCCGATATCGCCCAGCAGGCCCTGGCCACCAGCGCCGCCGGATCCGGCGTTGCCGCCGACGCCGCCGTTACCGCCGGCACCGTCGGTGCCCGCCGTCAAACCGGTGCCACCGGCGCCGCCGTTGCCGCCTACGCCACCGTCGCCGCCGTAGCCGCCGTTGGATCCGTCCTCGCCGGAGTCAGCCGCGCCGTTGTATCCGGAGCCACCCAGGCCACCGTTGCCGGCGTTACCGCCGACACCGCCGTTGCCACCGACACCGTCGGCACCCGCTGCGGCCGAACCGCCGCCGGCACCACCGGTGCCGCCGTTGCCGCCGACACCGCCATCGCCGCCGTCTTCGCCATTGCCGCCGTTGCCACCGGGCACGCCGAGCGTGCCGTTGGCTCCATCGGTGCCGTTCGCGCCGTCGCCACCGTTACCGGCGTTACCACCGGCGCCACCGTCGCCGCCGACGCCGTCGGCGCCGTCGCCACCGGGACCGGTACCGCCGGTGCCACCGGCGCCACCGTTACCACCGGATCCGCCGTTGCCGCCGTCGAGGGCCGGGTCGGCGTTCCAGCCGAGACCGCCGGCGCCACCGGCGCCGCCCTTGCCACCGTTACCGCCGACACCGTCGGTACCCGCGGTCGAGCCGGTGCCACCGGCACCGCCGATGCCACCATCGCCGCCATCGCCACCGTCGGTGCCGTTCGTGCCGTCGATATCTCCCGCGGTGCCATCGGTGCCGTCGGTGCCGTCAGCACCGTCAGCGCCGTTACCGCCGTTACCGCCGTTGCCACCGACACCCGTGGAGCCGGCCGTCGCGCCGGTGCCACCGGCGCCGCCGTTGCCACCCACGCCGCCGCTGCCGCCGTCTTCGATCACCAGGCCGCCGTCGGCGCCGTTGCCGGCGTTGCCGCCCGCACCACCGTCGCCACCGTCGCCGTCTGCCGCACGGGTCGAGCCGTCGGCCTCCAGACCACCGGTGCCGCCGTTACCGCCCGCACCGCCGGCGCCGCCGTTGCCACCGGCCTTACCGGTGTCGGCGATGGCCGTGAAGCCGGTTCCGCCGTTACCGCCCGCGCCGCCCGCGCCACCGGCGCCAGCGGTGCCGTCGGTGCCTGCCGTCGAGCCGGAGCCGCCCAGGCCGGCGTCACCGCCGTTACCGCCGTCACCACCGTCACCGCCGTCGGTGCCGTCGCGAACCACAACGTCTCCGTCGGTGCCGGCCTTGCCCACGGTGCCGGTCGCGCCGGTGCCGCCGTTACCGCCGTTGCCGCCGACGCCCGTGGTGCCCGAAGTCGAGCCGGAACCACCGGTTCCGCCGTCGCCACCGGTGCCGCCGCTGCCGCCGTCGGTGTTCACCAGGCCGCCGTCGGCGCCGTTACCGGCGTTGCCGCCCGCGCCACCGGCTCCACCGGCGCCGTCAGCCGCGCGGGTTGTGCCGTCGACCTCCAGGCCGCCGGTGCCACCGTTACCGCCGAGGCCACCGTTGCCGCCGTTGCCGCCGTCGAGACCCGAGTCGGCGATGGCGCTGAAGCCGGTTCCACCGGCGCCACCGGCGCCACCGGCGCCACCAACACCCGCAGCACCCGCAGCACCCGCAGTCGAACCGGTGCCGCCGGCACCGGCGTTGCCGCCGTTACCGCCGTTACCGCCGTTATCGCCGTCGGTTCCGTCCTTGACCAGAGCCGTTCCGTCGGTACCGGCCTTGCCCACGGTTCCGGCCGCGCCGGTGCCACCGTTGCCGCCGTTACCGCCGACGCCGGAGGCTGCGACAGTTCCGGTGCCGCCCTTGCCGCCGGTACCGCCGTTACCACCGGTGCCGCCGTTGCCGCCGTTGATGTCCAGGGCGTCGCCGTTGGCGCCGTTACCGGCGTTGCCGCCCGCGCCACCGACGCCACCGGCGCCGACGGTGCCTGCGGTGCCCGCCTCACCCGGGCGGGCGATCAGGAACAGCAGGCGTCCGGTGCCGGCTTCACCCGCGGTGCCCGCGGTGCCGCCGTCGCCACCGATACCGCCGTTGCCGCCATTGCCGCCGTCTCCCGTGGCGACCGGGCTGAAGCCGGTGCCACCGGCTCCACCGGCACCACCGGTGCCGCCGTTGCCGCCTGCGCCGCCGTTACCACCGGCGCCGAAGACCCACGAACCGGCGCCGCCGTTACCGCCGTTGCCGCCGTTGCCGCCGGCCGAGCCCGCACCGCCATCGGTGCCGTTGACGCTGAGCGCCGTGCCGTCGGTGCCGGCCTTGCCGCTGGCACCCGTGATGCCGGCGCCGCCGGTACCGCCGTTGCCACCGTCGCCGAAGATCGAGAGCAGACCCGTGCTGCCACCGTCGCCGCCGGTACCGCCCGCGCCGGAGATCAGCGTCGCGGAACCACCGGTGCCACCGTCGCCACCACTGCCGAGCAGCAGGCCGCCGTTGCCGCCGTTGC
>JAGQTQ010000160.1 GCA_020438905.1 Mycobacterium sp.
GCCACCTTCTTCGTCGTCGAACTCACCACGGCCCTGATCATCGGGTCACTGGCCCTGCTGGCCGACGCCAGCCACATGCTCACCGATCTGGTGGCGCTGTTCATGGGGCTGACCGCGCTGGTCCTGGCCCGCCGGGGATCGAAGTCGGCGGCGCGCACCTACGGCTGGCATCGCGCCGAGGTGTTCACCGCGGTGGCCAATGCGATGTTGCTGCTTGGCGTTTCGGCGTTCATCGTCTACGAGGCGATCGAGCGACTTGGGAAGAAGCCGGAGGTTCCCGGCTGGCCGATGATCCTGGTGGCGCTGGCCGCGCTGGCCGCCAATATCGCGGTGGTGCTGTTGCTGCGCTCACACGCCGAGAGCAGCCTGGCCGTCAAGGGCGCATATATGGAGGTGATGGCCGATGCGGTCAGCAGCCTCGGGGTGCTGATCGCCGGCATCGTCACCGTCACGACGCACTGGCCGTATGCCGACACCGTGGTGGCCGTGCTGGTGGCGCTGTGGGTGCTGCCGAGGGCGATCGCGCTGGCGCGCGCTGCGCTGCGCATCCTCTCGGAGTCCTCGCCGGCGCATATCGACGTCGCCGAACTGCGTTCGGCGCTGGCCGCGGTCGACGGCGTCACCGAGGTGCACGACCTGCACGTCTGGACGCTGGCCCCGGGCAGGGACATGGTGACCGCGCACCTGGCCAGCGACGGGCGTTCGGACCGGGTGCTCGACGACGCGCGGGCGGTTCTGGCCGCCCGCGGGCTCGACCACGCCACCGTTCAGGTGGAGCCCCCCGGGAGTTCCGAGGAATGCCCGGTCACCGAAGACGTGTAGACCGGGAGACCCTGCTCACGCCAGACCCAGTTCGGCGCGCGCCGTCGGGTCGCAGTCATCGAGCAAATCCCGGCAGCGTTCGAACTCGTCGGTCTCGCCGATATCGTCGGCGGCGCGGGCCAGGGCCGCGACGCACCGAAGGAAACCGCGGTTGGGCTCGTGGCCGTAGGGCACCGGGCCGAAACCCCGCCAGCCGTTGCGGCGCAGCTGATCCAGTCCGCGGTGGTAGCCGGTGCGCGCGTAGGCGTAGGCGGTGACGGCCTTGTCGGCGTCGAGGGCCTCCTCGGCCAGGCAAGCCCACGCGACCGAGGCCGCGGGATGGCCGGCGGCCACGGTCGCCGGGTTTTCACCGGCCGCCAGGGCGGCCTCGGCTTCGATGTCACCGGGCAGCAGCACCGGCGGGGGTCCCAGAAGATCGCCGAACGAAGTCATGTCCATATTGTGCCGGTGCGGTCCGGGGTCGTTGACGGCCGGTAGTCCGACCCACCCGTTAGGGTCTGCGAGGAGCACACATCAGGAGGGATCCCAACACGCCATGTCGAACCCGTCCGGGACCGACCACGACGACACCGACGGCCCCCGGGCCGACAGCACCGCTGCCGCCGAAGCCGCGGCTGAGGCTGGGGCCGGCGCTGCGGTCGAGGGCTGCCCGCCGCCGGACGACTCCGATCCGGTGACAGAAGTGATCGAGATTCCCGCCGATGCCGATCTACTGTCCGCGGCCACCGGCGAGCGGCGCTACACCGCTCCGGGTTTCGATGCCGGCTCCACCCAGATCATCGACCGGCTGCCCGACGACCAGACCGAGTTCATCGCCACCCCCGCGCAGCCAACCGGCGGCGCCCACCGGGCGCGGCCCGCGGGACCGGTGGCCATCCCGCCGGCCACCCCGAAGCGGCCGAGCTGGCTGATCCCCATCCTGGTGATCGTCGCCGCCCTGCTGGCCGCGGCGATCGTCGGCGTGGTGCTGGTCAAGCGGTCCGGCGCGGCCCGGGAATCCCAGTTGAACCAGGTGCGGGCGACCATCGAGACCTTCGACACCGCGGTGCGCGGCGGCGATCTGGCCACCCTGCGCAGCGTCACCTGCGGGGAGACCCGCAACAACTACGACAAGTTCGACGACCAG
This sequence comes from Mycobacterium sp., assembly GCA_020438905.1. GTDB lineage: Bacteria > Actinomycetota > Actinomycetes > Mycobacteriales > Mycobacteriaceae > Mycobacterium. The sequence continues at coordinate 1,949 of JAGQTQ010000160.1, forward strand.
GCGTGGGCGGATGCCTATACCCGGATCGTGGCCGCCAAGCAGTACCCGGTGATCGCCAGCATCGACGAGGTGGTGGTCAACGGCGACCACGCCGAGGCCAACGTCACCTCCTACATGGCCTTCGACCCGGCCACCACCTCGACGCGCAGCTTCGACCTGCAATTCCGCGACGACCAGTGGAAGATCTGCCAGTCGTCCTGAAGCCCGCGAGGGGTTTGAGCTGCTCACGGTTTACTGAGCAATAGTGCGCGTATACACGTTCTAGTGAGAATGCTGGCGGCGTGAATCTGACGGAGTGGGCGCGGCTGCAGGGTGTGCACCCACAGACGGCGTATCGCTGGTTTCGGCAGGGGACTCTCCCGGTGCCGGCGGTGCGGGTGAATTCGCGGACAGTAGTGGTTGCGCCGGATTCGGCTGCGGGCGCCCCCGTTGCGGCTTTCGGTTTGTATGCGCGGGTGTCTTCCCATGATCAGAAGTCCGATCTCGACCGGCAAGTGTCGCGGTTGTCCCGCTGGGCGGCCGAGGCTGGTGGTCAGGTCGTGCGGGTGGAAGCCGAGGTCGGCTCAGGGATGAACGGTTCCCGGTCCAAGGTGCGCCGCCTGCTGGCTGACCCGAACGTGACGGTCGTGGTCGTTGAACACCGTGACCGGTTGGGCCGCATGAACACCGAACTGGTCGAGGCGGCCTTGGCCGCGCACGGCCGCCGTCTGGTTGTCCTGGACGGCGGCGAGGTCGACGACGACCTGGTGCGCGACATGGTGGAAGTTCTCACGTCGTTCTGCGCGAGGCTGTACGGCCGGCGCAGCGCCCGCAACCGTGCGCTGAAAGCCATCGGCTGCGCCCAGCGTGACATCGGGCCCAAGGCTGTTGTCGGCACCAAATCTGTCACACCCCGCCGGGAGAATGACTGACGTGTCGGAATCCGCGGTTCGCGTGGTTGTCAGCCCATCGCTGTCCGAGGGCTACGACCGCCGCTACGTCGTCGTCGACGCCGCCACCGGAGAGGTCATCGACGACTCCCTGGGCTACGGCTACAAGACCGCGCAGAACGCCCACCGCGCCCGCGCCTACAAGTCGATGTCCCCACAGAAGAAACGGCAGCGCGACACCGTCAAGAACGGTGTCCGTCGCTGGTGCGAGAAGCACTCTGAGTTCATGGCCGACATCGAGCGGGCCATGTTCTACGCGTTGAAGGACGGTGAGGCGTTCACCGAAGCCGACGTCACCGCATTGTTGAAAGACCACTGCCTGCAACCGCCGTTCACCGTCAAAGAACTGATGAGGCACTGGTGAGTTCCAGCAAGCCGTTGCGTCGTATTGCGGCCCCGGTGGTGGTGGCGGGTCCGTCGGGGAAGCGTTTGCGCACCCGGTTGCACCTGTCACCGGCGGAGTCCGCGGCGCTGACCGAGATCGGGCAGTTCCTGGGTTCGTTGTATCGGCGGGAGTTGGCCGGCCGGATCCGGTTGGGTCGGGTGGACCGCAAAGCCCAGAGCGTGTGGCGCGCTGAGCGCAAGCGGGCGCTGACCGCAGAGTCCTCCTCACGATGGGCGGGGGCGATCACGCGGGCGGTCGAGGACCAGTACCAGTTGGGGATGCGGGCGTTGGGCGCCCATGTCGGGGATCTGCAGCGCACGGTCGAGGTCCTCGAGCAGCGCTGCGCGCTGCGCCCCGGCCAAACAGCTACCGGGGACAGCACCCCAGGTGGTGGGCGGCGGCGCCGGCCGCGGCGCGGCTACGCCACCGCCGGGGAGCGGTTCTCCAAGACCCGGCGGCTGGCGGCGCTGCGGCAGCGTCTGGTCGCCGCGCAAGCTGATCTCGCCGCCGGGCATCCGGCGGTCACGGTGGGCGGGAAACGGTTGTGGCGCACCCGTCAGAACCTGGGGGCGGTAGGGATCGACGAATCCGGGTGGCGGGCGCGCTGGGACGCCGCGCGGCTGTTTGTGACCGCCGACGGGGAGACCGGGAAGAACGGCGGCAACGAAACCATCCGCGTCGATGATCAGGGCCGGCTGCGCCTGAAAGTGCCGGCGGCCTTGGTCGGCACGTACGGCACCCACCTGCAGGTGGGCGCGCCGGTGCGGTTCAGCCACGGCGGTGCTGACCTGGCGGCCCGCATCGCCGGCAGAAACGCGGTGCGCTACGACGTCAGTGTCGATGCCGTCAGGGGCCGTTGGTATCTGGATGCCTCCTGGGCGATCACCGCCGATCCGCCCGCCGAGCTGGACCAGCTGCGGCAGGGCCCGGTGCTCGGGGTGGATCTCAACGCCGATCACCTGGCCGCCTGTGTCCTGGACGCTTGCGGTAACCCTGTCGCCCAACCGGTCACCATCGGTATCGAGGTGGACGGGCTGCGGGCCTCCCGCCGCGACGGCCGGGTCCGGGCGGCGATCACCGCGCTGCTCGACACCGCACAGCAGCACCGCTGTTCAGCTGTCGTGGTGGAGAACCTCAACTTCGCCGAGGCGCGCACCGCCGGCCGGGAAACCATGGGCCGCGGCCAGCGTGGGAAGACCTTCCGGCGCACCGTCGCCGGTATCCCCACCGCGAAGTTCCGGGACCGGCTGACCGCGATGGCCACCCGCCGCGGGATCGCGGTCATCGGCGTTGATCCCGCCTACACCAGCCGGTGGGGCGATCAACACTGGCGAAAGCCGTTGCAGCAACAGACGTCCGATCCGGTCACCGGCCATCACGGCGCGGCGGCCGCCATCGGTCGACGTGGACTCGGCAAGCCGATCAGGCGTCGGCCGGCAGGACCCCGCACCCAACAGAGGATGGACGCGGGCACTCCACCGGCTAGACCTGTCACGACACCGAGAACACAGGGCGGAGCAAACCGCTCCGGTTCACCGTCACGCCCAGCAGGCGCGCCGGTCCGCCGGACAGCATGCACCACCGGCGGCCAAGACCGTTCGGGCCGCAACCGAGCAGAACTCACTACTGCTCAGCAATCAGGAACGGTCAGGCCGACACGCTGCGGCCGGCGCTGCGCAGGTCGTTGCAGGCCTCGACCACCCGCTCGGACATTCCCGCCTCGGCCTTCTTGAGGTAGCTGCGCGGGTCGTAGACCTTCTTGTTGCCCACCTCGCCGTCGATCTTCAGCACGCCGTCGTAGTTGGTGAACATGTGTCCGGCCAGCGGGCGGGTGAAGGCGTACTGGGTGTCGACGTTCATCTTGACCACACCGAAACGCAGCGAGTCCTCGATCTCGGACTTCAACGATCCCGATCCGCCGTGGAAGACGAAGTCGAACGGCTTGGATCCCACGGCCAGACCCAGTTTGGCCGCGGCCACCCGCTGCCCCTCGGCCAGCACCTCGGGCTTGAGCACCACGTTGCCCGGCTTGTAGACGCCGTGGACGTTGCCGAAGGTGGCGGCCAGCAGGTAGCGGCCCTTCTCCCCCGCTCCCAGCGCGTCGACGGTCTTCTCGAAGTCCTCGGGGCTGGTGTAGAGCTTGTCGTTGATCTCGGCCTCGACGCCGTCCTCCTCGCCGCCGACGACGCCGATCTCCACCTCCAGGATGATCTTGGCGGCGGCGGCCTTGGCGAGCAGTTCCTGGGCGATCGACAGGTTCTCGCCGATCGGGACCGCCGAACCGTCCCACATGTGCGACTGGAACAGCGGGTTGTGCCCGTTGCGGACCCGGTCGGCCGACACGGCCAGCAGGGGCCGCACGTAGGTGTCCAGCTTGTCCTTGGGGCAGTGGTCGGTGTGCAGCGCCACCGTGATGGAGTACTTCTCGGCGATGACGTGGGCGAACTCGGCCAGCGCCACCGCGCCGGTGACCATGTCCTTGACGCCGAGACCGGAGGCGAATTCCGCACCGCCGGTGGAGAACTGGATGATGCCGTCGCTGCCGGCGTCGGCGAATCCCTTGATCGCGGCGTTGACGGTCTCAGAGGAGGTGCAGTTGATGGCCGGGAACGCGAACGCGTGCTCCTTGGCCCGGTTGAGCATCTCCGCGTAGACCT
>JAGQTQ010000161.1 GCA_020438905.1 Mycobacterium sp.
TCTGGCGAAGTTCTAAGAGAGTTCGGAGCGGACTAGCGCAACAGTTGTATCAGGGGGCACAATAGGCACGTACGACACAACTGCATCTTCGGAATCACCAGGTCGTTGGGGAAGACGTCCCTCGTGGAGCCGAAGGAGTAGAGATGCGTGCGTCGAATCAGTTCGCCGACGCGACTACAGGCGTGGTCTATGTCCACGCCTCACCCGCGGCGGTGTGCCCACATGTCGAGTGGGCATTGTCCTCAACTCTGGGGGCAGGGGCGAACCTGAGGTGGACGCCGCAGCCGGCCATGCCTGGTCAGCTGCGTGCGGTCACCAACTGGGTGGGTCCTGTCGGCACCGGGGCGCGGCTGGCCAATGCGCTGCGCGCCTGGTCCGTGCTGCGCTTCGAGGTGACCGAGGACCCCAGCCCGGGCGTTGACGGCCAGCGGTTCTGTCACACCCCGCAACTGGGTCTGTGGAGTGGGGCCATGAGCGCCAACGGCGACATCATGGTGGGCGAGATGCGACTGCGGTCACTGATGTCGGCCGGTGCCGACACCCTTGCGGCTGAACTGGACACCGTGCTGGGAACGGCCTGGGACGACGCTCTGGAGCCCTACCGCGACGGTGGCGACAGCGGCGAGGTCAGCTGGCTGAGCCGCGGCGTGGGCTGAGCGCACGAGCGGAAGCCGTCACCGGTCGGGGCGGCGCCACCATGCCGTCACGTTGATGACGGCGCCGGCCCACGCGGCGCCGAGCAGCCAGCCGGCCAGCACGTCGGTGACGAAGTGGACGCCCAGATAGGGCCGGGAGAACCCGATCAGGGCCACGGTAGTGAGAGTCAGCGTCCAGACCGCGACCTGAGCCGCCCACGTGTGCACGACCCATCGACACAGCATCCAGGCGCTGAGCAGTCCGACGGCGGCGGCGCCGGCGGCGTGCCCGGAGGGGAACGAAAAACCGTGACTGTGGACGAGTGCGAACGGCGGATCGGGGCGTTGGCGGCTCACCAAGGTCTTCGCGGTCGCGATGATGACGGCGATACCGACTCCTCCCACGGCGCCGATGACGGCCGGCAACCATGAACGCGCCCGCCAGGCCGCGACCGCACAGACGAGGGCCAGCCACAGGGCCTGAGTGATTGCGTCGCCCAAGTGGGTGACCGCGGTGAGGCTGGTGTTCAGCCATCCCTCCCTGTGGTTGGCCAGCCACTGCGCAGCGGGTTCGTCGATGAGGGCGAAGCCGTCACCCTCGAGGGCGTCGTCGAGCAGGGCGCTGAATCCGACCGCGAATGCGAGCACGGCCATCAGGCCTGACAGCAGGATCGCGGCGGTGGACACGTCGCGTCCCAGGCGCTTGCGGGCCGCCGAGAGTGCATCGCCGAAATAGGCTGAGAACCACTGTCGCAGCCGGCCGATCACGCCGATGTCAGACCAGCTTCGCAATTGTGGGTGCCGGGCCACCCAGATGGCCGCACCGGCCAGCAGCACTAGGGCGCAGGTGAGCCCGAGACCGACCACCCCGAAGTGGCTTGCCTGCATGCTCACCGTCCGCCCTGATTCCGGCTACCCGATCGGTGATCCTAGAACGGTGGCGGTTCGTCGCGTTCGGCGACGCGGGCGTCGTTGAGTGAGCGTTCGACCGCGTGTCGGTATGCGCGGTCGGCTGCGCGGGTTCGCCGGCGGACCGGCATCATCAGCTCGCTGTCGCATCCCGGCGGCCTCGCCATGGCGGGCAGCTCAGCCGTCGTGGTGTTCCACGACGGGAAGAACAACCGGCTTCCAGGTCGGGTGGTGTAGGTCACGCCGGTCGGTGAGGTCCACACGATGGTGCCGTCCGGGTACTGCCGATCGCTCCACCCGCCGGTCCCGGTCCAGAAGGTTTTCATCAAGTGATGTTTACGGCACAGCGCCCGAATGTTGGAGGCATGTGTCGGCCCGAACGGCCACGGGATCGCGTGGTCGAGATCGCACTTCTCAGCGGGCTGGTCGCAGTTCGGGAACCGGCAGGTCAAGTCCCGCATGCGCACGAATTCATCCAGGGCGGTGGAGGGCCGGTATCGCAGTTCGGCGGTTGATGGCGGGCAGTGGACGGTGCGCACCCGGGCACCGGATCGGATCAACTCCGCCAGCAATGGTGTCGGGATGATCGACCCACCCGTAATGACGGCCGTTCCCTGCGGTGCGGCCGAATCCGGTTGCCCGGCAGCGGCGTCCGCATCCGCGAGGACGTGGATCACGACGCTGGTGGCGCGGGGGTCCGGGCCGGAAACCGGGCATTCGGGGCCGCCGCACTGGCAGCTGAGGTGCTGCCCACCGGCGGCCAGGGTCCCGAGCGCATCGGCTCGGCGTTCGCCCATGGATCGCGGATCGTCGTCGCAGACCTCACGCGCCATCTCCGCGAGTCGGCGTTGCAGGACGGTGGCGTCGGTGGCCAGCAGGCGAGCCCACAGCGATGTGGTGCCCGCTTCGGGATCCTGACCGCCGATCGACACGTCGCGATTGCGGATACCGGCGCGGGTTCGGCGAAGTGCGCCCGGGTCGTGCCGGTCTACCCAGAAGTCGACGGCCTGGTCGAGCTTGTACTGGGACAGCGCATCCCAGCGTCCGGCGTGCTCGGCGACGGCGGTGTCGATGAGTGTCAGGGCGTCGGCGTCCTCCACCAACTCTGTTCGCGAGGCGATCGCCGCGACCACGCGGGCGCTGAGCCGTCCGTCGAGGAACAGGGCCGCCACCTTTGGAAGGCGCAGGCGCAGTGCCATGGCCAGATACATCTGACCCGTTGCGCGGCGGTGGCCGATGCCCAGAGCCGCCGATATCTCAGCGGCGGCGGAATCCCACTCGTCGCAAGCCCAGTGCGCCCGCTCGTCGTCCCCACAGCGCCGATGGACCAGTTCGGCCACCGCCGCCAGCCGGCCCGCGGCGGCGGCGGCCTCGGCCGCGGCGTGCTCGGTGATGGCGGCGATCAGTGCGGCGTCGGAGGCGCGATTGAACTTGTCATCGAACATGTGTTCGATTATGCCGATCGGCACCGACAAAATCGGTACCGGCGATAAGACGACTAGCGGCGTCCTCCGCCGTGGATCGCTGGCGGGTGGATGTTCGGAACATCGGGGTGGATGTCGGCATTGACGTCCACGTCGACGCGCACCCACGAGACCAGGGTCGCCGCCAGCGCCCGCGCGACGGCGAGTGCGCGGTTCACGGCCACGTCTCTATGGCGTGAGAATCTCCAGTGCCTGCGGGACGGCGGATATCTCAGCCGGTAGCGGGCAGACGTAGTCACCATCGGCGTAGGCGTTGATTCCCGGTGATTCCACGGTGATCGTGCGGGCGCGGGCGGTGGTGACCTCGTCGAGGTCGACGTGGGTGCCCTTGAAGACGGTGGGGAACAGCCGGATCAGCTTCAACCGCGAGGCGGTGTGCACCATGGTGACGTCGAGCAGTCCGTCGGAGTGGCTGGCGTCGGGGCAGATTCGCATGCCCCCGCCGTAGCTGCGGGTGTTGCCGAATGCGGCCAGGGTCAGTTCGGTGTCGATCTCGCGCCGGCCGTCGAGCACCAGCCGAAAGGGGAGCAGCCGCAATCGCGACAGTTCGGCGACGATGGCAAGGTTGTAGCGCATCCGTCCGTGCGGCCAGCTCATCCGGTTGACGCGGTCACTGACGAGCGAGTCGAACCCGGTCGCTGCCACCGTTCCGAAATATGTGCTGCTGCCGTCGCTGCCTTTGATGTGCCCTACATCGACGGTTTCGGTGTGGCCGGCAGCGATGACGTCGACAGCGGCGGCCGGCTCTCCGGTCGGGATCGAGTACTCCCGGGCGTGGTCGTTGCCGGTGCCGGCCGGGATGATCCCGAGCGGAATACCGCTGTGCGGCAATGACTGCAGGGCCAAGGAGATGACGCCGTCACCGCCGACGACCACCAGCGCATCGGTGCCGTCGGCCAGCGCGGAGTCCACCAGTTCGCGGGCATGGCTGGGGTCTCGTCCGACGATCTGAACCACGTCGATGCCGAGCTGCTGGAACCGGGCCGTCGCGCGTTCGGCGGCGTGCGGGGCGTTGCCATGCCCGGCGACCGGATTGGTCAGCATGGTGACCTTGCCGATCGTGCGCCTCGTCACGGGATCAGCTTGCCGGGGTTGAGGATTCCCGCCGGGTCCAAGGTCAGCTTGACCGCGCGCAGCACCTGTGTGCCCAGTTCACCGATCTCCGCGCTCATCCACGGCCGGTGGTCTGCCCCGACGGCGTGGTGATGGGTGATGGTGCCGCCGTTGGCCACGATCGCCTCGCAGGCGGCCGTCTTGGCCGCGAGCCACTGGGCGGTGACGTCGCCTCGTTGCCCGGCGACTACGGTGAAGTACAGCGAAGCCCCGGTCGGGTAAACGTGCGAGATGTGGCACATCACCAGCGCGGGCGTGCCGCTGGCGGCCAGCGAGGTGGTGAGGGCCTCGGTGACCGCGGCTTTGAGTCTCGGGAGATTCGACCACGTCGTCGCAGTCTCCAGGGTTTCGCACAGCGCTCCAGCGGTCAGCAGAGAGTCCCGCAGATAGGGGGCGTCGAAACGGCCCTGCTCCCAAGCCCTGGCGGGCGCCTCGCCCAGCGAGGTGCCGCCGCAGGCCTCCAGCACCGCACGGGTCTCGGCGTGCCGGCTCTCGGCGTGCGCCGGTGAGCCCTCGAAGAGCGTGATCGCCAGACAGCCGCCGGTGACGCTCTGTTCGCCGATGCTGTGGGCGGTGGCCAGGTTCACGCCGGTCTCGACCTCGTCGGAGAGTCGCAAAACCGTCGCACCGGTTCCGGTCTGGGTGACCGCCCGCAGCGCTCCGGCGCCGGTGGCGAAGTCGGGGAACGACCAGGCTTCGTAGCGAACCGTCTCGGGCACCGGGTGAACCCTGACCCGCACCCGGGTGATGATGCCGAACGCCCCCTCCGAGCCGGAGAACAGTTCGCGCAGGTCGGGTCCGGCCGCCGAGGCCGGAGCGCGGCCGAGGTCCAGCACACCGGCGGGGGTGACGACCCTCATGCCGCGGACCATGTCGGTGAACCGCCCGTAGCCGGCGGAGTCCTGGCCTGAGGATCGCGTCGCGGCATAGCCGCCGAGGCTGGCGAAACGGAAGCTCTGCGGGAAGTGGCCGAGGGAGAACCCGCGCTCGGCGAGCAGGCGCTCGGCGTCCGGACCGGTGACCCCGGCGCCGAACTCGGCCTCTCCGGAAACCTCGTCGAGCCAGTGCAACTCATCGAGGCGGCGCAGGTCCAGGGTGACGACGGCGTCGAACTCGCCCCGGATCGGGTCCAGCCCACCCACCACACTGGTTCCGCCCCCGAACGGCACGACAGCGATTCGGTGACGCGAGCAGTAGTCCAGAACCGCGGCGACATCCTCGGAATCGCGCGGCAGCACGACGGCATCGGGGGCGTCCTGGTGAGTCTGCTTGCGCCGCAACAGATCCAGCGTCGACTTTCCGCCGGCGCGCAGCAGCCGCTCACGGTTCTCGGTGCGCACATAGTCAGAGCCGACGAGAGCGGCAAGGCCCTCGCGGTGGGTCGGCGTCAAGGCTGACGGGGTCAGTGTCACCTCATCGATCGCCGGGCCCGCGAGTTCGGTGCCCGAGACCCCGAGTGCCTGCTCAAGCAGGGAGCGGATGCCGGCGGACAGCGGTTTGGCAAGAGCGGGATCGCCCCAAGCGTCCCATGCCATCGGAGGGAGCAGATTCGATGCATCGGTGTCGGCCACGCGTTACAGTATTACAGATGTTGTCAATCAGTAATGCGGAGTCGGTGGAGGTCGACGACCGGATTCTGGCGGCGGCGGCCAGCTGTGTCCGCGACTTCGGCGTCCAGCGTGTGACGCTGGCCGAGATCGCCCGCCGAGCTGGAGTCAGCCGGCCCACGGTGTACCGGCGCTGGCCGGATACCCGCGCCATCCTGGCCTCGCTGTTGACCGACCGGATCACCGGTGCCTGGCGTGCGGTGCCGGCCCGCGGATCCGGGCGCGGCGCACTGGTGGCGCGGATCGTCGGAGTCGCGCGGCGGTTGCAGGCCGACGACCTCATCCTGATCGTGCTGCGCACCGCACCGGACCTGGCGATGGTCTACATCTCCGGCCGGCTCGGCGCCAGCCAGCAGATCCTGATCGACCTCGTCGCCGACGAACTGCGAAGCGCCCAGTCCGAGGGAACCGTCCGGCCGGGTGATCCCCGGAAACTGGCCGCGATGGTTCTGTTGATCACCCAGTCGGCCATCCAGTCCGCCCAGATCGTCGAGCCGATCCTCGATGGTGAGGCTCTTGCCGCCGAACTCGCCCACGCACTGAACGGATACCTGTGCCCATGACCGATCTGACCTCTCTCAACGCCGCTCGCCGCACCGCGGACCTGATCGCGCTCGGTGACGGTGGAACCGTCGACGTCGTCGTCATCGGCGGCGGGATCACCGGAGCCGGCATCGCGCTGGACGCCGCCAGCCGAGGGCTGTCCACGGTCCTGGTGGAGAAGCACGATCTGGCATTCGGCACCAGTCGCTGGAGTTCGAAACTGGTCCACGGCGGTCTGCGCTATCTGGCCAGCGGTGACGTCGGCATCGCGCGCCGCAGTGCGGTCGAGCGCGGAATCCTGATGTCGCGCAACGCCCCCCACCTGGTCAAGGCGATGCCGCAACTGGTGCCGCTACTGCCGACGATGAGCCGGACGCAGCGGGCACTGGTGCGCACCGGGTTCGCCGCCGGCGATTTTCTGCGGGCGCTGGCCCGGACCCGGACCTCGGTACTGCCAAGGCCCCGACGGATCGGCGCCGATGAGGCGGTGGCGATGTCTCCCACCGTGCGCCGAGAGGGCCTGGACGGGGCGCTGCTGGCCTATGACGGCCAACTGGTGGACGACGCCCGACTGGTGGTCGCGGTGGCGAGGACTGCCGCCCAGCACGGGGCGCGGATCTTGACCCGGGTAGGCGTCTCGGAGGCGACCGGAAACGTGGTTCGTCTCGCCGACGGGCTGACGGGGGAGTCGATGGAACTCTCCGCCCGGGTGGTGATCAACGCGACGGGGGTGTGGGCCGCGGAGGTGGACCCGGCGATCAAGCTGCGGCCCAGCCGGGGGACGCATCTGGTGTTCGACGCGGCGGTGTTCGGCAATCCGACTGCCGCACTGACAGTTCCGATCCCGGGGGAGACCAACCGGTTCGTATTCGCCATGCCCGAGCAGCTGGGCCGCGTCTATCTGGGTCTGACCGACGAGGAGGCGCCGGGGCCGATTCCAGACGTGCCGGAGCCGACCCCGCAGGAGATCACTTTCCTGCTCGACACCGTCAACACCGCGCTGCAGACGCAGTTGACCACCGCCGATGTCGCCGGTGCCTACGCGGGCCTGCGGCCGCTGATCGACGCCGGGGACGGCCGGACCTCGGACCTCTCGCGGGAGCATGCGGTACTGGAGTCCGACTCCGGTCTGTTCAGCGTGGTCGGCGGGAAGTTGACCGAATACCGCTACATGGCCGAGGACGTGCTGGATCGCGCCGTCGCAGCACGAGGGCTGACTGCGCCGTCGTGCCGTACCCGCAACCTGCCATTGGTCGGCGCGGCGGCCAATCCCGTTGCGACACTTCGCCCCGCCGGCGAGTTGCCCGGCTCGCTGGTCGCGCGGTACGGGGCGGAGTCGCCCAACGTCGTCGCCTCCGCCCGGTGTGCGCGCCCCACCGCTGCGGTGGCCGAGGGAATCGACGTCACCCGCGCGGAGTTCGAGTTCGCCGTCACCCACGAGGGCGCGCTGGACGTCGGGGACATTCTGGACCGGCGCACCCGGATCGGTTTGGTGGCGGCGGACCGCGAGCGTGTGGTCGAGGCGGCGCAGGAGTTCCTCGGCACAGCCGGCTGAGTGGGGCGCCCCCCTCCCCACGAGCAGACGTAAAGTACCCCGACACGCCGGGCGTG
>JAGQTQ010000039.1 GCA_020438905.1 Mycobacterium sp.
GGCGATCTGGTGGAACTCCCGGGCGTTGAGCAGCCGGCTGCGGGTGCCGTCGTACTTCGACAGCGCCGAGAACACGACGGTGCGGATCGGCACGTTGATGCCCACCCCGAGGGTGTCGGTGCCGCAGATGACCTTCAGCAGCCCGGCCTGGGCGAGCTGTTCGACCAGGCGGCGGTACTTGGGCAGCATCCCGGCGTGGTGCACCCCGATGCCGTGGCGCACCAGCCGCGACAGCGTCGCGCCGAATGCGGTGGAGAACCGGAACCCGCCGATCAGTTCGGCGATCGCCGCCTTCTGCTGCTTGCTGCACACATTGACGCTCATCAGGGCCTGGGCCCGCTCCAGGGCGGACTTCTGGGTGAAGTGCACGACGTAGATCGGGGACTGTTTGGTCTCGAGCAGTTCGGCGATCGTCTCGTGCATCGGCGTCGTTGCATACGAGTAGTACAGCGGCACCGGGCGTTCGGTGCCCGCGACCAGAGCGGTGGGCCGCCCGGTCCGCCGGGTGAGATCCTCGCGCAAGAACGTCACGTCCCCGAGGGTGGCCGACATCAGCAGGAACTGGGCCCGGGGCAACTCCAGCAGCGGCACCTGCCAGGCCCAGCCGCGGTCGGGGTCGCCGTAGAAGTGGAACTCGTCCATCACCACCAGGCCGATATCGGCGGCTGTGCTTTCCGGGCCGCCCTCGCGCAGGGAGATGTTGGCCAGCACCTCGGCGGTGCAGGCGATGATCGGCGCGGCGGCGTTGACCGATGCGTCACCGGTCAGCATGCCGACGTTGGCCGCGCCGAACACCGCGCACAGCGCGAAGAACTTCTCGCTGACCAGCGCCTTGATCGGTGCGGTGTAGTAGCTGCGCGCCCCGGCGGCCAGGGCGGCGTACTGCGCGCCGGTGGCCACCAGCGACTTCCCGGAGCCGGTCGGGGTGGCCAGGATGACGTTGGCGCCGCTGAGCAGTTCAATCAGCGCCTCCTGCTGCGCCGGGTACAGCGCCGTGCCGCACGTGTGTGCCCAGGCGGCGAAGCAGGCGAACAGCTCATCGGGATCGGCGGCCTTGGCGCGCAGCGCCGACAGGTCGGCGGGATCCTTGATCAGGGCCGGGGAGGCGGTGCTCACCGGTGTCGAGCCGGCCTCACGCGGGCAGCTGATAGCGCCGGCCCAGCACCGATTGCGGTTGCCGGCCGGTGGCCCAGCCGCGGTCCCACGGCCACCGGTGCGGGTCGTCGGTCCACACCAGTTGCAGAGCGCGGATCTGCGGGCCGAGGAGCGCGGCCGCGAACTTCAGGTGGACATCGGGATGGTCGACCTCGACCACCTCGAGCATGAACTCGCCTTGGAAGTCGATGTGCATCGCCGGCTGTAGGTCGATTCCGTCCTCGACGATCTGATGGGCGATCGAGTTGAGCAGCCGCTTGGCATTCTTCGGCGCCAAGCCGGTGATCAACAATTCCGGCAGACCCCTCTCGTGCAGGCCGACGGTGTAGGCGAACGGTTGTCGCTCGCTCTCGATGCGTTGGACCGCCCACCCGTGGTCTTTGATGATGTCCCGGAGGATGTCCAGGTAGTCCTCGATGGTTGCCTGCGGGTTGTCGCATTGCCAGCACATGGTGGCACCCTTCCTGTGGTTGTTGCGGCAAGCCTGCGCCCGTCCACCGACAAGTTCGGTTCCCCTCGAAGTGCTCAGTCTCTGAAATCGTCGTTGGCGGACTGATGAACACCGGACCAGGCAACCTGGATGCGTCCCTTGCGCGCGACGGCCGCCTCGAGGTATCGGGCACGGCCGGGAATGCCGAACCGCTCGAACTTGACACCTCCGATCTCGCCGTCGTACCTGCCGGCCGAGAGCATCACCGTGGGGGCCCGGTCCTGGGTCAGCCGCCGGACCATCGGGTCTCGGAGGGCGGCCACTTGGAATTCCTCCGACGATCGGGCGAGTACGAAGTGAAATCCGCGGGCCAGCGATTCGTTGGTCAGCCACGGCATGAACTTGTGCAGGGCTGGTTCGACCTCCTGGGCCCGCATCGGCGATGCGATGTGATAGTCGTCGACCAGGATGAAAATCTCCGGGCCCGTCCACCAGGACCGCTGTTCGCGGGCCTTGGCGCTGATGTTCGGCGGCATGCTGCGCCCAGACAGTCGGTAGACCTCCATCAGGCCGGGGCGGCCACCGACCTCCTGCATCGGTTCGGATGGACCCAGGATGGCCTCAAGAAATTCCTGGTCGGTGTGCACGTGGGCGAAAAGGTTCTTCGGGTCGAGCTTGCCCAAGTGCCGCCGAAGCGGGTCGTAGAAGACCACCACCGCGTCGTCCATCGTGGCAAACCGGCGGGTGATGCTGTCATAGACCGTGCCGATGGTCTCGCTCTTGCCGGACTTGGATTCGCCGAGGATCAACAGGTGCGGCTCACGGTAGAACTCGGCATACGACGGTTTCAGGTTGTCCTCGCGCACCCCCAAGGCGATGCGCAGTCTGCGCTTGCCGCGCAAGTCCTCGGTGTCGGTGGCGGCCGCCTGCTGATCGGCGTCGGCCACCATAGCGGACAGTTCCTCGCGTCTCAGCGATGTCGGCAGCGTCCGCAGTCGCTCGGCGGAGCGCGACTCGAACTGGGCGCGCACCGTGGCGATCAGCTCGGTCATACCGGCCTGGATGCTGTCGCGGTCGGCAACCGAGTCGACCCGCGGTAGGGCCACCAACCCGTACAAATCAGAAGCATTGGTAATCGCCTGGCCCGGTGCCTTGTGCCGACCTTTGGCCAATCGAGTATCGACCCTGGAAAACTCGTTGCTGTCGAACTCGATGATGGTCTTCAAATGGGGTTCGATACCGCGCATCTCGACCATGCGGGTGGTTGACAACACCAGGTGGACACCGAAGTTCAACGCTCCGCTGATCAGCGCCTCGACCTCCGGGCCGCGGTTGCGCAGGACCTGACCCTCTGCGACCGCGGCGTCCCAGCCGTCGATGACGAGATACACGTCGCCGTAGTGATCCTGCCCCAGCAGGGGGCTGCTCGGGTCGGTGCGCCGCCGCCGGTATTCGGCCATCGTCGCAATTCGGTTCTCCCGGAACAGCGCTTCCCGCCTCGTCACCAGCGTCTGCAACTGCATCAACATGCGATTGATGGCATCGGGTTCCGCCCGGGTGGCCACCGCGCCGACATGCGGCAGGTCAGCCAGCGGCCCGAGGCCGCCACCGGCGAAGTCGACGATGTAGAACTGCACCTGCTCGGGTGTGTTCGCAATGGCCAGCGAACACACCAACGTCTTGATGGCAGTCGACTTACCGGACTGGCCGCCCCCCAGGATCAGCAGGTTCTCATGGGCCGACAACATCCACTGCGGCTGGGCGTGTTTGGCGGGGTCGTCGAACAGACCGAACGGCACGTTGAGACGCGGCAGCGACGTGTTGACCGGGGTCTCCCACCGCCCGCCGTAGGACGGCTCGACCTCATCGAGCGTCTTGACCGCCAGGGGCGGCAGCCACATGCGGTACGGCGGTGGAACCTCGGCAGACTTGAGCCGGTCGACCAGCACGGTGAAAATCGACGGCGCACTGTCGATTTCCTCCTCGGTGCGCTCGGGGGCGGCGATCTCCTCGGCCCCGGAGCCCTCGTCGGGCAGCGCCACCGCGGCGGCGGTAAACGGCCGTGGCCCAAACGAACCCGGATCGTTCTCGGCGTTGGCGCGGGTTGGCTGGTCCGCCGGCTCTCGGGACGGTGGGAAGTACGCCGCACCGGTGAACCCGGAATAGAATTGCCGTAGCTCGCCCCCGGTGGAGAGCAGCATCCCATGCCCGGGACGCCCGGGCAGCCGGAAAGCCGTGTCCGACCCGTCGAGCAGTGACCGTGACTCTTGAGGGGTCTGCGTCTTGAGTCCGATCTTGTAGCCGATGTTGGACTCGAGCCCCCTGGTTCGACCGGTGTTCTCAAGGCTCTGCGACGCCAACAACAGTGCCAGACCCACCGACCGGCCGACACGGCCGATCCGGCGGAACAACTCGCCGTAATCCGGATACTGCGTCAGCAGCTCGGACCACTCGTCGACAACCACGCACAGCGTCGGCAACGGCGGCAGATCCATACCGCGCTCACGCAGAGTTTCGTAGTCGCGAATGTCCTTGACGTCGTAGCGCGAACTGAGCTCGTCGGCGCTGCGGAGCACCTGGAAGCGCCGCTCGATCTCACCGTTGATCATCTCGCGCAGACGGCCCACCAGATGGGCCTCCTGCTCCATGTTGGTGATGACCGCCGATACGTGCGGCAGTTCGCTCATCCCCAAGAACGTTGGTCCGCCTTTGAAGTCGACCAGCAGCCAGTTCAGCATCGCCGGCGGATGAAGCACACAGCCGTTGATCACGAAGTTGCGCAGGAACTCCGACTTCCCCGAGCCGGTGTAGCCGAGTAGCAGCCCATGTGGCCCGGTACCGCCCTCGGCGGCCTGCTTTATGTCCAGCTCGAGGCGGTCGCCGTTCTGCTGAAAGCCGATCGGAATCCGCAGCCGGCGCCGGTCGCCGTATCGGGTGATCCCCGACCAGATGTCCGGCGGCTGAAGTGCGCCCGGGTCACGGACCCGCATCAACGTGTTCCAGTCACGGCCCCGTTCAGCCTGTTGGTCTTGGCGCCCCATGTTCATCGCGGTCGCGATCTCGAAGCGCGCCAACTGGCGCGCAACGGTGCGCGCATCACCCAGCGTGGTCTGATCAGCGATGGCCACCTTCACCGGATCCGCCGGCTGCCTGTCTGCCTGGCTGCGCCACACCGACCTGTCGGCATCGCAGCGCAAAACGATGCCCTCGTCGGCGGTCAGCGCCTGTGCCGGCGGATTGATCAGCAGCCAGGTCACTCCCGCGCGCGCGGCGATGACCGGGTCGAGCAACGTGTCGCTCACCTTGGAGTCGACGACGACAAGTGCGTGCCGGTAGCTGTCGGTTTTGAATTCCAGCATGGGGTCGAAGTTCGAGCTCATCTCGATGACGCCTGCCCCACCCGCTTTGGCGGTCAGGGTCGACCAGTCCGAGTACATCATCCGTGCGCTGCCGAGCCCGTCCACCTCGTAGGGGTGCTGGGTGTGCGGCAGCCACTTCATCCACGACCAGGTCGGCGCATCCGGGTCGTCGGTCAGCAGCACCATCGACAGATTGTCGGGACCGTGGGTGACGGCCGCGTGCAACAGCATGGACCGCACCATGCCCAGGGTGACTTCCCGGTCTCCGGTGAAACCGATCACCGGCAGCCGCGACGCGGTCAAGGCCACCGGCATCGACGGTACGGTCGAGTGGTGCTTGAGGAATCGAACCGTCGATACCCAGCCGACCGGTTCGAGGAATTCGCCGGGCGGGGCCTCTGGAGCGATGAGCCGCGCTGCCAGTTCGACCTCGCCGAGCCCGTACCGTAGCGCAGTGAATCCGTCACTGGTCGGGCTGACCGCCCACATGCGTTCAGTGTCAATCAAACTGGGCAACATCTGAGGATCCGGATACGAATGCAGCAGCGCCTCGTGCATGCGCAACCCTCGGTCGAAGACCATTTCGCGGACGTTGCCCAGACCGCGGGTCACCGCCTTGCGATCGGAGAGCACCTGTGCGCGGGAGGTGCCGGAGGGCCCCAGATTGCCCAACATCATCCCGCCCATCGACATGACCACGAAGAGCGGCAGGATCAGGAACATCGGGCTCACCTTCGTGCCCGTGCTGAACATCAGCACCACCATGCCGATCAGCGCCACCATCAGCAGGATGGGCAGGCCGACAGTAACCAGCTTCGAGGCCGGTTCGCCTTCCGAGATCTCTCTAGGTGCAGGAATCTGGATCTCGTCGCGGACGATCCGCGGTTGCGGTGCCGGATTGGTCGGCCGCAGAAAGCCCGTGCGCACTAATTCATCCCTTTGCCGTCGATATTGCCGTCGATCCCGGCCACCACCAGGTCCGGTGGCACGCCATCGTGGCGAATCAGTGCATCTTTCTGCGACAAGGTCGCCCCGGGTGCGAACAGCGACACGACCACCCACGGTGCCGGGGCCGGATAGCGCAGCCCCAGCGCAGTCAGCGTGTCGGCGCCGTTGCTTCCGGCGCTGGTGTCCAGGCCGAACCGCACTCCGTTGTCGGCGACCCAGAAGTCGCTCCCTGTGGTCCGCGATCCCGTTGCCGAACCGGTGATTCGAACGAAACGCCCGGTGTTCGGCGGCAGTGACACGTAGTCGGCGGTCACGCCCCCCGACGTCGGTGCCGACACCAACTGCACTCGCGAAGCCCGCTGTTGCGGCGTCAGCGGCAGGTTGGGCCCGACCAGAACTTCGGTGCGGGCGGTGGGCTCATCGCCATGATGCGACCACGACCAGCACGTAATCGGATCGTCCGTGGGTGACACCAATTCGAGCGCCCGGCTCGGATAGAACGACACCGCCAACTGGTTGATCTTCGGGAACGAGGCGAGTTCGGCCGGGCTGGTCTCCACCGGCTCGAAGCTGACCAGTGGGTTGGCCGCACGGATCATCGTTGCCGCGGTGTGACTGACCTCTTGCACTCCGGCGGCCAGCGTCACGTAGTAATGCGCTTGTCCGGTCAGGTCGGTGACCCTCAGAATCGTTCCCACTGTGAGTGGCCGATCACCGGCGAACGTCGACGGGCTTCCCGCACCGTCGATCGGCGGCGCGACCAGGGGCGGCTCGGCCGGTACCGCATTCAACAAGCCCGGCGAGATCGGCAACACCGGATCATCGGCGCGCAGGCCCAACGCATCGGCCACGATCCGATCGTTGAGGTCGACCAATGAGCGCACCACCACACCATCCGGCCGCGCGTAGACCAGCCATGTCCGGTTGGCATATCCGAACAGGCGTGCCTGGTTGCCGCCGAGCACCATGGTGGACTGGTCCGGGGTCAACGGCCCGCCGATCGCGGTGGTGACCACCGGCGACACGGCGATGGTCGGCAGCCCCGACACCGGGTCAAGGGGCACAGCCGCCCCGGTCACCGTTGTGTCGCAAACCGTCCAGATCGACCACGGGTCTTTACTGTCGCGAATTTCCACGGGCGCACCGACAATGCCGACCAGCGAGCCGCGCGGATACTTCGCGATTTCCGCCGCGCCGACTCTGACCGGGTTCGCCGGCGAGCCGGCGATCAGCCGGGCCGAGGTCAGATTCGTCACCGGGTCCAACCGGTCCCCGATCCGGACATACAGAGCGCCGGAGTCCTTGTCGGCCACGATCTTGCCGTCCTTGACCACTCCCGCCCGCGAGAACAGCGACAACACCACCGCGCCGACGCACACCACCACGGCAAGAACCATTCCGAGGATCAGCGGAGCCGACTGTGCTTTTTGAGGGTCGTCGATCATGCGGGTGTCACGGCGGATCAACGCGTGCCGCAGCCTTCGGTGCATGAACCGCCAGCCGGTGACCTGATACGTGGCGGTCAGCCGAAATCCATTGCGCCGCCGGCCCTTCTTAGTGGCCTTCAATTCAGCCAACTCGACTCCCCTGTGCGCTAGGGGGCCCCTCGACACGGGGCGGTTCCGCGGCTTGGGAAACGCCGACGAGGCCGCTGTTGCGGCGTGAGGCGGGCTCTGGTTCCCGGCAACCCGGTCGTTTCCTGCGCACGTATTCAGTTTGAGGCGGAACCGAAGAGAATGTTCCGGTTTTTAAACAACGCCATGGGCGACTCTTCGTCGCCAACCCGGTAGTCCGTAGCGGCAGCGGGAAGCCGCGCTGCCCCCAATTCCGTTGCCCCGAATTCCGTTGCCCCCGAATCCAGCGCCGCCTCTGAATTCAGCGGTCGGCGTAACCACGACTTTGGCGCGAGGCCCGCGAACCGTTGGCAGAATGCGCCTCATGAGCAGCCCCCGCAAGAGCCTGTCCCTTGATCTGGCTCGCCTGCGTGAGGCATGCGAGCTCGCGCTGACCGCCTGCGATGGCATCGCGAAGACGGCCCGGCGACTACGCTTGCCGATGCCATCCCCGGCAACCGATCCCGTCACGGTGTACCTCACGTCCCGCTGCAACTCCTACCGGCGTGGGCTGGGCGCAACCGGTGAAGCAGCCGGCGACGAACTCGTCCGCGCGATAGAGCGCATTCTCGCCGGCTCGTACACCCTTGCCGCAATCGCAACCCGCACCCAGATAGCAATGATCGGCCTGCACATAACAGCCCTGAATTCCGAGATCGTCATCTCGGCTCCAGCGGTGCGCGCAACGAACGGTGAGCGGCCCCCCTCGCTCGCCGCCCTGACGACCGACGACGAGGTCCTCAGCTTCGCAACTCTGCTGGCCGCCGGCAAAGCCGACTTTCATTCCCAGCTGCGCACCGATACCGCGGGACTGCATGACGGGCGCGACGCGCTGCGGCGCTCAGTTGAAATCCTCCGTGAGGCGATGTCCAACGCGGAAGGGCCCGCCGCGTTCCTTGAGCGCTTCGGCCGGTGGATCGGTGACTACGCCGAGGCGATTGAGCATCTGGATGACTCGGTATCCGAGTGGAATGAGAGATACGTCCAGATCAGAAATCAGACCAATGATGTAGTCGAGCAGTACATCGGGAAACAAGCCGCCGCGATGCAGGGCGAGAGCCGGGAGGTGAACCCCTCGGCTGCGTGGGCCGCCTACCGGGAATACACCTCGATCCCGATGGACCCGGTGGACTGCGCCGGGTTCCCGCGCCTCAGCGCGGGGTAAGGCGCCGGACCGGCCACGGCCCGCGTCAGAGGTCGTCTTCCCAGGTGCCGATGACAGACAGCTGCACCGGCGGTTTGTCGCCCACGGTGACCTCCAGTTTCCGGCCGGGCTTTTCGACCAGAGTCATGTCGGCGTCACCGACCGGTTCGGACGGCTCTGACAGTCGCAGCACGGTGCGGGCGGGAACGGCGGTCTTCGGGGGCCCGTCGAACACGGCGATGTCGCATTCGCGTGCACCGGGGGTGTCGACAAACAGTCGGTCGGTGTCGTTGACGGCGGCCAGCAGCCCGTCCCAGCGGTCCCGGTCGTCGGTGTGCACCGCCACGACGGCACCGGCGCCCACTGCCCCCAACACCAGCTGGCGGGCCAGGTCCAGGCCCACGCGGGCCTCGATGCAGCGCCGGTGCGGGTTTCCGCTCTGATCCCACAGCGGCGCTGTGACGGTGGTGCCACCGCTGAGTTGGCCGAGGATCTGCCCGGACGGCCCGATCGGGACAACCAAGTCGCCGACCGCGGAGAGGCTGGTCGTGGGGATAGGCGCCCTCAGGCTGCGGTCGCCGGCGGGCAGGGCGGCCAGCAGCAGTTGGCGCTGAATACCGGTGCGCAGCGACAGCTTGGCATCGGACGGCGGCCGGTAGGCCTTGTCCTGGGTGGTGTATCGCACCAGCGCGCCGATCTGGACGTCGTCGGTGCCGGCGGTGAGCCGAAGTGTGATCACGGTGTCCTCGGCGGGCCAAGACCACCATCGGTCGATCTGGCCGGCCGCGAGTGATCGGGGGTCACCGAGGTAGGTGGTGATGAAGTTCGGCCCGGACCGAAGCTTCGACCAGTGTTCCCTTTTCGGCACTGCGCCAACGGGTTTCAGCAGCCAGTCGGCGAACTGTCCGATCTCTTCCGCGGAGAGCGCATGTGCGCCGATCTGCTGCTGCTGCAGCCGCTGCACCACACGGTGCGCCGCTGCGGCCAGCGCCTTGGGTGCGGCGATGCGTGAGGGGCCCCGCTCGACGATGCCGTCGAGATTGCTCATCGCGTTCAGTCTCAACACCAGCCAGGTGCGCCGTTGCCCGATGACCGGGCGACGTTCGGCGAACTGGGAGTACACGGTGCGGCCGGCCGACCCCTCGGGCAGGTGCCGACCCGAGGAGACGATGTCGATGTCGAGTACCAGCCCGTACTGGCGCATCGTGGCGGCCACCAACGCCACCGGCAAGCCGCTGACGGCCTCGGAGCCGTGGTCGGACAACGCCAGATAGGGGGCGACCTCGACGACGGCGACCAAGGTGTATCCGTCCCACCGGATTCCGGCGGTGCCGGAGATCACCTCCAGGTCGACCGGGTCGGGCAACTCCTCGACGAGGCCGCGGCGCCGGTTGCGCAGGAATCCCCATACCACCGCGATCCACTCGATGAACAGCACGCGACCCCGGATGGGGATGAACAATGCGATCGCCAACGGGGCCAGCACCGCCGGGGCCGCCCAGATGGGTACCACCCGGGCGAGGGTGATGGGCACCGCCACGCTGGCAGCCAGGGTGAACAGCAGCGCGGAGGCCGGCGGCATCCTGATCCACCTCGAGTATCGACGTGCGGCCATCATCGGGTCTTGCGTTTCAGCCCGGCTGCGGTGACCACCGCGAAGACGACCGCGAGGAGAGCGACGACGACACCGGCCACGGTCGCCGCGGCCGACTTCGGCAGGGTGTCCGGCGGGGCCGGTGGCGGCGGCATCGAAAGTTCGGCCGCCTGCACGGTGACCGGCGGCTGACCCTCGATCGGCACTTCAAAGGTCAGCGCCGCCAGCGGGTCGATAACGCCGCGGCCCACCACATTGTCGGTCCCACGCGCCGGGGGGCGCGCGGTGGTGATGATCCGGGTGGCGGCTTCGCGGGCGGTCATCTGAGGGAAACGCGAGCGCACCAGCGCCGCCAGACCCGTCGCATAGGCCGCGGCGAAGGATGTGCCGGCGATCGGGACCAGCGTGCCCTGCTGGCCGGGAATCCCGTTGATGACGCCCTCGCCGGTGTTGGAAAGCGACACGATGCCCGAACCGGGGGCCGAGACGTCCACCCACGGGCCGGCCATTGAATTGTCGGTCCGGGCGCCGTCGGGTGACACGTAGCCTACCGACAGCACGAGCTCGTCGAACCACGACGGCGTGGAGATCGACGTGACACCACCCCAGTTGCGGGGATCGTCGGGACGTGACGGGTCGACATCGGGATTGTTGGCGCAGTTGGTCGGTGGGCCCGCGCCGCGGTCGATCGCGTTGACGTTGCCGGCGGCCGCGACCACCAGCGAGTCTTTGACCTCGACGGCGTAGCGCAGTGCGCCGCCGAGGATGCTCTGGTCGATCGGACGGTTCAGATCGGTGCACGACGCGACCGACACGTCGATGACCCGCGCACCGAGGTTCGCGGCGTGCACGATCGCCCGGGCCAGCGCCCGGATGTCACCGGCGGTGCGAGACTGGTTGGGATCGTCGGGATTTTCCGGCGGAATCTCGGGGCTGTAGAGGCCCGAGGTTACCCGGATGGACATGATCTGCGCGTTGGGTGCCACCCCGACCAGTCCGTCGGCGGGTGATGGTGCGGCGTTGATGATGCCCGCGACGATGGTGCCGTGGCCGTCGCAGTCGTCGAACCCCTCGCCGGCGGGATCGACATAATCCCCGCCGGGGATCATGCCGACCAGTCTGGGCTGGGGCCGCACTCCGGTGTCGAGGACTGCGACCATGACGCCGGCGCCGGTCGAGAACTTGTGCGCCTCGGCGAGCTGGAGCGATGTCGCCGCCGGCGGCGCCTTGAGTAGATCGGAGTTCGCCAGCACGCCGCCGGTGATGCAGTCGCCGTTCTTGCGCATCGGCCGTTCGGGGGCTGGTGGGCCATCCGCCGGAGCCGCGCCGATGTCGGCGTCGGGCGGCGCCACCGCAGACGCGGCGCCAATGGGCGTAACCCAGACGAGCGCCGTTACCGCGGCCACGACGGCGGCGCCACGCGCGAGCCGGTTCACCGGCACCGCGTTCACCTCAGATTCCGGAAGGCCGCGTAGACGCCGATGACCCAGAACGCCACAACCGGTATCGCCATGATGAACACGAACTCCAGGTTTTCGATGCGCCGCAACATAACCGGGGACATGTGCTTTCCGGGCAGCCGCAGCCCGGCCAGGACGGCCGCCACCACGGCCGCGACCACCCCGCCTATCACCGACAGTTGCGCGACGGCGTCATCGGTGCCGGTCAGCACCCGCACGGTCAGCCCGGCCGCGAGCGCAAACGCCCCGACATAGAACGACGTCGCTTGTACCCGGTCGCTCAACGACCGGCCCTTGAGCAGCAACACCAACATGCCCAGGACCGCCACGGCGACCTCGCCGTAGAAGTGGTACGACCCCGGGGGCTGGACCGCCGCAATCGCCCCCGTCGCGATCACCAGCACCGCAGCGATGAAAAGGCCGGTCAGGTACTTGTTGGACGAGCGGGCTCGCCGCTCCAGCTGGGAGTCCTCGTCATCGGTCAGAGCCACGGTGCGCGCGTTATCGGAGTCTTCGAACACTTCGACGACCATGGCGGCTTCTTCGAGTTCGTTCTTGTCGATGCCCTCGCCGGGCACCGGCAGGCTCGGAGGTCGCACCCGCGCCAGGGTCAGCGCCAGCCCGGGCGCACCGGCCTGCACGATCATCCCGACAAGGATCGCGACGGTGGCGATCTGACGAGCTTCGAATCCGGTGAAGGTTGCCGCGGCGGCAGCCGCCGTGGCGACGCCGCTCACGGTGATGACAGCGGTGTGCACGGTGATGCCCACCCCGGTCAGCCAGACCACCATCAACGACGCCGCGCCGGCGGCGACGACGCCGGCGAAGAGGTTGGCGGCGGTCCAGTGCCCGTCAATGCCCTCGTAGGCGGGCACCGCCACCCACCCGGCGGTAAACGCCAGCGGCACAGCGGCGATACCCAGCACGTAGGAGATCGCCGACGCCGTGTGCCGCCGCTGCGCCACAACCGATCCGATCACCGCCAGCGCAGTCAGCGCGCCGGCCGGCGGCAGCCACCATTGCAGGGTCGAGTTGGCCCGCCACCCCAGCAGTAGCAGCAGTGAAACCAGCACCGAGCCGGCCACCAGGGTCGTCAGCGCCAGTACCCGGGCGGTGTTGAACGTGTCGCTGACGAAGGTGGGGAACTTGGCCGCGTTGAACTCGGCGATGGCATCCGCGCGGTCTTCGATCACCGCGGTGAACACCTCGGACGAGTGCACCTCTTTCAGGATCAGCCGGTCCCCGTCCCGCACCCCGGCATCGGCCAGCGTCACCGACCGCGGGAGTGCGAAGCCTCCCTCGAACGCCAGCGAGTAGATCGCGGTGCGGCTGAACGCGACCTCCAGTCCCTCGTCGCGCAACTGCTCTGTCAGAAACGGCACCAGCCCGACCATCACCACCGACAGCGGCGCGTACGCACTCAGCGACGTCTCGACGATGTAGCGGCCGACATGAACGGCAACCCGGATCTGCTCGGGCACGGCATGGACGGCGCCTTTCCGTCCCGACTCACCGGCCATCGGATCGACCGGCCACACGACTGACATGACTTGACCCCTCTGAGTCGTCTATCGAGCTGCCGCGACCGCGGCCGGCGGCTGCGCGATCATTGAGTCATCGGCCGCCACGGCGGCTAGCTGTTCGAACGCGCAGCGTGTCGGGTACCGGCGGCGGGCGGCCGCCGCGCCCCGCCGGGGCCGTCATCGGGAGCCGAATAAGGTTTGCCACTGACCTTGCGGTTGTCACTGCTGTCGGCGGTCCGGAATTCAGCCACCAAATCAACCTTTCTCATAGCAACACGCACCTCGGCCGGCCCCAAATCTCGGCGGGCCTGATCATCGCCTGAGCACGTCCAAGGGCCGGAGTACTTCTCGTACAAAGGCAGTAAAACGATCGTATTCCGCGGTTGATTGTTGCGAGCCGAAACGCGTCGGAAATTACTCGATGTGCCCCGGCGGAACTTCTAGACCGCGCGGGTAGCTGTGCAGTAGCGTGAAAGAACCAACAAAAGCGTAAAAGGTCCCACAAGTATTGTGGCCGTGGTCCTTTCGGCGGGAACGAGGTTTGCCTGTGATCACTCGAGTCGACCTGCCGATCCTGATGGCCGGGGTAGACGATGTCGTCGCCAACGTCACTGGCGCCGCGTCAGCGGTTGCCGCGGGCGTGCAGGCGGTGACTGCGCCCGCTGTGGCCGGCACCGATGAGGCCTCGGCGTTGGCATCGCTCAATACCGGCGTGCATGGGGCGAGCTTCCTAGCGATTGCCGGGCAGGCCTTCGTCGAGTTGGCCCGCTATGCCGGAGTGCTGGGTTCGGCCTACGGCACATATGCGGAAACCGATGCCGCCAACGGCGCGGTGTTCGGCTGAGCGACAACAATCTGGTCTCAAGAGCTGGACGGATCGACTTATCGGAGACCGGCCGACTTCACCGGCGCGGCCGCGAACCAGTTCTTGTCGGGCGTCAGTCGCATCAGGTCGGCCATGGCGGCGCGGAAGCGCGCATAGCTCCCAGGCCCGAAAGTCACCCACACCTCAGAACCCTGTTGGCGCACCGCGGAGATGACCCTGCCGTGAATGGTGTCGGCGACTCCCACGCCGACCGGGGTCTGCACCGCGTCCATACCGCGACTTTGGCGCACCACGATCTCGGCGCGCTGCCCGGAATACTTCGACACCTCGTTGAGGATCTTGGCGGTGTTCAAGTCCACACCGAGTGTCCGCCGCAACTGCCGCACCATCTCCCCGGGGGCCCCCTCGGCCAGTGTCTTGACCTGATCCAGCGACAGGGTCACCGGTTCGAACTCCGCCGGTTCGGGTGCCGGCTTGTCCTGGGAGACGCGCATGGCGGCCCACAGCGGTGCGGACACCACCTCGTCGAAGCTCACCCCTTGCGACCACAATCCCTGGATGACGACTTGGTCGTTGCGGCGCAGCGCCAGAACGTGTTGCCGGCCGCGGCGAGCCACCACAGCCCGCCGCATCATCTGCGACTGCATCGCGCGCAGCGACACGTCGACGTCAGGGTTTTCCAGCACCCTCATCCACGACTCGAGTGCGGGTTCGACATTGCCGTCAGCGTCGATCAGGCCCTGCCCGACGAGCACCGGGACGGTGTGATCGTCGACGACGGCTTGGTCTTGCGGGTAATACACGTTGCCGATCAGCGCCAACACCGGCGGCAGCATGTCGATGCCCATCAACCGTTTGATGAACAGCGCCCCGTCGACGGTCAGATACGCTGCGGCGAGAACACCTGGCTTGCTTGCCATTTCCGCTGATCCTACCCCGCGCTGCAGTCCGAAAACGTTGTGGCAGTGCGGAATTGACGAGCGATTCCTAGAGCGCGAACGAAGCGGAGCTCCGAATCCTCCCAGAGGGGTGGACTCGGAGCCCCGTCACCTCCGCGACCAGGGATCAAGCGCCGGGGCCCTACGCTCAGACGAAGCCGCCCGCATACGTCGCCTCGACGGTTGCCATCTGTGCGTTTCCGTCCTCCAGGGCTGCGATCGCGGCCGCGGTGGAACTGATGATGTTCGTGTTGGCTATTGAAAACCGGCTGTACGCGTCTTCGAACGCGACCAGCGAAGCGCCTTGCCAGGTGACGGCCAGTGCAGCCCGTTGTGTGTTACCGGTCCCCAACAGGGTTGCGGCGTTCGCGTTGGCGGTGCTCAGATCGTCAGCGATGGCTTCGATGCCGATGTAGTCGTAGAGAACGTAATCTGCAGGCATGTCAGTGTGTCCTTTTCCTTGGGGCTTTGGGGTTCTCGGTTAGTCGATGGCCGCGATGGCCGCGAAGGGGGCGGCGCCGGCGGCGTCCTGCCCGGGTACCGCAGTGAGGCCGGCTTGCAGGTTGTCGGTGATTCCGCTCAGCAGTCCGTTGTTTGCTACGCATACGTCGTAGATGCGTTGCATGGCCAACTGGAAGGCATCGCCCATCTGGCCTTGCAGAACGGCCAGTGCGGAGCTGGTAGTGGTGAGCAGCGCCTGGTTGTTGGCCGCGGTGTCACCGACCAACGCGAGGAGGCCGTTGGTTTGGGCTTGCTGGACGATCAGATCTTGCGCAAAACGCTGTACTGGCATGGGGGTCTCCATTTTCTTGAAGTGAAAGCTGCCTTGAAGTGAAAGCTGCGTTGCTGTTCTTCGTCTCACGCGCAGCGCGCGCGCCGCACCCCGAACAGCCCTGAGTGCAAGTCATTGGGGGAGTCGTTCAGCACTCGGCATCCACGTAATGGCGGTGGGTGAGTACCGGCGCTCAACCTGAAATCATTGTCGTCGCCACGGTCGAGCCGGCGGGGCACGTCTGTGGACGGCGGTGGTTCCATCGGAGTCCAGTGTCGCCAGCGGCGCATCCCGGGACGGGGCAGTTCCAACGGTGCAGTCACCGGGATGGCTCATTCTTCACCAACCTTTGCCAGGGTCCGAAAACGCGTCAACGACGCGACCGAACCTGATGAGTGATTTATCTCATTACGGACACGGCGTGTCAATAGTTGCCGCAGAAATGTTTTTCGGCTAGCTCCGGGCTACCAAAGGTTTGATGTAGCTGGGTGTAGATCAGCGAAAGTGTTTGTCCTGCAACGCCATCGTCGCGACGGCGACCTGCGCCGCCGGGCCGGTGGTGGAGAGCCCAGAGTTGCGGGCAGCCTCGGATCGGGTCGACGGGCGCCGGGTTCCTTGGCCGAACACCGCGCAGGCGGCGGGGCGGTGCCGCAGAAGAACATTTGAAAAATATTGGGCGACAGAAGATGTCGTGGTTCCAGGGTGCGCACGCGGGAGCCTTTCCCGACCAGCTGAACCTGGTTCGGACGTCGAACATCATCCACCCGGGTACCGGGCAGGGCGGGCTATCCGGGGCGGCGGTCCGCACGGCCGTTCGCGGCGGGTGCTCGGCTATGCCGTCGCTACCCACCTCGGCGCCGGACGGACTGGACCCGCTTGGCTGCCCTCGGCTACCAGGTGACGGTTTGCCGCCCCGAACTCAGCGCGCTCGGTCTGCGTGTCCGGTGGGAACCCCGTCGAGCCCGGTTCCGGCTGCGGGAACCGCGGTGTCCCACTCCTTTGGGAATCGAAATCCGGTGGAAGCCCCGGACAGTCCGGCCATACCTGCCACCCGCAGCGCCGCCGTATAGCCCGGAGCGCCGCCAGTGCCGGCCAACCGCTCCAGGGTGGGCGAGGTCGGCTGGGTGTCGAAGAATCCGACACCGTCGAGGCGATGCTCACGGGCCACCTGATCCATCAGGTTGCTCAGTTGCGAGCGGAACTGCCGGCCCACCGGCTCGGCGGACTGCTGTGTCCGATCGCCCTGGGCGGCACGGAAGCGCGCCAGAGCCGCCTGCGCCTGCGCGCGATCGTCGATCACGCGCCGTCGCCAGGCGCCTGGGCCGCGACCGCCGCCTGGCGAAGTTGCTCGCCGGCGTTGACGGCTGAGGAAACCGCCGGCTGGAAGATCGCCGGGATGGGAAACTCGCCCAGCACGATCGGGCCTGGCATCGGCGTGAACGGTTCGAAGGTGGTGTTGGCGATCGTCTGCGCCAGATAGGTGGACTGAACCGTGATGTCCTGAATTGTCATCTCCAGGTACTGGGCCTCCGTTGCGGCGATCGGAATCGCGTTGACGCCGAGGAAATTGGTTGCCTGCAGGGACGAGAGGGTGACCCGGTTGGCGACGATGGCGGGCATCGGAACCATCGTCGCGTAGGCCTGGCTGAACGCCGCCGCCTGAGCAGCGGTGCGGGCGGCCGCCTCATCCAGTTGGACCTCCAGCACTCTCAGCCAGGACAGGTGCTTGGTCAGCGACACCGCCATGCTCTCGGCGGCCGGCCCCAACCAGTGGGTCTGCAACCAGGCCAGTTGAGCGACGAGGCGATCGTTGGTCTCTCCCAACGCCGTGGAGGCGGCCCCGAAGGCGGCCGAAGCGGCCGCCATCGGACCCGGCCCGGCGCCCGACATCAGTCGACCGGTGATGACCTCGGGCGGGGCGACGCTCATTGGCCGGCTTCCCCAGCCCCGATTGGTTCCGCCCCTTGGACGGGGCCGAACGCCAGAACCAACTCGCCCATCACCACCCAGCCTTACTTGCTAGCTGTGGACATGCAATACGTGAGGATATCTCCGATATCGAAGTCAATTCAACCGTTCGGCGTGACTTACCTAGAGGCGGAGCGGGGCCAAGTCGTGCCGGGCTCCGGCGATTTCGACGATCTCCACCGGCGCCGGGATGAGCTTGACCGCGGCCCTCAGTTCGTCGATCGTTCCGAACGGGTCACGGGTTCCGTGGGTGAACACCGTCGGCACGCGAATGGAGCCGAAGTGCTCGGTGCGCAGCCGGTCCGGCTTGCCCGGCGGGTGCAGTGGATAGGAGAACAACCTCAGGCCGTCCACCTCCGCGCCGTCGGCGACGGCCATCGACGTGAGCCGGCCACCGTAGGAGTGGCCGCCGACGATCAGCGGCCCACCGGACAGCGCGCGGGCCGCGGCGATCGCCTCGGCCACCCCGGCCCGGTCGGCGGCGGCCGATCCCGACGGTGGGCCCTTGGGCCGCCGCCTGCGATAGGGCAGGTTATAGCGCAGCGCCAGAAATCCCCGGCCCGCCCACTCCTCGCAGAGTCGCACCAGCAGCGGGGATTCCCGGCTTCCGCCGGCTCCGTGGGTCAGCACCACCACACCGGCCGGTTCGCCGGCCGGCCGGTGCGCGATGGCGGCGATGGCGTCCAGGGCGGTGTCCGGGACGACGGAGTCCGGATCCCTGGCCTCCGGGTCGGTCATGTCCGCAACCGGAAGGACGCCGAGACCGTGCCCCGTCCGCCGCCGAGCGGGTAGGCCTCGCCCAGGCATGCGGTGACCCAGGTCTTGCCGAAGGCGACCGCCTCGGGCATCGGGTATCCGTGCGCCAGCGCGCCCGCGACCGCCGCGCTCAGAGTGTCACCCGCCCCGTGGTCGTCGGCGGTGTCGACCCGCGGCGCGTCGAAGGTGTGAAAGTCCTTGCCGTCGAACAACAGATCGGTACTGCACGGCGCCGAGCGCAGGTGCCCGCCCTTCACCAGCACCCACCGTGGGCCCAGATCGTGCAGCGCGCGTGCGGCCCGGCGCTGGGAGTCTGCGTCGCCGACCTCGATACCGGTCAGCAGTCGCACCTCGTCGATGTTCGGGGTGATCAGGTCGGCCAGCGGGAACAGCACGGTGCGCAGCGCGTCCAGTGCCGAGCGGTCCAGCAGTGCCTCGCCGCGGGAGGAGGCACAGACCGGGTCGACCACCAGGGGCGCCGTCCCGTCCAGGCCCAGGAGCCGCCAGCACCCGGCGACCGTCTGCACGCTCGCTGCCGATGGCAGCAGTCCGGTCTTGGCGGACTGCACCCCGATATCGGTGGCCACCGTCTCGATCTGACCCTTGAGGATCTCGGCGGGAACCTCGTGGAATCCTTTGACTCCCAACGAGTCCTGCACCGTCACTGCAGTCACCGCAACCAGTGCGTGAACGCCCAGCAGGGCAAGTGTGCGCAGATCCGCCTGCAACCCGGCGCCGCCGCCGGAGTCCGACCCGGCGATGGTGAGCACCCGCGGCGGCGTCAGGGCCGGTGGTGTCAGGGGCGGGGCGGCCGGATGGGGGGTGCTACTCACTTCGGCGGTCCTGGGTGTCTAACGGACGTCGACGAACACCGGTGCGTGGTCGCTGGGCGATCCGATCCTGGTCTTGCCGCTCTTGCGTTCGTCGCGGGCGATCTCGCCGTGCACCACCCGCTCTGCCAGGGCCGGAGAAGCCAGGATGAAGTCGATCCGCATCCCCTCGCGCCGGGGAAACCTCAACTGGGTGTAATCCCAGTAGGTGTAAGTCCCGGGCCCGGGTGTGAACGGTCTGACGACATCGGCGAAAGATGCCTCGATATCCCGGAACGCCGCCCGCTCCGGTTCGGTCACGTGGGTGGCACCGCGGAAGACGTCGATGTCCCAGACGTCGTCGTCCTGGGGCGCGATGTTCCAGTCCCCGGCCAGGGCGATCTGCGCCTGCGGATCGTCACGTAACCACGATGTAGCGGTGTTCTTCAGTGCGGCAAGCCATTCCAGCTTGTAGCGGTAGTGCGGATCGGTCACGGTACGTCCGTTGGGCACGTACAGGCTCCACACCCGGACCCCGCCGCAGGTTGCGCCCAGCGCCCGTGCCTCGTCCTTGCCCTCCCAGGACGGCTGGCCGGCGAAACCGGTCTGCACATCCTCGAATCCGACCCGGCTGGCGATCGCCACCCCGTTCCATTGACTGTGCCCGGTGTGCATCACCTCGTAACCGGCGCCCAGGAACGCCATCGCCGGAAACTGCTCGTCGGAGCATTTCGTCTCCTGCATGGCCAGCACGTCGACCTCCGCACGCGCCATCCAGTCCAGCACCCGATCGACCCGGGCGCGAATGGAATTGACGTTCCAGGTGGCGACCCGCACGGCGGCCATCGCTAGTGCCCGAACGGGTCGGGCACGTCGCCGGGCATCCACGACAGCCCGGGAACGCCCCACCCGTGGGACTTGACCGCCCGCTTGGCCGCCCGGGCGTGGCGCCCGATGAGTGTGTCCACGTAGAGGAAGCCGTCGAGGTGTCCGGTCTCGTGCTGCAGCATTCGGGCGAACAGCCCGGTTCCCTCCAGCGTCACCGGGTTGCCGTCGGCGTCCAGGCCGGTGACCCTGGCCCACTCCGCGCGTCCGCACGGGAACGACTCGCCCGGCACCGACAGGCATCCCTCGTCGTCGAGCTCCGGGTCGGGCATCGTCTCGGGAATCGCCGAGGTCTCGAGCACCGGGTTGATGACCACGCCGCGACGCCGGGTCGGCTTGCCGCGGTCCTCGGCGCAGTCGTAGACGAACAACCGCGACCCGACCCCGATCTGGTTGGCCGCCAGACCGACGCCGTTGGCCGCGTCCATGGTCTGGTACATGTCGGCGATCAGTTCGGTCACCTCCGGGGGTAACGATCCGTCGGGGCCCACGGGCACCGGTGTGGTCGGGTTGTGCAGAACGGGATCGCCGAGGATCACGATGGGTCGGACCGCCATGGTCGGCAAGCTTAAAGAGCGGCCGACGCGCGGGCTGCGGTGCCGTCCGATTCGGGGCGGACATGATTGAATGACCGCAAACCACAGGAATGTGATTTGCGCTCCGCTGGCAAAGCTCGAAACCAGGCTCGAATCCAAGCTCGAAACCAGGCTCGAAACCAATGCCCAAACCGCTGAAAGGGTCGACGAATCGAATGGACGGCGCCATGGCACGGGCCGAACGGGCGATTGACGACGCGGACCTTCCCGAGGGTCTGAGCCGCCGCGAGTTCGACATCCTCGCCTTCGAACGGCAGTGGTGGAAGTACGCCGGCGCCAAGGAAGAGGCCATCAAGGAGCTCTTCTCGATGTCCGCCACCCGCTACTACCAGGTGCTCAACGCGCTCGTCGACCGGCCCGAGGCGCTCGCGGCCGACCCGATGCTCGTCAAGCGGCTGCGCCGGTTGCGGGCCAGCCGGCAGAAGGCCCGCGCCGCTCGGCGGCTGGGCTTCGAGTTCCCCTGAAGCAACGGTTTACAGTTAGCCCGATGAGCGAGCGCGTCCCCGATTCCTCCGGGCTACCCCTGCGCGCCATGGTGATGGTGCTGCTGTTCCTCGGCGTGATCTTCCTGCTGGTCGGGTTCCAGGCGATGGGTTCCGGCGGCGACACCGGTGATGACACCGTCACCCGGACCGTCACCACCACGACCAAACCGCCGGCGCCGAAGTCCGATGTGCGCGTCTACAGCGTGTACGGCGACGAGCCGGCCGCCACCCGCGTCTCCGACCGGTTGCGCGAGGCCGGCTGGAACGTGACCGAGGCGGCCACCATCGAGGTGCCCGAATTGCCGGTCACGACGGTCTATTTCGGGCCCGCCGAGGGCGAGCAGGCCGCCGCCGAGGCGGTCGGAAAGGTGCTCGAGGCCCCGGTGGCTCCGAGGATTCCCGAAATCACCGAGCAGCCACCCGGCGTGATTGTCTTGGTGACGGGCTGAGCCGGGATAGGGTTAGCGCCATGGGTAAGTACGCCGCTCTTCTCTTCGCCGCCCCCGTAGTTCTGGTCAGCGCCTGCGCCCCGTATGAGCCGGTCGCGACCCAGCCCGGCACCACGCCGCCGGTGTGGACCGGCTCGCCGCCTCCGGCCTCGCTGGCCGAGGGGCATGGCGGGGCCCACGGCGGGTCCCATGGCGGAGCGCCCCAGGTGCCGTCGGCCGAAACGCTGACCGCGCAGATCAACGGGCCCGACGGCGGTCAGGTCGCCGCGGCCACCATCGAGTTCCGGGACGGGTACGCCACCGTCACCGTGCAGACCACCGCAGCGGGCAAGCTGTCGCCCGGTTTCCACGGCCTGCACATCCACTCCGTCGGCAAGTGCGAGGTGAACTCGGTGGCCCCGACCGGCGGCGCCCCGGGCGACTTCCTCTCCGCCGGGGGTCATCTCCAGGACGGGGTCGCGACCGGTCACCCCAACCACGCCGGCGATTTGGCGCCGTTGCAGGTCCGCGGCGACGGGATGGCCACTCTGGTCACCACCACGATGGCCTTCGACCAGGCCGATCTGCTGGACGGTGAGGGAACGGCGATCATCATCCACGAGAATTCGGACAACCTGTCCAACATCCCCGCCGACCGTTACCAGCAGACCAACGGCGCCCCGCCGCCGGACGAGACCACGCTGGCCACCGGCGACGGCGGCAAGCGGGTCGCCTGCGGTGTCATCGGAACCGGCTAGGCTCGACTTCGAGGGTTCCCCGCGCCCGACACTGGGCGTGGAATGGGAATTCGCCTTAGTCGATGCGGGTAGCCGCGACCTGAGCAACGAGGCCGCGGCGGTCATCGACGACATCGGTGAGACCCCGCATGTGCACAAGGAACTGCTTCGCAACACCATCGAGGTCGTCACCGGCATCTGCGACACGGTCCCCGAGGCGATGGCCGACTTGCGCTCCACCCTGATCTCGACCCGCGAGGTGGTGCGCGAACAGGGTATGGAGCTGTTCTGCGCTGGCACCCATCCGTTCGCCCAGTGGTCCACCCAGAAGCTCACCGACGCCCCCCGCTACGCCGAGCTGATCAAGCGCACTCAGTGGTGGGGCCGGCAGATGCTGATCTGGGGTGTGCACGTCCACGTCGGCGTCTCCTCTGCGCACAAGGTCATGCCGATCATCTCCTCGATGCTCAACTACTACCCGCACCTGCTGGCGTTGTCGGCCTCATCGCCGTTCTGGGCCAGTGAGGACACCGGCTACGCGAGCAACCGCGCCATGATGTTCCAGCAGCTGCCGACCGCCGGTCTGCCGTTCCAGTTCGGCACCTGGCGGGAGTTCGAAGGGTTCGTGCACGACCAGAAGACCACCGGCATCATCGACCAGATCAACGAGATCCGTTGGGACATCAGGCCGGCGCCGCATCTGGGCACCATCGAGGTACGGGTTTTCGACGGGGTTTCCAATCTGCGTGAGCTCTCCGCGCTGGTGGCGTTGACGCACTGTCTGATCGTCGATCTGGACCGTCGACTCGACGCCGGTGAGCAACTGCCGGTGATGCCGCCCTGGCACGTCCAGGAGAACAAGTGGCGGGCCGCCCGCTACGGGCTGGACGCCATCATCATTCTCGACGCCGACAGCAACGAGCGGTTGGTGACCGAGGATCTCGATGACCTGCTGACCCGGCTGGACCCGGTGGCGCGGTCGTTGGACTGCGCCGAGGAACTCGCCGCCGTCGCCGACATTCCCCGGCTCGGGGCGTCCTATCAGCGGCAGCGCCGGGTGGCCGAGGAGTACGACGGGGATCTGCGGGCGGTGGTCGACGCGCTCGTCGGCGAGTTGGACCTCGAGGAGCGGTAGATGGTGCCCAGGAAGATGTTGGCCGGCGGGTTCTGTCTCAGGGGGACGGCCGTGATCGCGCTCACCGCGGTGGCGTTGCTCGCCGGCGGCTGCAGCCGGGCGATCGACGGGACACCGGTGGCCACTCCGGGAGAAGCCGGCATCGGTGCCGGGGCGGCTCTGCTGGAGACCACCTGCCGGGAATACGTGCCGATGGGGCAGTCCGGGCGGCGCGAGGTGATGGTGGCCATCGGCGAGGCGGGCAACCGCCTGGTCGCGGCGAACCCGGACCTGTGGGCCGGCGTCGCGGCGGCGCTGTGCACCTTCGCCGATCCCAGCGCCCCGGTGAAGGACGTCGTCACCGGCGGTGTCCGGTGATGGTCGCCGTCGGTTCTCCCAGGGGCTGAGGTGACCGGCGTCGCCTGGCCGATGTTCCCGTTGCAGTCGGCGCCGCTGCCCGGGGAGACGTTGCCGCTGCGAATCTTCGAACCGCGCTACTCCCGGCTGGTGGAGGATTGTCTGGCCGCCCCGGACCCGGCGTTCGGCGTGGTCCTGATCAGCCACGGCCGGGAGGTCGGCGGCGGCGACTCCCGCAGCGAGGTGGGGACGATGGCGCGCATCGCCGAGCACGTCGACCTCGGGATGGGTCAGTACCAGCTGCTGGCGCCGGTGGGGGAGCGCATCAGGGTGCGGCGCTGGCTGCCCGACGAACCCTACCCGCGGGCGGTGATCGAGCCCTGGCCCGACGAGCCGGGCCCGCCGGTCGGCCCCGAGCAGATCGGTGTGGTGGTCGACCGCATCCTGGCGCTCTACCAGCGGGTGGCCGAGGCCCGCGGCGGCCGGTTGCGACCGGATGCGCTGGCTGTTGACGCCGGGACCGCCGACGACCCGTCCCGTCACCTCTACGCGCTGGCCGCCCGCGTCCCGATGGGCCAGGCCGACCGCTATGCGGTGCTGGCCGCGCCCAGCCTGTCCGAGCGGGTCGCCGCGCTGACCGACGCCATCGAGACCGTCATCGCCATGGTGGAATTCCAGCTGTCCGAGGAGTGAGGGCGCTCAGCGGTCGGAGGCGAACGCCCGCAGCGACTCGACCTGCTCGGCGTCCAGCGACGGGCGGACGTTTTTCCGGGCGGTGGCCACGTCGGCGGCGGTGACGTCGGCGGCGTCGATGGACCGCCGCATCGCGGTCAGCGCGGACTCGCGCAGCAGGGCCACGCAGTCCGCGGCGCTGTAGCCGTCCAGGTCGGCGGCCAGAGCGCGCAGGTCCACCTCGTCGCTGAGCGGCACCGACTTACCCGCCGTCTTCAGAATCTGGTAGCGCGCGTCGGCATCCGGCGGCTCGACGAACACCAGTCGCTCCAGCCGGCCCGGGCGCAGCAGCGCCGGGTCGATCAGATCCGGGCGGTTGGTGGCCCCGAGCACCACCACATCCCGCAACGGCTCCACGCCGTCCAGTTCGGTAAGCAGGGCAGCCACCACCCGGTCGGTCACACCCGAGTCGAAGCTCTGCCCGCGCCGCGGGGCCAGCGCGTCGATCTCGTCGAGGAATATCAGAGAGGGCGCGGAATCCCTTGCCCGGCGGAACAATTCGCGGACCGCCTTCTCCGAGGAACCCACCCACTTGTCCATCAGCTCCGAGCCTTTGACCGCATGCACGCTGAGCCGGCCGGAACTGGCCAGCGCGCGCACCACGAAAGTCTTACCGGTGCCGGGCG
The DNA here is from genome assembly GCA_020438905.1 of Mycobacterium sp. Taxonomy (GTDB): domain Bacteria; phylum Actinomycetota; class Actinomycetes; order Mycobacteriales; family Mycobacteriaceae; genus Mycobacterium. The sequence goes on from JAGQTQ010000039.1 coordinate 25,256, forward strand.
GCCCGTAGAGCAGGACGCCACGGGGCGGGTCCACGCCGAGCCGGGAGAATGTGTCGGGATGCTGAAGCGGCCACAGCACCGCCTCGGTGAGCGCCTGCTTGGTCGAGACCATGTCGCCGACGTCGTCCAGCGTCACCGATCCGACCGCCACCTCCTGGGTGTTGGATCGCGACAGCGGCCGGATGACCGACAGCGCGCCGGTCAGATCCTCCTGGGTGAGCACCGGGTCGGCACCGCCGTCGCTGGCCCGCGCGGCCGCCCGCAGCGCGGCCTCGCGTACCAGGGCGGCCAGGTCTGCGCGCACGAATCCCGGTGTCCGGTCGGCGATCTCCTCCAGCCGCAGTTCCTCGGCGGGCACGTCGCGAAGCAGCACCTCCAGTAGCGCCTTGCGGGTGGCGCCGTCGGGCAGGCTCAGGCCCAGTTCCCGGTCGCACAGGTCCGGGGCGCGCAAGCGGGGGTCCAGGGAGTCCGGTGACTGGGAGGTGGCCACCAGCGCGACACCGGGGGCTGCGACGGCCTTGCGCAGTTCGGCCAGGATCGAGGCCGCCACCGGTTCGGGCGGGTCGCCCAGCAGCGCGTCGACATCGCTCACCAGCAGCACCCCGCCACCGGCGATGGCGTCGGCGACCGCGCGCACGACCGCCTGATGGCGTTCGACGGGGGCCAGGGCACCGGTGTCGGGGCCGTCGAGTTCCACCAGCCGTCGACCCGCGCACACCGCCCGCACCAACCTGGCTTTGCCCACCCCGGCCGGACCGGTGATCAGAACTCCGAGATCGGGTTTGGCGCCGAGCTTCTCCAGCAGGGCCGGCTCGTCGAGGGCCAGTTTGAGCCACTCGGTCAGCCGGCCGGCCTGAACGTGCTGGCCCTTGAGATCCTCGATGCTCACCGGTGGCTCCTCGGGCCACTGGGTGGGCGGGCTCACCGAGGCCGTCGACCCAGTGGGCACCGCCGCGGCGACGGTCCCCCCGACCCAGGGCCCCTCGCCCCAGGTCACCGAGGTATTCGGTTGTACCGAAACGGGTCCGGCGGGGTCGGTACCGGTGACGGTCAGCAACTCGGAGGTCCAGGTGATCCCGACCGAGGCGGCCAGTGCGGTGGTGGCCGCCGACGTCGAGGTGCCAGGGCCCAGATCGCGCGGCAGCAACGACACCGTGTCACCGACGGTGAGCACCTTGCCGAGCAGGGCCTGACGCAGGGTGGCCGAGGACACCGACTTGGTGGCCAGAGCCGACCCGCTCAGTGTCACCGCGCGGGCACCGTAGACCGTCACCGGGGACACCAGCACGGTGGCGTCCTCGCGCAGCCCGGCATTGGACAACGTCACGTCGTCCAGTAGCGCGGTGCCGGTCGGTGTCCCGGCCGGGGCCACCCCGACCACGGCGGCGGTACCGCGGGAACCCATGAGTGACACCGCATCCCACTCGCGGATACCGAGCGCGGCGATCACCTCCGGGTGCAGCCGCACCACACCGCGCCGGGAGTCCAGCGCCGAGGTGTTGAGCCGCGCGGTCAGGGTGAGGCGCGAACTCACCGGTCCGATCCCGGCTTGCGCAGACCCAGACGCGCGGTGGAGCGACGGTGCGGATGCCGCGCGCGGCTCGCGGCGCGGCGGGCGGCGCGGCGCTGCCGGGAGGTGTCCTCCCAGGTCTCCGGGTGCGCGGCGGCCCAGCGCTGGCTTCGGATCGTGAACGGGATGATCAGCAGATAACCGGCGATGATCAGCAGCACCAGGATGTAGGGGAACAGCAGCAGGCCGGCGGCGGCCAGTGCGACCAGGCCGAGCAGGATCGGCGCGGAATTCGCCGGAACCGAAACCGATTTCAGCGCCAAGGTGGGAACCCGGCTCACCAGCAGTATCGAGTTGGCCGCCAGCCAGGCGCAGACGAACCAGGTCGAGGTCCACCAGCCCTCACCGAACTGCAGCATCGCCGCCAGGGGCCCGATCGAGCCCACCGCACCGCACGGGGCGGGCATGCCGACGAAGTACTGCCGGGTGTAGGCGGGACGGGTGTTGTCGTCGAGCAGGGCATTGAACCGGGCCAGGCGCAGCACGATGCAGACCGCGTAGAGCAACACGAAGATCCAGCCGACCGGCGAGTCCGACAGCAGGGTCACATAGACGACGAGAGCCGGTGCGACGCCGAAGTTCACCGCGTCGGCCAGCGAGTCGATCTCGGCGCCCATCGGGGACTGGGCGTGCAGGGCGCGGGCTATCCCGCCGTCGATACCGTCCAGGACTGCGGCGGCGCCGATCAACGCCAGTGCGATGTGTGCCCGTCCGTCGAGGGCGAACTTGATCGAGGTGAGGCCGGCGCAGATCGCCAGCACGGTGGTCGCGCTGGGCAGGATGCGCAGCCCCCGTCGGGATTGAATCGGGATCCGGGGGCTGGTCACGGCAGCCGCGCCAACACCGTCTCGCCGGCCAGGGCGCGCTGGCCGTACTCGATGATCACCTCGGAACCGGCCGGCAGATAGGTGTCCAGCCGGGACCCGTACCGGACCAGCCCGTAGGTCTGTCCGATGTCCACCCTGTCGCCGGGGGTCAGATCGCAGACGATCCGGCGTGCGATCAGCCCGGCGATCTGTACGACCACCACCTCGTGCCCCTCCGGTGTGCGGATAAGAACGCTGTTGCGCTCATTGTCCTCACTGGCGGCCTCCAGTTCGGCGGAATGGAAACGTCCGGGGCGATGCTCGACGGCCAGCACCTCCCCGCTGACCGGACTGCGCTGGACATGTGCGTCGAACAGCGAGAGGAAAACGCTGATCCGGGTGCGTGGTTCTGACCCGAGACCCAGCTCGGCCGGGACCGGCGCGGTGTCGATCAGACATACCTGCCCGTCGGCGGCCGCGACGACGACGCCCGGCCGGGTCGGCGGAGTGCGGTGGGGGTGCCGGAAGAAACCCGCGTTGGCGCCCGCGGCAGCGAGGCCGACGTTGCGTATCCACGGGTGCTTGCGGCCCAGGGCAGCCACCGCCACGCCGGCGGCGATGAACGGGACCCCTGCGGGGTGGATCGGCGGGACCGTCGATCGCACCAGGGCGGCCAGCCGTTGCGGGCCGGACTTCAGTTCGTCTTCGGGGCGTCTGGCCATCGCGCCGATTCTAGTCGGGTCGAGTTCAGGAAAGGACCCACATCTCAACCTGTTCCCCGGCGCCGACGTGCGTGACGTCCTCGGGGATGTCGAGCAGACAGTTCGCCGATGCCAGCCAGCGCAGGTGGTGGGAGGCGGCCGGGCCGTAGCCGGTGACGGTGCCGGTGTCGGGGTCGTAGACCCCGCGGCGGAACTGACGTTTGCCGCGGGGCGAGGTCAGCGCCTCGGTGAGCACCGCGGTGCGGCGCGGGCGCTCCGTGCCGGGCATGCCCATGGCGGCGCGCAGGGCGGGCCGGATGAACACCTCGAAGGAGACCAGGGCGCTGACCGGATTGCCGGGCAGGGTGATGATCGGGCAGCCGTCGGCCGTGCGGCCGGCCCCTTGCGGCATCCCGGGCTGCATGGCGACTTTCACGAACTCCACACCGGTCGAACCGAAGGCGTCCTTGACGACCTCGTAGGCGCCGGCGCTGACCCCGCCGGAGGTGATGATCAGGTCCACCTGTCCGGCACGGCCGTCGAGCAGCGCCCGGAACCGTCCCACGTCGTCGGGACACATGGCCACATCGACCACCGCGGCACCGGCCTCGCGTGCGGCCGCCGCGAGCATGACGGCGTTGGACTCGTAGATCTGCCCGGGCGCCAGGTCGGTTCCGGCCGGCACCAGTTCCGATCCGGTGGAGACCACCAGCACCCGTTGGCGCGGAATCACCGCCAGGCTGTCGACGCCCAGGGCGGCGACCAGTCCGAGCGCGGCCGGGGAGACGATCTCGCCGGCCCGCAGCACCGTCATGCCCGCGGTGACGTCCTCGCCCGCCTGGCGGATGTGCTGTCCCGCCCGGGCCGCGGAGCGGATCGCCACCGTCGGCATCCCGCCGTCTGTCGCCTCCACCGGAACCACCGCCGTGGCCCCGGCCGGCAGTGGCGCACCGGTCATGATCCGGTGCGCGGTGCCCGCGGCCAGGGTCGGCCGGTCGGTGCGTCCGGCTGGGATGTCCTCGGCGACAGGCAGTTCCACCGGCGAATCGGCGCTCGCCGTGGCGACGTCCTCGGCGCGGACCGCGTAGCCGTCCATCGCCGAGTTGTCGAAGACCGGCAACGACAGCGGTGCGGCGAGATCGGCTGCCAGCACCAGACCCAGTGCCTCTGCGAGCCCGCACCGGTGCGGCGCGCGTGCGGAGATCAACTCCGCGACGACCCGGCGGTGGTCCTCGACGCTGCGCATGCGGGCCTGGGCGGGCATCTGGCTCAGACCGGGAAGGTGACGCCGGTCAGTTCCTCCGAGACGGTCCACAACCGCTCCTGGACCGCCACGTCCTGGGACTGCTTGCTCGAGGTCACCAGAACGGGGTAGCCGCGCAGTTCGCGGAACCCGTCCGGGCCGTAGTACTGACCGCCGCGGACCGCCGGATCGGTGGCGGCGCGCAGGGTCGGCAGCGCGCCCAGTTCGGAACTGTTGAGCAGCTTGCCCGACAGCCAGTCCACACCGGGCAGGCTCGCGCCGGGGACATGGCGGACCAATTCGGTGGCCGCCACGCCCGGATGTGCCGCCACCGCAATGGTTTTCGCCTTCGCCGCCGCCAGCCGGCGCTGCAGGTCGTAGGCGAACATCAGGTTGGCCAGCTTGGACTGGCCGTAGGAGGCCACCCGGTCATAGCGGCGGCGCTCCCACTGCAGGTCCTCGAAGTCGATCTTGGCGCGGATGTTGTGGGCGATGCTGGCCACCACGACAACCCGCGAACCCTCGACGTCGAGCAGGTTCTTCAACAGCAGTCCGGTGAGGGCGAAATGCCCGAGATGGTTGGTGCCGAACTGCAATTCGAAACCGTCGGCGGTGGTTTGTTTGGGCGGGTACATCACCCCGGCGTTGTTGATCAGCAGGTCGATCCGCGGGTAGGTCTCGGCCATCTCGGCGGCGGCGTCGCGCACCGAGGCCAGCGAACCCAGGTCCAGCTTGCGCACGGTGACATCGGCGCCCGGCGAGAGGGCGCGGATGCGCGCGGCTGCCGCGTCGCCCTTGGCGGTGTCGCGCACGGCCATCACCACTTTGGCGCCGCGTCCGGCAAGCACCCGGGCGGTGTCGAAACCGAGTCCGGTGTTGGAGCCGGTGACGATCGCCAGGCGTCCGGTCTGGTCGGGCACGTCGTTCTCAGTCCATCGCATTCCTAGAAGATACGGGGCTGCCGACCGGTCGGGAAAACGCGCCGAACCGCGGCGCTCGCCACACCGGTTCACCCCGCACGCCGGGCACCCGAACCCTGGTGCGCCTACTGTTTCCCTATGGCCGTCGGCGGAGTTCTCTTCGACATCGACGGGGTCCTGGTGACCTCGTGGCGGCCTATCGCGGGCGCGGCGGAGACGTTGCGGGTGCTTGCCGATCATCAGGTCGCCTGTTCGTATCTGACCAACACCACCACCCGAACCCGATCGGAGATCGCTGCGGCGCTGGCCGCTGCCGGTATGGCCGTGCGGCCCGATGAGGTGATCACCGCCGCGGTGCTCACCGCCGACTACGTCCGGACGCATTACCCGGGTGCGCGGTGCTTTCTGGTCAACGACGGCGATATCACCGGGGACATGCCGGGTGTGGACATCGTCGGACCGTCCGACCGGCCGGACAAGCCCGACGTGATCCTGCTCGGCGGCGCCGGGCAGCAGTACACCCATCTCACGCTGAGCCGGGTCTATGACTGGATGACCCAGGGCGTTCCGGTGATCGCCATGCACCGCAGCACCGCATGGAACACCGCCGAGGGTCTGCGGATCGACACCGGCATGTACCTGATCGGTATGGAACAGACCTCCGGCCGCAAGGCCACCGCCGTCGGCAAGCCCGCGCCGGCCGGATTCCAGGCGGCCGCCGCACGCCTGGGGGCTGATCCGGAGGAGATGTACATGGTGGGTGACGACCTGAACAACGACGTGCTGGCCGCCCAGGTCGTCGGCATGACCGGGGTGCTGGTGCGCACCGGCAAGTTCCGCCCGGACACCCTGGAACGCTGGGCCGCCGACGAGTTCGCCATGCAGCCCAACCACGTGCTGGACTCGGTCGCCGACCTGCCCGCGCTGCTAGGCCTTTAGCGAGCGGACCGCCTCGATCCGGGCCTGCAACTGGTCGCGGTTGGCCGCGGCCACCGGCGGCCCGCCGCACACCCGGCGCAGTTCGTTGTGAATCCAGCCGTGTGAGCGGCCGGTGCGGTGATGTGTCGCCGCGACCAGGGCGTTGAGTTCCCGGCGCAGTTCCCGCAGCTGGCCGTGGGTGGTCCGGGGCGGCGGCGGGGTCCCGCTCGCCGAGCGCACCGCGAGCTGCTCCTCTTGGCGGCGGCGCAGCAGGTCGCGCATCTGGTCGGCGTCGAGCAGGCCGGGGATGCCCAGGTAGTCGGCCTCCTCGTCGCTGCCGGCCGGGGTGGCGGTGCCGAACGACGCCCCGTCGAAGATCACCTGATCCAACTCGGCGTCGGCGCCCAGCGACTGGAAACCGTTGTCGGCCTCGGTCGGCTCGGTGCGGCGGCGCTCCACCGGGGCCTCGTCGTCCAGTGTTTCCCGGTGCGGTTTGCCCAGCACGTGGTTGCGCTGTTCCTCGAGTTCGCTGGCCAGTTGCAGCAAGGTGGGCACCGACGGCAGGAAGACGCTGGCCGTCTCGCCGGGGGCACGGGAGCGGACGAACCGCCCGATGGCCTGGGCGAAGAACAGCGGCGTCGAGGCGCTGGTGGCGTAGACGCCCACCGCCAGCCGCGGCACGTCCACGCCCTCGGAGACCATCCGCACCGCAACCAGCCACTTGCTGGTGCTCTCGGAGAACTGCCCGATGCGATCCGAGGACCCCGGGTCGTCGGAGAGCACCACCGTGGCGGCCTCGCCGGTGAGCTTGCGCAGCAACTCGGCGTAGGCCCGCGCGGCGGTCTGGTCGGAGGCGATCACCATGCCGCCCGCGTCCGGGATGCCGCCGGACCGCAACTGGTTGAGCCGGGTGTCGGCGGCCTTGATCACCGCGGGCATCCATTCCCCGTCGGGATCCAGCGCGGTGCGCCAGGCCCGCGCGGTGTGTTCGGCGTTGAGCGGTTCACCGAGCCTGGCCGCGTACTCCTCGCCGGCGCTGTTGCGCCAGCGGGCCTCGCCCGAGTAGGCCAGAAAGATGACCGGGCGCACCACCCCGTCGGTCAACGCGTCGGAGTAGCCGTAGGTGTGGTCGGCCTCCGAGCGCAGCAGGCCCTGGCCGTCGGGGGCGTAGGTGACGAACGGGATGGGGCTGTCGTCGCTGCGGAACGGCGTCCCGGTCAGGGCCAGCCGCCGGGTCGCGTCGCCGAATGCCTCCCGGATGCCCTCGCCCCAGCTCTTGGCGTCGCCACCGTGGTGGATCTCGTCGAAGATCACCAGGGTGCGACGGCCCTCGGTGCGCACCCGGTGGCGCATCGGATGGCTGGCGACCTGGGCATAGGTGACGGCGACGCCGTGGTAGTCGCCGGAGGTCTGGGCCTGGGAGTTGGAGAACCGCGGGTCCAGCGCGATCCCGAACGAGGAGGCCGCGCCCGCCCACTGGACCTTCAGGTGCTCGGTGGGGACCACCACGGTGACCCGCTCCACGGTGCCGTCGGCCAGCAGTTCCCCGGCGATCTTCAGCGCGAAGGTGGTCTTGCCGGCACCGGGTGTGGCGACCAGCAGAAAATCTTTCGGCCGGCCGGTCAGGTACCGCACCAATGCCCGCCGCTGCCAGCCCCGCAGGGCCCGGGAGGTGGGCGGCTCGACTGCGCTCACCCTCGGGGCCTCCTTTCGACCGAAGTGGACTTTAGATGAAGAGGTTGTCAGAGGACGAAATTGTCGCCGGGGCCGCCGTCGACCCAGTCGCGACGTCGCCGTTGTCCCCGGAGTAGCGGGGCGGCGGGTAGGGCGGGATGTGCAGCGGCATTCCCCGAAGTCTGCCCGAGGCGAACAATCTTGCACTCGCCATGGTCGAGTGCTAAAAAAGATGTTGGCACTCACGACCGGTGAGTGCTAGGTCGGGACGGTGAGACCGCAGCCTTGACAGCTGGGGTCGTCCGTCGCGGGCACTGCGTCCGGCCAGAAATCGTGTCACCCCCCAACCGGAGGATTCACACCGCAATGTCCAAGATTATTGCGTACGACGAAGAGGCCCGCCGCGGCCTCGAGCGGGGTCTCAATGCCCTCGCCGACGCGGTGAAGGTCACCCTGGGCCCGAAGGGCCGCAACGTCGTTCTCGAGAAGAAGT